>NZ_JBHFCS010000010.1:0-183935 GCF_044143025.1 Pseudomonas sp. TR47 | reverse complement strand
TTGCATTCACAAGGGACACTGAAGCTACCAGACATTTCGCCATAACCATTCAGCTAATAGCCTGCTCAAGACCTGTCATAGCCATTCACTGCGCCAAAACGATCAACATATTCTAAAGTTGCCCGCCAAGCGGCCGATCCCAATTTCACCTCACGCTGTCAGCCTGTGAACGCCCGAGCCGAGCAGCCCTGACCCGAACAGAGCCTAGCACCACAGGCCCGATACCTTCTCGAACCCTCCAAGAGCTCGATACAGGCATGAACCTACACATAAATCAGACGAAAAACAGGCCAGCTCTTCGCGATGACATCTACCGGGGTGACATCTTCCTTGACACCTCTCTGCGCAGCGCGCACGCGCTGTGCACACTCGCCCGAGACTGCATCACTCAAGCCTTTGAGGGTGAAACCGATCATCAGTCGCTGCACAAGATGATGCCGGTCGAGACCTTTATCGAACGTGTTACCGCCCTGAAACGCCACTTCACCAATGGCGAAGAGGCCAAGGCGCTGATCCATGCGTTCATTCAAGAAGTCGGCGCCGACCCGGCAGAATACCTGTTCGACGTTCCACGCGTGCGGGTAGTGCCCAACTATGACTATCTGCATGCAGGCGTCAGCTACGCCTACAAGCCGCATCGCGATACCTGGTATGGCAATGTCGACTGCCAGATCAACACCTGGATGCCTCTGTATTCGCTTAAGCCTGAGCAGACCATGATGATCAACCCGGCCTACTTCGACCGGCCGGTTAAAAACTCATCCGACGGCTGGAGCCTGGAGCACTGGATTACAGAGCAACGCTTCAAGGCCAAGGACAACGTTACCCAGGAAAACCGCGTGCACCCGGTGCCATTGGAAGACATCGATGCGCGTTCGGAACTGCGCATTGCCGGCAACAGCGGCGAGATGTTGATTTTCAGCGGCTCGCACCTGCACGGCACCGTTGCCAACACCACTGACCAGGTGCGCTTCAGCGTCGATTTTCGCCTGATTCACTTGCAAGACCTGATCAACAAGCGCGGCGCGATCAACGTAGACAGTGGCTGCGTAGACGCTCACGCCGGCTTCAAAGACCTTTTCCACGCCAGCGACTTTTCTAGATTCCAGGGAGTTAACCCATGACCAAGCGCCGCCTGACCGCCGCAGAAGTTGAGTACAACGAAAAACGTGCCACCGTGCTGAACAAGGTAGACGCCCAGTACGTCGCCGATGCGCCGTTCGTGTTCGCTAATCGGATCACAGTCACCGCCGCGCTGTCGCGCATGGAACTGTTCAAGATGGCCCAGGACGTACCTGGCGCTATCGTCGAGTGCGGAGTCTACAAAGGCAATTCGCTGATGCTCTACATGCACCTGTCGATGATTCTGGAACCGTATGCGATCAATCGATCGATCATCGGCTTTGATACCTTCCAGGGCTTTGCCAGCATCGACAAGGAAAATGATCCGACGGACATCAACGAAACGATGTTCTCCGACACCGATGACTCGATCCTTCAGGAAATGATTGACACCAATGACCTGGTGCGCCCGGTCAATCGCATCCCGCGCTGCGAAATCGTCAAGGGTGACATCCTGGAAACTGTACCGGCTTTCGTTAAGACTCGCCCAGACCTGGTGGTGGCTATGCTCATTCTGGACACCGATCTCTACGCGTCGACCAAAGTAGCGCTGGAAACCTTCCTGCCTTACATGCCGAAGGGTGCAATCGTGGTGCTAGACGAAGTCGCCTACCGCAACTTCCCCGGCGAAACCGCCGCATTGCGCGACGTTCTGGACCTGAACAAGGTCGAACTCAAACGCCTGCCGTTCGATTCGACGGTTGGCTACTTCCGGGTCTGATCCGGAAAAATCGTCCGATGCCTGGCGCATCGGACGACCTAAGCCTGTATCGTTACTCAGGCGCCTTTTCAAGGATTGCCGATCCCCAAGAAAGGCCCACACCAAAGCCGCTGAGCGCCACACGCTGGTGCTGCGAGCCGAGCACGTGCTTCTCAAGCAGCAGCGGAATGCTCGACGACACGGTGTTGCCGGTCTCGACCATATCCTTGACGAACTTCTGCTTGTGCTCACCTTCGACAAAGCGCGCCGATACTGCATCGACGATCGCCGCACTGCCCTGGTGCAAGCAGTACAGGTCGATATCGCTGGCCTGCAGGTCGCTTGCCTCAAGCAACTGCTGCAAGTGCGCTGGCACTTTGACGAGTGCAAAGTTGTAGACCTGACGGCCGTTCATGAAAAACTTGCCGTCGGTGGTGCGCAGGTGCTCCGCGCCTGAACCGTCGCTACCGAACAGTGACTTGCCCAGCTGCCAGGTAGCGCCCTCGCCCATCCAGGTCGCTGTGGCAGCATCGCCAAACAGCATCGTGGTATTGCGATCTTCGGGGTCCACGATCTTCGAATAGGGGTCGGCGGTGATCAGCAGACCGTTCTTCAAACCGGCGGCTTCCATGAAGCCCTTCATCGCGTACAGGCCATAAACGTAGCCCGAGCAGCCCAAGGAGATGTCGAAAGCGGCAATGGCAGTCGGCAGGCCGAGCTTGTGCTGAACGATGGCGGCAGTATGCGGCAGGCCTTCAGCGTCACCATTCTGGGTAACGACGATCACAGCATCGATGGATGCGGGGTCCAGCGATGGATTGGCAGCGAACAGATTCTTGGCGGCCTCGACGCAAAGGTCGGAGGTTTCCTGGGCGGCTTCCTTGCGCGGCAAGAAGGTCGAACCAATCTTGCCAAAGATGAAATCCTGGTCCTTGCCGAATTTCGCGCCCTGAGCGTAGTTGTCCACGCCTTCAGTTGGCACGTAACTGGCGATGCTTTTTATGCCAATCATATGGCTTCCCAATTCAGTAACAGCGAAATACCCGCTACGGCCAAAACGGCAAAACGCCAGGCGATACGGTGATCCCTGACGTCTTGTCCGGGGGCGACGGCGGTTCCCGGTTTCGACAATATACAGTGAAGATGCGCGCTCTGACTCTTAAGTCACGCTCTTTTTGTCGAATCGAGCAGGGCACTGCTGTCAAAGCCATCGGGGCCGCACAGCAGCCCCAACTTCAACGCCATGAGCACCGAGCGGCAGCCATGGCGTTGAGCGGCTTATGCGCAGCAGTCAGGCGATCAGTGCCTGCCAATCAACCCGGCCATCCAGCTCGAGGCTGAACAACTTGCCGTCACGGCTGTGGTTGCCGTTGTAGAAGGCATCCTGAACCAAGGCATGGGCCCAGCGCTCACGCAGTTGCGGGCAAGCCATCGCATCATCATTCACCTGGGCATGCCGTACGGCCTGAGCCTGCGGCGTCCAGACGACGAGCAAGCCAGCGGCTGCCGCTTGCAGGCACAGGTCGACCTGCGCAGCGCGCACGCTGGACGCTTGCTCATCAAGGCCACCAACAGCGCGCAGCAGCTCGACACCCAGCATGATGCACCCCGACACCGCCGAAACACCGTGCTCGACCTGCAGACGCTTCATGTAACCCGACGCATCCTTGGCCTCGCCTACAAATGCCGCGCGCACCCCCGCCCGCCCCGCCAGTACCAGGCCTGCCTCAGCTACCGCGCCCTCGGGGCTCAGCAACTTGCCACCCACCACCCCCACTTCCGGACGCTGGGCGTGGTTGAGCAAACCTTCCAGCCAGTTGGCATTGAGCACCTCGACTTCGCTGTCGAGCAGCACCAGGTACTCGCCACTCGCTTGCTGCCAGGCCAAATTGACCATCGCGATCGGCACCACAGCCAGCTCACTGCGAATCACCCGCACCCGGCCACCGGCGGCCTGCAAACTGTCGAGCCATTCGCGCAGCTCCGGCGACTGGCTGGCATTGTCGGCGATGAGAATCTCGTGGTGCTGATAGCGGGTGCGCTGCAGCACGCTGATCAGGCATGCTTGCAATTGCGTGAAGTTGTCCTGGCAGTACAGGATGATCGAGACCAGCGGCCGCGATTCGTGCCGGTATTCAACCGACAGCGTGCCTGGATGTGCAGACCCGACAGACGCAGCATAACCACGCAGAACGACATGCCGTGCCAGCACAGATCGCTCTTGTTCGTGGCTGCTGTTGTCCGGCGCCGCGCAGACCAACAGCGGCTCGGCCAGATGGGCGAGGCCAGCCATGCCACCCTGGGCAATCAGGCGCAGCAACAGGTCGAACTCCAGCGCCAGCGGGTATCGTGCGTCAAACCCCCCCGTTTCCAGCCATAGGTCACGACGCACCAACCAATGCCGAGCCATCTGGCCCGGCACACTCTGCAGCAGGTCAAGGTTGATGCCCGGGCGCAAGACGTCGCTCAGCGAACCATTGGCCTGAACCTGAAGCTCATCCATAGCCACCGCGCGCACACCCTCGGCGCCCAGCAACTCGAGCCCGGCACGCATTAGGCCAGCCACGGTAAACCGATCGCCACTTTCGGCCAACATGATCCAGTCTGTGCCCAACTGCCTGGCAGCCTCGTTCATGCGCTGGACGTAGTCCTGCTGGGTAACCTTGATGAAGTGCACAGTCTGTTGCGGTTTGGTCACCGCCGGCGGCTCGCCGGTGGTCAGCACGACAACCTTGAACGCGCGCGCATGGCCATCCATGAGGCTGTCGAAGGTCGCCTGAAGTTTGACCATGTCATCCTGCAGATCGAGCAGCAGAATGCCGAAACTTGGGCCGCCGCGATGCAGCTCCAGACGCTGCGCGGCTTTTCGGGCTTGCTCGGCACTCGGTTCACGGGCCTTCAGCCAATTGAGCAGGCGCCCCGACGGCATGCTGCTCAACAACGTCTGACTGTCGAAGCAAGGAACCGACTCCAGCCGACGCGACCACTCAAGCAACTGCTCGGCCTCAGCCTGGCTATCGTCATCCTGTTCCAGCAGTACCAGCAGGCGCTCGACCACTGTGCGGTTGAACGGGCTGATAGCCAGCGCCTCCCACAGCCGGGTGCGCTGCGCAGCCGCATCATCGCTGGCACGCGCCTGGAGCAACTGCCATTGCCGCTGCAAGATCGATTCCAGCTCGTCGAGTTGCAGACGCCCGGCCGGCATGGTGTGAATATGGAATTCCATCTCGGTCAGCAAATCGAAAAACGGCTTGTTGTAAAACGGCAGTTCAACGAACTGCTGCTCGCCAAAAATCCGTTTGGGCTCGCTCACCCGCTGCAGCCATTCGGAGCGAACAATTGGGCAAGCTTGCAGGGCCCGTCCGGTCAACAGCCCCTCTGCCATGCACTTGAAGCTCTCCAGGGCGATATTTTTGACTGCCTCAGTGCCTCTGCTGCTTAGCCCGGTAGGAATCGAAGCGAGAAACGCCGCAAAGTTTTCGCGGCCTTGGCGCGACTTCTCATCCTGCAAGGCAAGCACCGTGAGTACGTTGGTACCGTGCTCGGAGCCACCGTAATTACCCTCCCGCACCGCGAAAGGAATTGGCAGGATTCGTACCTTGGCATTGGCCAGCAGGTAGAAGGAATGGCCGATCTCCTGCCACTCGAAGCTGGTCCCCGGCGGCAGCAGCGCATACCACTGCTGCAAAAGGTCGGTGCGGGTCACCGCATAGAAGGGCGGCAGGAACTGGCCCATGAACTCGAGCAGGCGTTGCTCCGGGTCTTCCGAGCAGTAGTCTTCCTGTACCCGATTGTCACGCTTGTAGTATTCGACCTGCGCACCACCGGCCACATACATCATGCCGTAGCCATGGCACAGACCGTAATCTGGGTTCTGTTCGAGGAACTCCAGCGAGCGCGTTATGCCGTCCTGCAGCAGGAAGTCGTCAACTGCCATGAAGAGCATGAAGGGTGTGACAACTTCGTTGACCCCGTAAGCCAGCTTGTCCTGCAGCGCAGTATAGGAAAACTGCGGCAGATGCCGATAATCGACGCCTGGGTAATCGTGAGCAATCCCATCGTCCGCCTTCAGCGACGAATCCAGCACCAGAATGCTGGCCGGGTAGTTGCGGTAATAACACAAGGTCCGGCGCAAAAACTCCGGGCGATTGTGGGTAAGCAATACCAGTGTGAGGCGGTCCTTGAACGACGCATCACCTGAGTGCCGTGGATGTACCTGCATATCTGCTCCTGCCTGTTCGAGGGTTCAGCGCACGCGGCGCAGGTAGCCATCACGCGCAACGGTGATCAGCAACTTGTCATGGATTTCGGCATCGATAACGAAGTCCTCACTTTCCTTCAAATACGCCCACACCGCGGTGCGCGGGTTGTCGCCAACTCCCCAGGGGCGCTCAGGGAACGCGTCCGCCGGCATATCCTCAACCACCGTGTCCATCACCACGCAGTAGCTGCCCGGCGACACCATCGGCGCGTAAGCGCGCAACTCGGCGAGTACGTGCTCGTGGGTATGATTGGAGTCGAGCACCGCGATCACCTTCTTGCCCTCAGCCAGCGCCCGCACCTGCTCAACCACAGCCGAATCGATGCTTGAGCCTTCGATCATGCTGATGCGCTTGAACATCGGGTGGCTCTCGATGGCCTCGCGGTTGTGCGGCCGAATATCGCGATCGATGCCGAGCACTTCGCCATGCCCCACGAGCTCCATCATCGACGCGTAGTAGATGATCGAACCGCCATGAGCAATGCCGCATTCGATAATCAGGTCTGGCTTGAGCTTCCAGATCAGCTCCTGCATCGCAACCATATCCTGAGGCAGCTGAATGATCGGGCGGCCCATCCAGCTGAAATGGTAAGTGTATTTGTGCTTGGCCGACTCGTTGTAGAACGTCTGAGCCAGTTCGCGCAGCGCAGTATTGTTGCCTTGATCGCGGATTTCGTCCTGGCATTCTTGGATGAATGCCTGTTGTGGCGTCTTGTCGCTCATGTGAAGCCTCTTGAAAAGGGTGGCCCGCCGGCGCTGCGCGCACAGCGGGAATGACCGGTTCAAGCCCGAACCGCTAGCGGCGCTCAGGCTCGAGAGTGGGTTGCAGCAGTTGACGCAAACAGTCAGTAACCGCCCAGAACGCCATCGGCTCATGGGTCGGATAGGGATAACGGCCAAGGTTCAGGTGCAGCTTGGCGCCGCGCTCGTGCAAACGCTGCTCTACCAGGCTGCGCACGGCAACCGGCTGGCCGCTGGCGCAGTTGACCACGCCGGAAAAATCGCGGCAGTGCAGCAGGCCAGCCAACTGGCTCGCTGCCTGGGTAATCGGCTGGAAATCACGCAATTGATCGCCTGCGGACATATCGAACGAAGCCGCTCCACTGTCGATGGCGCGGTCAAGCGCGGCCAGCAGGCTGTTGGGGTTCTGCCCCTCGCCGTGCAGGTAGAAAAGCCTCGCCCATTGCAAGGTGAACGGATGATGCAGCCGCAGCGCCTGAAGAAACTGATGCAGGCTATGTTTAGCCAGCCCATACGGGTTGGCCGGACGCGCCGAGCACTGCTCGTCCAGTGGCCCATTCTGCATGCCGTATTCGAAGCACGTACCGGTGACCATCACCTGGCTCACCCCTGCCTCGACTACTTGCTTGATAAAGCGATAGTCGGCCATCAGGTTCTGCTCCAGGTGGAACAGCCCCTGGTAGTTGGGCAATCCTGGCCAGGCCAGGTGAGCAAGCACATCAATGCCGTCTACCCAGCGGGCAACGCGCCCGACATTCGCCTGTTGCAGGTCACCCGCAACGAACTGCACCTGATCGAACCAGGGCATGCTGCGGGCGCGCTGTTCGTCGCGCGCCAAGGCGCGCACACGACAACCACGGGCCAGCAGTTCGGCAACCAGATGTCGGCCAACAAAGCCAGTGGCACCGGTCACCAGCACATGCAGTTCACTCATAGCACGGTCAACTCAGGTACGGCGATAACGAACTGCCCGCCCCATTGACGAATAGCTGCATGTTGCTCGCTGATTTCATGCAGCAGGTTCCATGGCAGCACCAGCACGTAATCTGGTTGCTCCAAAGCCAGGCGCTCGGGCGCCACTACCGGAATGCGGCTGCCGGGCAGAAACTTGCCCTGCTTATGCGGGTTGGCGTCGGCAACCCAGGCCAGCAGGTCGGCCCTGACCCCTGCGTAATTGAGCAAGGTATTGCCCTTGGCTGCTGCGCCGTAGCCCACCACACGCTTTCCGGCAGCCTTGGCCTCGAGCAAAAAACGCAAGAGTTGCAGCTTGATCCGTTCGGCAGCAGGGGCCAGCGAGGTGTAGAAGCCAGCACTTCGCACACCGACTTGCTCCTCCAGCGCCAATAGCCTGGCGACAGCAAGCTCCTGCGTACGGCGCTGGCCATCGGCACGCTGTACGAACACCCGCAGTGAGCCACCGTGAGTCGACAGCTCTTGTACGTCGAAGATTTCCAGGCCGTTGCGCTGGCAAAGATTTTGTACCGCCGTCAGTGACAGGTAGGAATAGTGCTCGTGATACAAGGTGTCGAACTGATGTTCGGCAATCAGCGACAGCAGGTGCGGAAACTCGAACGTAGCCACGCCGGCAGGCTTGAGCAGGGTGGCAAAACCGCCCAAAAAGTCATTGATGTCTGGCACATGGGCGAGCACGTTGTTGGCTGCCATCAGGTCGGCGCTCCAGCCCTCGGAAACCATGTCCGTGGCGACGTCGCGGCCGAAGAATACCTCGCGGATATCCAGGCCTTTGGCGCGCGCCGCGTCGGCGGTGCTGCGGGTCGGCTCGACCCCCAGGCAGCGGATGCCGCGCTGAGCCACGTACTGCAGCAAGTAGCCATCGTTGGCGGCGATTTCAACCACGCAACTGTCGGCATGCAATGCAAAGCGATCCACCATGCTGGCCACATAGGCCTCGGCATGAGCCAGCCATGAGCTGGAATACGAGCTGAAGTAGGCATAGTCAGCGTCGAACAGTTGCTCGGCGCGGGTGTAGTCCTCGGTCTGCACCAGCCAGCACTGCTCGCACACCGCCACCTTCAACGGCACCCACTGCTCCGGATCGGCAAGTTGATCGGGGCGCAAGTAAGCATTGGAGGGTGGCGAGGTACCCAGATCAATCAAGGGCAGGTGCAAAGCGCTGCCACAACCACGGCAATTCATAAGGTCACTCCGGCAAAACGGTCGTCCAGCCACGGATGCAGTTCATCACGGGAGGAAAGATTGATCACGGGCAACGGCCAGGCAATGGCCAGGCGCGGGTCGTGCACCGACAGGCCGCCCTCATGCTCAGTGGCGTAGTCGGCACTGTGCAGGTACAGCAACTCGGCATCGTCGCTCAAAGCCTGGAAGCCATGGGCGAAGCCTGCTGGCACCAACAAGCTGCTGCCCTCCCCGGCTTTCAGATGTTCAGCATGCCATTGCAGAAAGGTCGGCGAGCCGGCACGCAAGTCGACTACCACGTCCCATACCTCGCCTTGCAAGCAAGTGATGTACTTGCTCTCCGGCTGCGCCCCCGCCTGGTAATGCAGGCCGCGCACGCTTCCGCGCTCACGGGTCAGCGAATGGTTGACCTGGCGGATGTGAAAAGGCGCGCCGAAACGCTCCAGGCTGCCTTCACAGTAAATCCGCGAAAAGGCGCCGCGAGCATCCTCGAACCGTCGATGCTCAATGCGAGCCAAGCCGGAAAGCGGCAAAGGGTGTAGGGTGTACTGGCTCACAGTGACTCCTGGTATAGGCTCAACTGGCTCAGGCTGACCGCACGCATGTCCATGCCCTTGCGCCAGGCCAAGTGCCAGCCCAACGTCCGCTCGAGGCATTCGTTCAGCGTCCAGCGTGGGCGCCAGCCGAGCAGATGGCGCGCACGCGAGCTGTCCAGCCGCAGCAGCCCGGCTTCGTGCAGGTCGCTCTTTTGAAAGTTGACGCCCGGGGACTGCGGCCATTGGCTGGCCAACAACTGCACCACTTCGCCGACGCTGCACATGTCGTCATCGCCGGGACCGAAGTTCCAGGCACCTGTAAAGGGCTGACCCTGTTCGTACAAACCGGCGGCCAGCTGCAGGTAGCCTGCCAGCGGCTCCAAAGCATGCTGCCAAGGGCGCACGGCCTGGGGCAGGCGGAGGGTGACTGGCTCACCGGCAGACCATGCCTTGAGCACGTCGGGAATCAAGCGTTCCGGCGAAAAATCACCACCACCCAACACATTCCCTGCGCGCGCGGTGGCCAGGCTCAGGCCATGTTCGGCACGACGCTCGGCCGGGAAAAACGACGCCGCGTAGGATTGTGCAAGGATCTCGCAGCAGGCCTTGCTGCTGCTGTAGGGGTCATGGCCGCCTAGCGCCTCGTTCTCGCGGTAAGGCCAGGCCCACTCCTGGTTGGCGTAGACCTTGTCGGTTGTAACGACCACGCAGGCGCGCACTCCCCCCACCTGGCGCACTGCCTCCAACAGGTTGAGGGTACCCATGACATTGGTCGAATAGGTGCCCAGTGGGTCCCGGTAGCCTTCACGCACCAGCGGCTGGGCAGCCAGGTGGAGGATGATCTGCGGCTGCACTTCGGCCACCAGCTCCAGTAGCACGCCAAGATCACGCACATCCCCGCGGCGATCATCGATGCCCTCGCCTACCCGCGCCAGCTCAAACAGGCTAGGCTCGGTCGACGGGTCGAGAGCGAAGCCTGTGACTTGGGCGCCCAGGCTCTGCAACCAGAGAACCAGCCAACTGCCCTTGAAACCGGTGTGCCCCGTGACCAGGACCCGCTTGCCAGCCCAGAACGCGGTGTTCAGTCCCATTGCTTCCATGGGGCCTCCCCGCTGCTCCACAGTTGTTCCAGGTGATTCTTGTCGCGCAGGGTGTCCATCGGGTGCCAGAAGCCATCGTGTTCGAACGACATCAGCTGGCTTTGTTCGGCCAGGGCGGCCAAAGGCTCGGACTCCCATGGCATGGCGTCGTTGGCGATATACGGAATGACTTTCGGCGAAAGCACGAAGAATCCACCGTTGATCCAGCCCCCGTCGCCGCGTGGCTTCTCGCTGAAGCCACGCACCAGATTACCTTCGCGCGCTAGTGCACCATAGCGCCCTGGCGGTTGAACAGCGGTAACGGTAGCCAGCTTGCCGTGGCCAAGGTGGAAGTCGACCAATGCGCCAATGTTCAAGTCCGAGACGCCATCACCGTAAGTGAAACAGAACGCCTCTTCATCTACCAGGTACTTGGCCACGCGGCGCAGGCGCCCCCCGGTCATGGTTTCTTCGCCTGTATCGACCAGCGTTACCCGCCAGGGCTCGCTGTAGTTCTGGTGCACGTCCATGCGGTTGGCGCGCATGTCGAAGGTGACGTCAGAGGTATGCAGGAAGTAGTTGGCGAAGAAATCCTTGATCGCGTAGCCCTTGTAGCCCAGGCAGATCACGAAGTCGTGGATCCCGTGTGCCGAATACTGCTTCATGATGTGCCAAAGAATTGGCTTGCCACCGATTTCGATCATCGGTTTGGGCTTGAGGTGTGACTCTTCGCTGATACGCGTGCCGAGCCCACCCGCCAGAATGACTGCCTTCATCGATTTCCTCATGTGCTTCGCGCCCCGGTCCGCCAGGGTGAAGGATTTATGGCGATATCGAAGGGTGACTGCAGGAAATGCGCCAATCTGCCTGAAGGGTCAGTCGGTTTTTTTGATCATACGGGGTAGAACATGCTCACGATTCTGAAAGCGCTTACTGAGCTGAAGAAGGCCGCGCGCCTAGGGCCGCGGCGCGGCCCTTATAAAGCACTTGCAGTGTGCAGCGAAGCGGATCAATCCGCCAACCAGCCCCACTCCCAGTGCCGCAGGTTGTCATCGCGCAGGACGAAGTCACGTAACACGGCATCGCGCAGCTCATCACCCATGCGATAACTGGCTGCCGGGTCAGCCAGGTGTGAGCGAATCGCTTCGACCCACTCCTTGGTGCTATTGCTGTAAACCCGGGTGCAAGGCAGGTAACCACGGTACGCCTCGGTATCGGTGCAGATCACCGGATAGCCACAAGCGCCATACTCCAGCAAGCGCAGGTTGCTCTTGCAGTCGTTGAAAATATGGTACTCCAGCGGCGCCAGGGCGAGGTCCAGATTCAGGCTTGCCAGCTTGGCCGGGTAGTCAGCCAGCGCTACCGGTGGATGAAACTCATGCATGTACGGGCGAAGTTCATCAGGGCACATGCCGAAAAAGACCCAATGAACTTCATCGGCAAGGAGCCGAACGGTTTCGGCGATGATATCTAGGTCTCCCGTGTGACTGGTGCCGCCGCCCCAACCCACCCTTGGTTTGGAGGCCGTTGCCCGCTCACTCTTCAAGCCGCCCCAAACCTGAGGGTTAAGCATGTTCGGGACCACGCGGAAATCACTGTGCATCGACGCCAGTGCATCTGCCAGCGCCTGAGTGGTCACAACAACGCGATCACACAATCCAATGCCACGACGCAGGTGCTGTTCGATGTCTGCCGGCTTGTTGCGGGCATGCTTGTTCTTTTTGGGCGCCTTGAGCACGTAGTCGTCAATTTCATAAATACGCCGCGCATTGGAGTATTTCGCCAGGCGCTCGATGTCGCCAACCGAGCCTTCGTTATGGCGCAGCTGCACCACGATGATATCGGGGTTCATTCTGGCAAGTTGAACGGTGTCAGGGGATTCGTACGATACCTTTCCTACGATACGCCCGGCAGCTTCAAGACGGGAAAATGGCTCGGTGACCCTGTAACCGCCAACTGCGGAAGCATTCACAGGCAGCGCCAGCACTGAAGGCAACGTCCTCGCGCAGAATGGGTCCCAGCTACCTTGGTGGCTCGGATCCAGGCTGAAATTGACGCGCCCCAACCCTAGGTTCGGGTTGTATGCCGGATCGCGCACGACCAGCGCACGCCAACGCTCGAAGAAAGCCGATTGCTGCGCAAATGTCGCACCGGCATGGGGCTCCGCTGATACAGATCCAATAGCACGCAGGCAAGCATACGGCGTCCAGACAACCAGATACCCCAGATTTCTGGAACGCAGGCACAGATCGACTGCGCCCAACCCCATTGAAAATTGCGCGAGATCCAAACCGTCCAACGCTTCGAATACAGACTTGCGCACCATCAGGCAATCGCCTGCCACCGCACTCCAGTTCTGAGCCACCTGCAAACGCTGCAGGTATCCACGGCTCTGGCCATCCTCGCCCGCACAAACCAGCCCTACGCCACCACTACCCCCCAGCACCAGGCCAGCGTGAACCACCCTGTCGTGCACATCCACAACCTTGGCGCCCACGATGGCCACTTCAGGACGCTGAGCATGGTTGAGCAGCTCACCTAACCATTGGCCCTCGCATACTTGCAGCCCAGCAGAAAGCAACAGCAGGTATTCGCCACGTGCGACGGCGCCAGCCTCGTTGATCATTTGCCCGACGTCCGCAACGTCGCCCAGACGCAGTACGCGAAGCAGTGCACCACCGATTTCGGCCATTGCCTGAAGCCAGCTGTCTACATCGGGATCTACTTCGCCAGGCGCGACCAAGACCAATTCATAGCGCGAATAAGCAGTGTGCTCCATGACCGACATCACGCAGCGCTGGAGTATTTCCAGCGGCTGATCACAGGAGACCAGAAGCGTCACCAACGGCTGCTGTGCATGCTGATAGTCGATCCTGTTCAGCACGGGCAATTCATCGTGACGCACATGATGTGCAATACCCAGGCGGTTCAAATGCCCATGAACAACGCACTCGCTTTGGGCTATCACTGACGCCTGCGACATCCATTGCGCATAGCCAAGGGTCGAATGCACCTGGATTTCCGCAATGTGCTCGACGACCTGCGGCCCTTTGCTCTCAACCAAGCGCCAGAGCAGATCATGCGCCGCCAGGTCGGCAAAGCGCGGATCGAGACCATCGAACGCGATGAACGCTGCGCGATCGAAGGCTAACGTTCGCCCGATGTACGGGTAGCTTCTCATCAGGTCGATGTTGAAATCAGGCTTGAAAATCGGCTCACAGAGAGCACCGTCTACCCAGGCATCTTCATCGCTGTAGATACAGCCCAGCCCCGGCATCACCGCAATGCGCTCAGCCAGCAGCAGCAATGCTGAGTCAACAAGCCTGTCACCTGCCTGTAGCAGGTAAATCCAATCGCTGTCGCCCAGCGCGGTTACAACCTGATTGACCTGGCTGACCCAGTCACCTTCAAGAGGATGCTGAGTAGTACCGGACCAAACGCAACCTTCAATGTCGGATAGCACCACACAATCCTGGGCTGCGTAGCATTGTGATTGAACACTGCTCAGCGTTTGGCTGAGTTCATCAAGCCTGCCCTCTAGATCAAGCACCAGCACGGCGATCCTGGGCCTGCAGGGCCAGGACATGTAGGTGCGAGGTAGCCGCTTGAGTTGCGCAGCACTGAGCTGACGCTCATCCATCCATGCCTGATAAAGCTCAGCGTAACTTTCGCTTTCACTGCCGATACGGCAGTGCATGGTGTTCTGCCAGTTACCCAGCAGCAGCACCAGGTTCATCTCCTGCCATTGACCAGGTATCAAAGCAGCGTCGGACAGCTGCCGATAGCGCACCCAACCTTGTGCCGGGGCTTGCTCGCCCCCTCGCTGCTCAAGCATCTGGCGCAACCAGCTCCACTCGAGCGCAAGCGACGCTGCCACCACCGACTGCTTGCTCAAGCGCTCGCTGTGCAGGCGCTCGACCGCCAGCACATCACCGCTGAGCGCCAGTTGACCTGCACGCATCAGACAGCAGAACAGGGCCATGTCCAGCAAGGCCACAAACCCCTGGGCGTCCTGTGTCAACGCACTCAACAGGTTCAACGCCTGCTCGCGCCGAATCATCGCGGCGGAAAAGTTGCCAAGGAAGTTGGCCGGGTTATCGCTGAGTACCGACAGGATGTCGTTTCCGTCGAAAAGCGTGTCCGCATCAACGAACCGAGCATTGGCCAAGCGCATCGGAAGCACATAGTTGTTCTCGTCGACGAACATACGCTGCGCTAGCGCCAGGCTGACCTGCGGATTTTCTGCCAACATCGTTGCCTGACTCGCCACGCATGCAGGCATTAGCCGGTCGTCGTCACACAGCACTTTGACCAACTCGCCCGAGGCCATTTGCACGGCCTGCACCACGTTGCCGACGAAACCTAACCGGTGCAGGTTACGCATATAACTCACCGGCCTGCCGCTCTGTTCCTGCACCGAACGCACGATCGCTTCAATCTCATCCCCCTCGCTGTCGTCGCAGACGACCACTTCAAGAGGCTCATACGATTGCCCTACCGCGCTCTGCAGCGCAATGGCGAAGAAGCGAGGATTAAAAGCCGGGATAACAATGCTGACGAGAGGCTGTGCGTTCACGTTGGGGCCTTGGGGAGAGGTACCGCGCCAGATCGGGCGCTCTGGCGCGGTAAAGAAGCAGGAGAGACAATCAGATGTAATTGACCAACGACAACCCGGCAACTTTGGCATAGGCCTGCAGTGAAGCTTGCAGCATGTTGGTCTGCATCTGCAGGCGCAACATCACTTCGGCCGGGTCGCTTTCGCGGATCGAGCTTTGCGTCTTGATATTCTCGGTGCTCAACGCCTCGTTGGTCTCGGCCTGCACATCCAGCGCCTGACCGCGGCCACCGATGGCACTGACCGACGATGATACCTGGTTGATGGCACTGCCGATGTTACCCACCGCCGAGTCAAGAGAAGCCAGAAAGCTCTGGCGAGCGACCGGGTCGCTGTCCATCGGTGTGGTCAGCGCGGTACGCAGCTTGCTGATGGTGTCGAGTACGTTCTGAGTCTGATGGGTATCGACCTTGACCCCGAACGAATCGCCGGCACTTGGCACGCCGGAAAGCTCGAAGCTGACACCCGCGGCAGTTGCAGTGGTGCCATTAGGTCCACCCAGCACACCAGAAGCCACCGGACGACTGTCAGACGTGATGGGAGAGGCATAGAGTTCGTACGTGTTGGTGCCAGTGAACTTGAGCACAGCGCCGCTCGTGGGGAACGCTGCCTTGTATGCGGCCTCGTCGGTAATGGTCGCGCCAGTGACTTGCTCCGACGACGTATTGCCAGCGCTACGGCTGCTGGAAATGGCATCGCCCTTGGAGCTCAAGGTGAATGTATGCCCGGCGATGGCGGTATCTTCGTTACCCTTGTCTGCGTCCTTAAAGGTGATGTCAAGGCGCAGATCCACACCCCGGAAACTGAACGAAATATTGTCACCGTTGGGGTCGAACTTGCCACCCTGGCTGGCCTCGAGCGTGACGTCATTGCCGCTGGCATCAAGCACCTTGAATTGCGTGCTGCTGGTGAATTCGATGGTGTAGGGCTCACCACTGCGGAACCGATCGTTGTAGGCGCTGCTGCCGGAAACCTGACCATTGGACAGGCTCACGCGGCCATCGTCCGGGTTTGGCAATGTCTGCTTGGTTTCGCTGCGACTGGTATTGAGCGCCTGCTCGAATGCGTCATAGCCAGTCTCGTTAGCCGCAAGGCTGAGCATATCACCCACCTGCAGGTTCAACTTGCCCTGATCACCCTGGTAGCTGTAGGTGCCATCAGCATTGCGTGTATACGGAGCGGTATCACCCTTCGAACCAGAGAACAGGTACTTGCCGTTTTCATCCTTGCTGTTCATCAATGAGAACAGTTGCTCTTCAAGCGACGCAAGTTCATCCGCATTGGCCTTGCGATCGGAGTCAGTGAACGTGCCGTTGCCCGAACTCACCGCCAGCTCGTTGACCCGCTGCAAGATGGTACCAATGGAGTTCAACGTGCTCTCAGCAGTGCCCAATGCATTGCGCACATTGGTGATGTTGCCCGAATACTGCTTCAGCATGTTCTGCTGCTGCTCCAGCTGCAGCAAGCGCGCTGCGCCCACCGGGTCATCCTTGGCCGACCGGACGCGGATGCCATCGCTGGCCTCCTGCTGGGTCTTCACCGTGTTGGCGAAGTTCTTCTGATAGTTGGCGCTATTGGTGTTGTAGAACTGCGAAGTAGAGATGCGTACGCTCACGATCTACGGCTCCTTAAAGACTGTTGATCAGGGTGGCGAAGGTTTCCTGGGCCGCCTTGATGATCTGCGACGACGCGGTGTAATACTGCTGGAACTTGATCAGGTTGCCGGTCTCTTCATCGATCGACACGCCCGACAGGCCGTTGCGGCTGTCCAGTGCAGAGGTGTGCAGCGCCGTGGTGGCGTCGCTGTCCATCTGCGCCTGGCCAGCCTTGCCGCCAACGTTGGAGACCAGCTTGGCGTAAGCATCGGTGAAGCTGATGCCCTTGCCATCGGCACCCACCTCAACTGTGGATTTGGTCTGCAGATCGATGACCGACTGGCCGTTGCGGTTGTCTGCAGACCCCGCGCCGGTCAGCGCCACGGTGTAGCTGTCGCCGTTCTTCGGGGCGCCGGAGACGCTCATCTCGAAGGTGAAGTTGCCGCCCAGCGAGTTACCGTTGCCATCAACCATCGGCACCGACAACTGCAGCTTGTTTTCCTGGCCCGGTACGATGGTGCCGCTGCCAATTTCAGTACCCTTGGCGTCGTACATCTTGTAGGCCTGGGGCGATGTGCTGCCGTCTGCGAACACCAGCTTGACCGGGGTCGAGTACTTCAGGCCGTTCTGCAGCTGGGTGCGCTGGGCGGCATCGTAGATGTCCAGCTCCGAGGTCAGCGTCGGCTGGGTGATCACGCCCGTACCCTTGTTGCCGGAGCCGCTGGTGGCAGTCAACGGCGAGGCCAGCGCCAGACGCTTGGGGTCGGTCAGCACAGTGTCGATGCTGGCTGCTGCGTTGCGGGTCGGGGTGATCTTGAAGCTGTCACCGGCACTCAAGGCACCGCCGTTGAGCGATAGGGTGAAACCGTCGATCACCGGTGGCGGGTTGTCGGTGAGGTCGAAGCTGCCCATGTCGGTGCCTTCCGGCAGCTTGCGGACGTTGTAGCCGGTGCCACTGGTGAAGGTCACCTGGTAATCGCTGGTGGAGAGCTTGCCAGTGTCTTTGATGGTCACATCGAGGTTGCCGGAGCCGGCGCTGTTGCCCGTTTTGGCAATACTGCGCTGGCTTATCGCCGCTGCACTGTTGATGTCACCGAACAACGTGGCACCGAACTCACCGTTCTTGTCGATACCCTGGGCCAGCTGGCTGTTGATCGCGTCGGCCACCACCAAGGCCACACGGCCCAGCTCGTTGAGCGCAGGGTCGAGGGTTTCCTTGCGGTAGCGGATCTGGGCACCCATCTCACCACCGGTGGTGCTGTTGGTGATGTCCATCTTGGTCGAACCGCGGTTGAGGATCAGGCTCATGCGGGTCGGGTCGGTGGCACTCGGCTCCACGCCCAGGGTCTGGGTGGTCTTGCCCAGCACCAGCGCCTGGCCGTTCTTCAGATAGATGTCGTAGTTGCCGTCACGCTCGACCACATCGGTACCAATCAATGCACTCAACTCACGCACCGCACCGTCACGCTGGTCGAGCAGATCGTTGGGCTGGCCGGAAATGGAACTGACGCGGGAAATCTGGTCGTTGAGGTCGGCGATGGTCTTGGTCAGGCTGTTCACCTGATCAGCCAGCGACGCCATGTTGCTGTTGATGTTGCTGTTCTGCTGATTGAGCTGCGACGACAGAGTATTGAAGCGCTTGGCCAGGGACTGCGCGCTGGTCAGCAGCAGTTGGCGCGAGGCATCTTCGGTCGGCTTGGCAGCGGCGTCCTGCATAGCGCTGAAGAAGCTCTGTAGCGCAGCGGTGATGCCGGTGTCGCTGCTGGACAGGGCGGTATCCAGCGGCGTGATCTGATTCAGGTACGAGGACGCTTCGCTGCTCAGCGAGGTGGTGGTGCGCAACTGGTTCTCGAGGAACGCGTTGTACACCCGGCGCACATCCGCCAGCGTGGTGCCGGTGCCCATGAAGACCTGACCGACCTGCTGGCCGCCCTTGGTCTTCTGCACGTTCTGCTGGCGCGAGTAGCTATCGACGTCGGCGTTGGCGATGTTGTTACCGAGGGTGTACATCCCCGACTGCGCGGCGCCCAGCCCCGACATACCAATGTTGATCAGACTCGCCATGGTTCCATGCCCTTAAAGTTTCGTTGTGGTACCGAGCGATGCATAGCTCTCGTACGACTTCATCTGTCTTGCGATCTGCGAGATCTTGCTGGCGTAATTCGGGTCGGTGGCGTACCCGGCCTTTTGCAACTCTTGCACGAACTGTTCTGGCTTATCGGCCGCCTTCACCGCTTCTTGATAGCGGGAATTGTTCTGCAGCAGGCTCACCAGGTCGTGGAAGCTGTCCTGGTAGGAATCGTAGGAGCGGAACGCTGCCGTCTCCTTGACGAACTGGCCGTCACGGAACTCGCTGGTGATCGCCCGCGCCGAATCGCCTTCCCAATTGCCTGTGGCCTTGATGCCGAACAGGTTGTGGCTGCTGCTGCCATCGCTGTTGCGCATGACCGACTTGCCCCAACCGGTTTCCAGGGCGGCCTGGGCCACCAGGTAACGCGGGTCGACACCGATACGCTTGGCGGCCTGTTCGGCCATCGGCAGCATGGTGGCGACGAATGCGTCGCTGTCGGCGAACGCTTTTTTCGGCGCCAAAGGAGGCTGCGCCACGGCACGGCCGGTGATGCGCAGGCCGCGTTCGGGCACGGCAAAGCTCTGCGCCACCTGCTGCCCATCGCGGGCCGGCACGGCGGCGGTATTGGTGGCTGCCGCCGGGTTGCCCGCCGAGGGCACGATACCGGCCAGCAAGCGGTCGGTCAGCTTGCCCGGCAACGCCAGGCGCCGTGAATTGAGCGCGGCAACGTCGTTGCGGCTGGCAGCCGACTGCGCGGCATGTACCGGCTCGGCCACCTTGTTGCCCCACAGCGCCGGCGCGCTGCCCTCGATACGCGGGAACGGGCTGGTGTTGACCGGCGCGCTCTTGTTCTTCGACAGCTGGCGCACCAGCACGTCCTGCAGGCCGATACCGCCGCCCTCGCGGGACATGCTCACAGCCAGCTGCTGGTCGTACATGTCGCGGTACTGCTTGACCGTCGCGCTGTTCATCGGGTTGTCATCGGCCAGTACATCACTGGCCTTGCGCGAGGCCTTGAGCATTTCGCTGATGAACAGCGACTCGAACTCCTGGGCCACCTTGCGCACATTGGCGTCGCTGTCGCGATCACCGTGCTTGAGCGAGCTCAGGCGATTGAGGTCGGTGTAGGCGCCGCTGTCGGCCGCGCTGGAAACCAGGCTTTTCGAGTTCATGCGTGGCGTCCTCAGATCACGATCAGGTCGGCCTGCAAGGCGCCGGCCTGTTTCAGGGCTTCGAGGATGGCCATCAGGTCGCTGGGCGCTGCGCCCACCTGGTTCACCGCACGGACGATTTCATCCAGCGTGGTGCCCGGGCCGAACTTGAACATCGGCTTGGCTTCCTGTTGCGCGTTGACCCGCGAGCGCGGCACCACGGCCGTCTCGCCATTGGAGAACGGCCCCGGCTGGCTGACGATCGGGTCTTCGGTGATGGTCACGGTCAGGCTGCCGTGGGTCACCGCCGCCGGCGAGACCTTGACGTTCTGGCCGATCACGATGGTGCCGGTACGCGAATTGATGATGACCTTGGCGACAGCCTGGCCCGGGTCGATCTCCAGGTTTTCGAGGATCGACAGGTAGTCCACACGCTGGGTCGGGTCCATCGGCGCGCTGACGCGCACCGAGCCGCCATCCACGGCCTGGGCCACGCCTGGGCCCAGCAGTTCGTTGACCTTGTCGACGATACGCTTGGCGGTGGTGAAGTCGGGCCGGTTGAGGTTCAACGTCAGGCTATTGCCCTGGTTGAAACCACTCGGTACTGCACGCTCCACCGAAGCGCCACCCGGGATACGGCCTGCCGACGGAACGTTGACGGTGATCTTCGAGCCATCGCGGCCTTCGGCATCGAAGCCGCCGACCACCAGGTTGCCCTGGGCGATCGCATAGACGTTGCCGTCGATACCCTTGAGCGGCGTCATCAGCAGGCTGCCGCCGCGCAGGCTCTTGGAGTTGCCGATCGAGGACACGGTAATGTCCACCACCTGGCCCGGCTTGGCGAATGGCGGCAGGTCGGCATGCACCGACACCGCAGCGACGTTTTTCAGCTGCACGTTGCCGGAGCCGGCGGGCACTTTGATGCCGAACTGCGACAGCATGTTGTTGAACGTCTGCAGGGTGAATGGCGTCTGGGTGGTCTGGTCACCCGTGCCGTTGAGCCCCACCACCAGGCCGTAACCGATCAACTGGTTGGAACGCACGCCCGAGATACTGGCGATGTCCTTCAGGCGCTCGGCATGGGCGCCGAACGCACAGGACAGAAGCAAGGTTGCGGCAATCAGTTGCCTGACGTTGAACATGTTCATCCGTACTCAGAAGGGCCAAAGCGGGCTGAGGAAGAAACGGTCCAGCCAACCAGGCTGGCTGGCGTCGGCGAAGGAACCGGTACCCGAATAGGTGATGCGCGCATCGGCCACACGGGTGGACGGCACTGTGTTGTCGGTGGCGATGTCGTCGGCGCGGATCAGGCCAGCGATGCGCACCAGCTCTTCGCCGGTGTTCAGGGTCATCCACTTCTCACCACGCACGGCGATGATACCGTTGGGCAGCACTTCAGCGACGGTGACGGTGATCGAACCCGTCAGCGTATTGCCTTGGGTAGCCTTGCTGTCGCCCTTGGTGGCGCGTTCACCGCTGTAGCCCGCTTCCAGCGACAGATCGCCGCTGCCGAACGGGTTGTTGGTGCTCGGCGTGGCACCGAACAGCGAGGTCAGGCCGATGTTGGCGCTGCTGTCCTTCTGGATCTGCGAACCGGCATTCTTGCTGGCCGAGGTGCGTTCGTTGAGCGTGATGGTGATGATGTCACCGACGCGGAACGCCTTACGGTCGCTGTACAGGTTCTGCTCGAAACCGGCCTGGTAGATCGAACCGTTGTTGGCCGCTGCCGGCAACGGGGTGCGCGGCAAAACCGGCGCGTAGTACGGGTCGTTGGGCTTGGCCGTCGGTGCGACGCAACCAGCCAGCAACACCGCCCCCCCCAGGGCGAACAGGGACAACAGACGATTCATGACGCTTACCTCACGGTGTAACAGGGACTTGGGCTTACAGCTGCTGGGTGACGAACGACAGCATCTGGTCGGCAGTGGAGATGACCTTGGAGTTCATCTCGTAGGCGCGCTGAGTGGTGATCATGTTCACCAGCTCTTCCACGGTGCTGACGTTGGAGTTTTCCAGGGTCTGCTGCAGGGTGGTGCCGAAGCCGTTCAGGCCTGGGGTACCGACCTGTGGGGCACCACTGGCTGCGGTTTCCAGGAACAGGTTGTCGCCGATCGCCTGCAGGCCGGCCGGGTTGATGAAGTCGGCGGTCTGGATGTTGCCGATCACCTGCGCTGCCGGGTTGCCCGCAGTGGTGATCGACACGGTGCCGTCCTGGCCGACGGTGAAGGTCTGGGCGTCGTTCGGCACGACCACCGCAGGCTCCAGCGCAAAACCATTGGCGGTGACGATCTGGCCGTCGGAGTTCAGGTGGAAGGTACCGTCACGGGTGTACGAAACCGTACCGTCCGGCTGCAGCACCTGGAAGAAACCACGGCCGTTGACCGCCATGTCCAGCGGGTTTTCGGTGGTCTGCAGGCTGCCGGTCTGGAAGTTTTTCTGAGTGCCGACGATGCGCACACCGGTACCGACCTGCAGGCCCGACGGCAGTTCGCTGTCCTGGGTGGACTGCGCGCCTGGCTGGCGTTTGATCTGGTACAGCAGGTCCTGGAATTCGGCGCGGTCACGCTTGAAGCCGGTGGTCGAAACGTTGGCCAGGTTGTTGGAAATGACCGTCAGGTTGGTGTCCTGGGCGGACAGGCCGGTTTTAGCGACCCAAAGAGCCGGAAGCATCAGTATTCTCCTCGTGCGCCTGTTTTACGGCACCCGTTCAAGTGTGGTTAGCCGAGTTGCAAAACACGCGCCATGGCTTCGTCGCCTTCCTTGGCCGCGTTCATCATCTTCACGTGCAGTTCGAATTGGCGAGACAGCGCCAGCACCGACGTCATCTCTTCGACGGCATTGACGTTGCTGCCCTCCAGGAAGCCCGATACGACCTTGACGTTGACGTCGGCAGCAGCCGGCTGGCCGTTGGTGGTGTGGATCAGCCCGTCCAGGCCCTTGGTCAGGCCTTTGGTGTCCGGGTTGACCAGCTTGATCCGGTCGACTTCAGCCATCACCCGCGGGTCTTCACCCATGGAGCGGATGCTGATGGTGCCGTCAGCGCCGACTTCGACCTTCTGCTCTGGCGGAATGGCGATCGGGCCGCCGTTGCCGATCACCGGCATGCCATTGCCGGCGCGCAGCACGCCGAGGGCATCGATGTTCAGGCTACCGGTACGCACGTAGGCTTCGCTGCCATCGGGGGCCTGCACGGCAATGAAGCCCTGCCCCGCCACCGCCACGTCCAGATCACGCCCGGTCTCGACCATGGGCCCTTCACTGAAGTCGGTGGCAGGACGCTCGGTCATGGCATACGCCCGCGACGGAAAGCTGTCACCAAATACCGGCATCGAGCGCGCCTGCTCCAGGTCACGCTGGAAACCATTGGTGGAAATGTTCGCCAGGTTGTTGGCATGGGCCTTCTGCGCCAGCGCGTTCTGGCTGGCACCGGTCATGGCCACATAAAGCATCTTGTCCACAGTCATCCTCCGCTGCACTGGCGATTGCTTGCCGCTCGCCGTTGCTGTGCAGGCACTCAAGCAAGTTCCGAACCAACTTTTTGAAATCGTGGAATAGCCCGTAAATACAGGCTTTGAGGGGAGCTGCCGACCATGAGAACGCCGGTTATCCGGCGCCGGGTTGCCGGTAGCGGCAAAGCAGGTGCTTGCACCGGCCTCATCGCCGGCAAGCCGGCTCCCGCGATATCCGCAGCTCAGAACCCTGTGGGAGCCGGATTGCCGGCGATGAGGCCGGTGCAGGCAATCACCGATCGCGGCAACCGCCATTGTTGTAGGGCCCGGCAAAGCGCTTCCAACCATCCCCCGGCGACCACTGCGAGCACACCAGGCGCCCATCCACCTGGCTTTCCCAGCGCCACCAGGGCGCAGTACCGGCCTGCGCCTGATACAGGCAGAAGGCAGCGAGCAACGCGACAAGCAACCTTTTCATGAAACACTCCTGCAAAAACGACAAACCCCTTCACGACAAAGGGGTTCGCCTTCACACCATTAACCCGCGACCATCAGGTCATCTGGATGATGGTCTGCATGATGGTGCTTTCGGTGGAGATGGTCTTGGCGTTCGCCTGGTAATTGCTCTGCGCCTTGATCAGCTCGACCAGCTCCTGGGTCAGGTTGACGTTCGAAGCCTCCAGCGCATTGGACTCGACGCTACCCAGCGTGCCGGTCTTGGGCTCATCGATGCCGGGAATGCCGGAAGAGAAGGTTTCGGTCCAGCGGGTGCCACCGATCTGCTGCAGCCCCTGCTCGTTGGCGAAACTGGCCAGTGCCACCTGGCCAATGGCGCGCGACTGCTGGTTGCTGAAGCTGGCGAACAGCACACCAGTGGAGTCGATGCTCAGGCTCGACAGGATACCGGTGGCGTAGCCATCCTGGGACTGCGACATGCGCGCGGTCTCGGTGTTGTAGGACGTGGTGCTGTTCATCGACAGTTTCATGCCGTCGGCGTTGCCGGCAGCACCATTGGACGCCCAGTTGCCCGCCGCATCTTCCACTGCCGGCACCCAACCAGTCATGGTGAAGGTGTTGTTGGTCACGGTGAACGATGCACCCGCCGGGTGCCCTGTGTTATCGGCAGTCATGCTGCTGACAGAACCATCGCTGCTGAAACTGATGGTGCCGGTCAGCGGCGTGGTGGAAGCAGGATCGAACGGGTTACGACCGTCGACCAACGTGTACATGGTCCATTCGTTCGTACCGGTTTTGCGGTAGAACTGCTCCATGGTGTGCTCGTTACCCTGGCTGTCGTACACCTTGGTCGGGAACGACTTGGAATAGGTCGTCTCGTCGGCAGGATCGAACGGCAGGTTCGGCACCATGGCGCCCGTGCCATCATCGATTTCCAACGGAATGTTGGTGGCCGACGAATTCAGGTTGATGCCTTGGTCGATCAACGTGGTGGCCTTGGGCTGCAGTGCCGAGGTGTCGATCTGCAGGTCAGACAGCACACCCTTCTGGATCTTGCCATTGGCATCGGCAGCGTAGCCTTGCAGGCGCAGGCCATCAGAGGTGACCACGAAGTTGTTCTTGTCGGCCTGGAAAGCACCGGCACGGGTGTAGACGCGCGAGCCGTTGTCGGAGAGGACGAAAAAGCCCTGACCCTGGATACCCATGTCCAGCACGTTACCCGTGTTATTGACGTCACCCTGGGAGAACTGCTGCGAGATCGCCGCCAGACGCACGCCGTTGCCGACCTGGTTCTTGCCCACACCCAGGCGATTGGCGCCGGCATAGACGTCGGCGAACTCGGCACGCGAGGATTTGAAGCCAGTGGTGTTGACGTTGGCGATGTTGTTGCCGGTAACGTCCAGCTGTTTGTTGGCTGCGTACAGACCGCTAAGGCCGATATTGAAAGACATGAATTCGCTCCTGTGCCGCGCTAGCGGGCCTTAGATACCGATGGTTTGTACGTCAGAGAGGGAGACCTTGCCGACGCCCGCAAGGTTGAGCACCATTTCGCCGGTGGCATTGAAGCTGACGCTGGTCACCTTGGCCGGCAACAGCGTGCTCATCTGCACCGCCTGGCCATCCACAGTGGTGCTGGCGGTGAAGCTGTAGGTGCCCGGGTCGACCTTCTCGCCACTGTCGTTGGTGCCATCCCAGATGAAGTCGGCATAACCGGCCGCCTGCTCGCCCAACTCGATGGTCTTGACGGTGTTGCCGTCCTTGTCCTTGATGGTGATCTTCGCTTCACTGATTGCCTGCGGCACGACGAACTGCGCATTGAAGCTCTGGGTGGTATCGACCACCGCCTTGTCGTTCTGCACCACCACCGAACGGCCGACCAGCGACGAGGCCTGCAGGGCCTGGGACGACGCCATGGCATTGGTGATGCTGCTGACCGACTCGTTCAGGGAGGTGATGCCTTCCAGGCTGCTGAACTGCGCCAACTGGGCCACGAACTCGCCGTTTTCCTGCGGGTCCAGCGGGTTCTGGTGCTGCATCTGGGTAACCAGCAACTGCAGGAACGCGTCCTTGCCAAGCGCGTCGGTACCGGTCTTGGACGCGGTATCGGTGGCTTTCTTCGCGGTACCACCGACGCCCGACGCTGTCAGGACATCATTTAGGTTCACACCGCTGGTGCTATCGACTGCCATGGTCTGGATTCCTTATCACTGACCCAGGGTCAGCACTTTCTGCATCATGTTCTTGGCGGTGTTCATCAGCTCGGCGTTGGTCTGGAACGCTCGGCTGGCGGAGATCATGTCAGCCATCTCCTCGACCACATTGACGTTCGGGTAGTAGACGTAACCGTCCTTGTTCGCCGCCGGATGGTTGGGCTCGTAGCGTGCTTCGAGGTTGCTCTGGTCTTCGATGATGCCCTTGACCTGCACACCCTGCCCTGCCTCGCCCTGATCTTCGAACAGCGACTGGCTGCCGCCGGCCTGCGCATTCTGGAAGGTGGTGGCAAACACCGGGTGCCGCGCGCGGTAGGTCTGGTCGATGCTCGACGAAACGGTCTCGGCGTTGGCGATGTTGGAAGCAACGGTGTTGAGGCGGGTGTTCTGCGCACTCATGCCGCTACCGGCAATGTTGAAAACACTGGACAGGGACATGGTCATTCTCCGCGCAGGGCCGATACCAGCCCTTTGAATTTACTGTTGAGCAGGGTAAAGCTGGCCTGGAAGCCAATGGCGTTTTCCGTGTAGTTCGATTGCTCGATCTGGGCGTCCACGGTGTTCTGGTCGATCGACGGCTGCGTCGGCGTGCGGTACTGCAGCGTGTCGTCAACCATTGCCAGGCCTTCGGCCTCGATGTGGCGGCTGTTGGTACGGTCCATGGCAAAGCGGCCACCGCTCTGCTGCTTCTGGCTTTCGGCGGCGAGCACCGAAGAGAAGTCCATGTCACGCGCCTTGTAATTGGGCGTGTCAGCGTTGGCGATGTTGTTGGCCAGCACTTCGGCGCGCTGGGCGCGGAAGCCCAGTGCCTTTTCATGGATGCCAAGCGCCTTGTCGAAACTGATGCTCATGTCGGGGAAACCTTCGAAGGTTGACCGGAATATCGTTGGCCAAGCTATAGCAAGGGCTGTGCCAATGTTTTGAAAGGCCGGAAACATTGGGCTGGAGCAGGGATGGCTGATGGCGCGATGCCAGAAAAGCGGCAAAAGGCTTCCGCCTGGAGAAGGGAAAGCGGCAATTGCCGGGCGGCAAAAGCGGCAAAACAAAAAATTGACGTCAAGCGGCGTGAGTGGCGACGGGGTGCAAAAGGCCTGCTTTTAGAGTGCGGGTTTCTTGAGATCGAACGCCGCGCTGGCGGCGCTCGATGTCAGGCTTCCCGAAACAGCCCGCAGCCCATCACTTGGCCTGGTAAATGATTCCCGGGCTGCACTGCACCATCTGGTAATGGTCCGGCAAACCATTGAGCGCCTCGGACGCCCCCAGGAAAAGATACCCACCCGGCTTCAGGGTGCTGTGAATACGCAGCAAGATGTCTTTCTTCACCTGTGCCGAGAAATAGATCAACACATTCCGGCAAAACACGATGTCGAACTTGCCCAGCGCGGCATAGCTGTCGAGCAGGTTGAACGAGCGGAACTCGACCCGGCTGCGAATGGCCGGTTTCACCGCCCAGCGCCCTGGCCCCTTGGTGTCGAAGTAGCGCTGCAAGCGCTCCTGGGACAGGCCACGGGCGATCGCCAGGCTGTCGTACTCGCCGGTCTTGCAGTTGTTCAGCATCGAACCGGACAGGTCGGTGGCAACGATCTGCGCACCCATCTTCAACTGGCCCAGGTTGCTGCGCTCGAACTCATCGATGGCCATCGAAATGGAGTACGGCTCCTGGCCCGACGAGCAGGCCGCCGACCACATGCGCAGGCGCTGGCCGGGGTTGTTCTTGATAAACTCGGGAATGACCTTGTTCTTCAGCACTTCGAATGGGTAGGTATCGCGAAACCACAAGGTTTCGTTGGTGGTCATCGCATCCACCACCTGCTCGCGCAAGCCGCCACGTGGCTGGGCCTGGATGCGCTGCACCAGCTCACCCAGGCTCTTGATGCCCTGCTGCTCCATCAGCTTGTTCAGTCGGCTGGAGACCAGGTACTGCTTGTTCTCACCCAGCAGGATGCCACAGGCTTTCTCCAGGAATACCCGGAACTGTTCGAAATCCAAATTACCCGTAGACACTACTGCGGCCTCTTTTCAATCACAGGTACCGGGAGTCGCCTCCCGGCTACTTCAATGCGTTGCCTTGATCCGGTCGACCACGCGCTGGGCCAGGTCGTCCGGCTTGAACTTGGCCAGGAAGTCATCGGCACCGACCTTCTTGACCATCGCCTGGTTGAACACCCCGGACAACGAAGTATGCAGGCAGATATGCAGTTTTTGCATGCGCGGGTCACTGCGGATCTCGGCCGTCAGCGTATAGCCGTCCATCTCTGGCATCTCGATGTCCGAAATCATCATCAGGAACTCTTCTTCCGGCCGCTTGCCCTCGTCCACCAGCTTGCGCAGGTAGTCCAGAGCCTGGCGCCCATCATTGAGCGCCACCACCTCGACACCGACCGTCTGCAGGCAGCGGCTGACCTGCTTGCGCGCCACCGACGAATCATCGACGGTCAGCACACGCAGCAGTACGGCCTTGTCCTGCGTGTCGGCATCGACCACACCGGCTGACACCGACTCGGACGACGGCGCCACCTCGGCCAGCACCTTTTCCACGTCGATGATTTCAACCATGCGGTTGTCCACCCGGGTGACCGCAGTCAGGTAGTGGTCGCGGCCAGTGCCCTTGGGTGGCGGGTGGATCTCTTCCCAGTTCATGTTGACGATGCGCTCCACCGAGTGCACCAGAAAACCCTGGGTCTTGGTGTTGTACTCGGTGATGATCACGAAGCTGTTGCGAGTCTCTTCCTTCAGCCCGGGCAAACCGGTGGCCATCGACAGGTCGAGAATCGGGATGGTCGCCCCACGAATGTTGGCCACACCACGCACCACCGGGTGGGACTTGGGCAGCACGGTCAGCTCAGGGCATTGCAGCACCTCGCGGACCTTGAACACGTTGATGCCGTAAAGCTGCGCGCCGTTGAGGCGGAACAGCAGCAATTCCAGGCGATTCTGCCCAACCAGCTGTGTGCGCTGGTTGACTGAATCCATTACCCCCGCCATGCCTGACTCCTTTTTCTTTCTGCCATTTCGTAGCCACTCCTACAGCGAGTCGGCACGGGCTTTGCTTTTTTGAGCGTCATGTACACGAAAACGACAATTTTCCGACGACTGACGCACCTGCTGAGCGGCTCGCTGGCTGCGCTGTGCCTGCTGGCACCCGGCGCTCGCACGCTGGCGGACGCGGTTACCTTGCCTGAACAGCTTATCGGTGTCACCCAAGGGTTTCTTGAATTCACCGTAGAGGATTACCTGGCCACGACCCAGACAGCAGGCCGCTACGAAATACAGGTCAACTCGCTCGACCCGCGCCTGCGCATGCCCCTGTGCAGCCAGCAACTGGACGCCTCGCTGGAAAGCCCGGCGCAGCCACTGGGGCGTGTAACGATACGTGTAGCCTGCAACGGCGCCGCGCCGTGGACCGTCTTCGTACCGGCAACAGTGCGGCTGTTCCGCGATGTGGTGGTGGTTACCCGCCCGCTGAAGCGCCAGAATATCGTTGGCGAAGGTGACGTGGCCCTGCGCGAACGTGACGTTGGCACCCTCACCCAAGGCTTTCTCACCGACCTCGACCAGGCGGTCGGCATGAAGATGCTGCGCCCGACGGTGATCGACCAGGTGCTGACCCCGCAGCACCTGGAGCAGGCCGAAGTGATACGCAAGGGCGATCATGTGGTGATCATCGCCCGCAGCGGCAGCCTCGCCGTACGTATGCCCGGCGAGGCCCTCAGCAAGGGCGGCCAGGGCGAACAGATCCGGGTGCGCAACCTGAATTCGCAGCGGGTAGTGAAGGCCCGGGTCACAGCCCCCGGCCAAGTGGAGGTCGCCATGTAGATTGGGCTGGCGGTGTGCAACCGCTTTTCCTAAACTGTGCCAGAACGGGTTCGCGGGCTTGCCGACAGGCGGCTAAGCATTTGTGCCTAAAGTTTCTTTCGGGATGGCCGAAAACATGGCAAGCGTCCAAATACCCAGGGGTTTCTGATCATGGTCATCGACTTCAGTCGTTTGAATAACTCTCCGTCCATCACGGGCGGCGTTCGCGGCAATGCCGCGCCCGGCAACGCCGACAAGTCCGGCGAAACCACCGCGCCGAAAAGCGCAAGCGCCAGCGGAGAAGCGGTACACCTCAGCCAAGAGGCCCAGCAGTTGCAAAAGGTCAGCGACAAGCTGCGCGACCAGCCCGTTGTCGACAATGCCCGCGTGGCACAGTTGAAACAGGCGATCGCAGATGGCAGCTACCAGGTCGATGCCGGCCGGGTCGCCAGCAAACTGCTCGATTTCGAAGCCCAGCGCTGACCGTTCGGCGCGCTGACTTCACGGACGCTTAAAAAGCCAAGAGTTAGCCATGCACGACATCACATTGCTGCAACTGATCGAAGACGACATCGCCCCTACCCAGGAGCTGCTCGACCTGCTTCAGCAGGAGGCAGTCGCCCTGCACGGGCGCGATATGGCGCCGCTGGAGGGCATTCTGGCCCGCAAGCAATCGCTGATCGTTCTGCTCGAGCAGCAAGGCCTGCGACGCAATCACCTGCTATCCAGCCTCGGCCTCAGCGCCGACCGCGCCGGGGTGCAGGCCGTCGCTGCGCAGTCGCCAAACGGTGAAGTGATCATGCAACAGCTCAATGTGCTGACCCAGTTGATGGACGCCTGCCAGAAGGTCAATGAGACCAACGGCCGGATCATCCAGGTCCAGCAGCACGTCACGGCCAACCAGATCAGAATCCTCATGGGCGGCGATTCTCCGTCGCTCTACGACAGCCGTGGCGCCACCTCGCCATTGGCCAAGCCCCGGGCGCTCAGCCAAGTGTGATTAGTTCTATCAAGGCACGGAACATACTGGCAAAATGCCGTTACTTGCGTGTGTCGTTTTTGCCTGGAGATTTATAACCCGTGTTCAATGAGACCGATGCTCCGCAGCCGCCAAAGGTGCTGAACACTCCTTTGGAGATTGCGGCCAACCTGCGCCAGTTGATGGAGAGCCATGATCCTTTGATCATCACCTTCCATGAGCGCAGCCAGCGCTTTCAGAGCTACGTGGTTCATGTGGACCGTGACAGCAATACCTTGGCGCTGGACGAGATGATCCCGCGCGATGGCGAAAAATTCATCGAGAACGGCGAGCCGTTCCGCGTCGAAGGTTTCCACGACGGCGTACGCATTGCGTGGGAGTGCAACCATGAACTGAGGATCACCGAGGTCGATGGCCACCGCTCATACCGCGGTGCCCTGCCGGACGAGATGACCTACCACCAGCGCCGCAATGCATTCCGCGCCGCGCTGAAGCTGTCGCAGCTGGTCGATGTGATTCTCGACGGCACCCACCTCAAGGGCAATGGCGCTTTGCGCGGCAAGCTGCTGGACATCTCCGCCACGGGCTGCAAACTACGCTTTGAAGGCAATGTCGAGGAGCGCCTGCAACTGGGCCAGGTTTACGAGCGCTTCAAGGCCAGCAACCCGCTGGGGCTGGTGGACACCATGGTCGAGCTGCGCCATCTGCATTACGAAGAGCGGATCAACACCACCTTTGCCGGCGTGCGTTTCCATAACCTCAATGGCCAGGCGCAGCGCAAGATAGAGAGCTTCGTATACCAGTTGCAGCGCGAAGCGCGGCGGTTCGATAAAGACGATTATTGATCGCCTGCCGAACGCGCAAACGCCACCTCAAGACTGATGCCAGTCTTTCAAGCGATTCAGGGCCGCTTTGCGGCCCATCGCCGGCAAGCCGGCTCCCACAGGGTCTGCGGAGCTCTTGAAGTCTGCGCTGTACCTGTAGGAGCCGGCTTGCCGGCGATGGGCTGCGCAGCAGCCCTAATAAAGCTAATTTTTTGTGCCTACCCCGGCCCCGCCTCAAACCGGCTTGCTGACCTCGCCCGGATCAGCCGGTTCGGCCTTCTCTTCAGCCTCGGTATCCTCCGCAGCCACAGGCGCCTGCATCACTTCCTGCACGGTCTGTTCATCCACACGCGGGTCGAGCGCGGCCGACAATGGCGAACCCGCTGCCGGCATGGCCACGTGCCCCAGCGGCGCATCCTGTACCTGGTGCAGCCCGGTGACCGCCTTCGGGCGAATCCGCCACACCAGCACCAGCGCGAAGAACACGAAGAAGGCATACAGCATCTGCGCGCCCAGCACCTTCATCAACACCCCCGCCGCCAGCGGCCCGATGCACGCCCCCACGCCGTAGGTGACCAGCAGCATGGCGGTCAAGGAGACACGCCGCTCGCTTTCCACGTGGTCATTGGAAAAAGCGACAGCCAGGGGATAAAGGCAGAACTGCAGCAGCGAAATCAGAAAGCCGATGCCGAACAGCAACTCCAACGGTACATTGGGCAAGATCGCCAGCGGCGCCGCCGCCAGCGCCAGGCCCACAGCCACGCTGCGGATCAGCACGGCCCGGTCATAACGGTCGGACAACCAGCCCAACGGCCACTGCACCAGCAGCCCGGCAAAGATGCAGCTACCCATGAACAAGCCGATCTGCTCGGTGGAAAGCCCCTGGCTGGACGCATATAGCGGCGCCAGGCCGTAGAAGGAGCCGACGATCAACCCAGAACCGAGCACAGTGCTCAGCGACTGCGGCACGCGCTTGATGAAGAATTTCGGCTCCATCGGTGCCGGGCGCAGCGGCGCCGGGTGAATGCGCCGGGTCATCGCCACCGGTACCAGGCACAGGGCGAAGCACATCGCGACCAGCATCAGCAGTTCAGGGCCAAGTTCGGGGTGCACCACCAGAATCAGCTGACCGAGCACCAGCCCCAGGTAGGAGGCAATCATGTAGCCGCCGAACACCGCGCCGCGGTGCTTGGCGTCGGCCTGCTCGTTGAGCCAGCTTTCGATGACCATGTACTGGCACATCATGCCCAGGCCAACGAGCATCCGCAGCCCGACCCAGGCCGGTAGCCAGTTGGTCATGCCATGGCCCAGCACTGCCGCGCAGACGATTCCGGCGCAGGTGGTATAGGCCCGGATGTGCCCTACCCGGCCGATCAGTCGGTGGCCAACCTTGCCACCAACAGCCAGGCCGAAATAGTTGGCCGCCATCAAGGCACCGACCCATAGGCTGTCGACATGATCGGCCGCCAGGCGCAATGCCAGGTAAGTACTGAGCAAACCCGAGCCGATAAGCATCATCAAGGCAGCGAAATACAACGACTGAAACGGCTTCCAGATGTTTCGCATACGTCCCGTCGGGCTCCCTGGTCAGGTGGCGTTGGCTTGCTGGCAAGCATAAAAGCAAATCAGCCACTGCGCAGTCCCCTGCCTGCGAAATAGCAGAACAGGGGCGCGTGCAGTAGCGTTCGTGTCGCGCTCAGGCTTGTGCCGCCAACACTCGCCGCTCCCACGGCGTGATCTCGTTGTAGAAATCAGTCAACTCAAGCGTCTTGGTGGCAGCGTAACCTTCGATGAACTCAGCCCCGAACAGTTCCCGGGCCAAGGCGCTGCGCTTGAGACGCTCCAGCGCCGCGTGCAGGGTGCATGGCAGGCTCAGGTGCTCAGGCACCTCGAACTCACCCTGGATGGCCGGTGCAGGCTCCAGGCGCTGCTCGATGCCGTGCAGGCCGGCTGCCAGGCTGGCGGCAATGGCCAGGTAGGGGTTTGCATCTGCACCCGGCAGGCGGTTCTCGACCCGCCGCGCTACGGGGGCGCTGGCCGGAATACGCAGCCCCGCAGCGCGGTTGTCCTCCGACCAACAGGCATTGTTCGGCGACGCATACGGATGGCACAGCCGCTGGTACGAGTTGACATTGGGCGCGAACAGCGCGGTGAAATCGGCCATGCACGCCTGCAGGCCACCTATGAAATGATGGAAGGTCTGGCTCGGCCGCCCCTGGTCATCGCTGAACACGTTTCGCCCCGTGGCGATCTCCACCAGGCTCTGATGAATATGCATCGAGCTGCCCGGCGTATGCGCCAGGGGCTTGGCCATGCACACCATTGTCAGGCCATGCTTGAGCGCGACTTCCTTGAGCAGGTGCTTGAACAGGAAGGTCTGGTCGGCCAGCAACAAGGGGTCACCGTGCAGCAGGTTGATTTCGAACTGGCTGACGCCCATTTCATGCATGAAGGTGTCGCGCGGCAGGCCCAGCGCCGCCATGCACTGATAAACCTCCTGAAAGAACGGCCGCAGGCCGTTGTTGGAACTGACACTGAATGCCGAGTGGCCGAGCTCGCGGCGGCCATCCTTGCCCAACGGCGGCAAAAATGGCTGTACAGGGTCACTGTTGGGCGCAAAGACGAAGAACTCCAGCTCGGTTGCAACGACCGGCGCCAGGCCCAAAGCGGCGTAGCGGGCGATCACCGCTTTGAGCAGCCCGCGGGTGGACAGCCCTGACGGCCGGCCATCGAGCTCATTGGCATCGCAGATCGCCAGCGCCAGGCCCTCCTCGCTCCAGGGCAAGCGGTGGATCTGCGCAGGCTCCGCCACCAGGGCCAGATCGCCATCGTCGCTGCCGTAGTATTTCGCTGGCGGGTAGCCCCCCATGATGCATTGCAACAAGACGCCACGTGCCATTTGCAGGCGCCTGCCTTCGAGGAAGCCTTCGGCAGTCATGACCTTGCCACGGGGCACACCGTTAAGGTCGGGAGTGACACATTCGATCTGGTCGATGCCCTGGAGGTGCTCGGCTAGCGAGCGCGGGGCTGCGGTGGTCATGACGCTTGTCCTTGTTGTTATGGGCTGGCAACAACATAGGCTGGGGGTGTTTAAAATATCAAGCACCTGCATCCGCAACGATGCAGTTCTTGCCCCCTCACTCGCGCAGGGTCATGCCATTGGACGGCAATGGCAGCGCCGTTTTATACCGCACCTGCTTCAAGGCAAAGCTAGACCGTATGTTCGCCACCCCCGGCAGTCGTGTCAGGTAATCGAGAAACCGCTCCAGCGCCTGGATGCTCGGCAACAGCACCCGTAACAAATAATCGGGGTCGCCAGTCATCAGGTAGCACTCCATCACCTCCGGCCGCTCGGCTATTTCTTCCTCGAAGCGGTGCAGCGCCTGCTCTACCTGCTTCTCCAGGCTGACATGGATGAACACATTGACATCCAGCCCCAGCACCTCTGGCGACAGCAAGGTCACCTGCTGGCGGATCACACCCAGCTCTTCCATGGCCTTGACCCGGTTGAAACAGGGTGTGGGCGACAGGTTCACCGACCGCGCAAGTTCTGCGTTGGTGATGCGGGCGTTGTCCTGAAGGCTGTTGAGAATGCCGATATCGGTACGATCGAGTTTGCGCATGAGACAAAATCACCGGTTTTTTGTGTTTATGCGGAATGTTTATCTGCGCCGCTCGCTAAAGGCAATCAACTTGAGAGAAAAATTCTCCCGGCGTGTCACTACTATGTAATTGACGCTGACCTGCCAGTCACAAGCCGGTGATCAGCGGCGGCCGCTTCAGAGCTCACAAAAACAACATCCGAGCGAGCGTAAAAAGCATGAACGAGTACGCCCCCCTGCGTTTGCATGTGCCCGAGCCTACCGGCCGGCCAGGCTGCCAGACCGATTTTTCCTACCTGCGCCTGAACGACGCGGGTCAAGTCCGTAAACCGCCCATCGATGTCGATGCTGCCGACACTGCCGACCTGTCCAACAGCCTGGTCCGCGTGCTCGACGAGCACGGCGATGCGCTTGGCCCATGGGCCGAAGACATCGATCCGCAGCTGCTGCGCCAAGGCATGCGCGCCATGCTCAAGACGCGGATATTCGACAGCCGCATGGTGGTCGCCCAGCGCCAGAAGAAGATGTCCTTCTACATGCAGAGCCTGGGCGAAGAAGCCATCGGCAGCGCCCAGGCGCTGGCGCTGAACCGCACCGACATGTGCTTCCCCACCTACCGCCAGCAGAGCATCCTGATGGCCCGCGACGTGTCGCTGGTGGAAATGATCTGCCAGCTGTTGTCCAACGAACGCGACCCGCTCAAAGGCCGCCAGCTGCCGATCATGTATTCGGTGCGCGAAGCCGGCTTCTTCACCATCAGCGGCAACCTGGCGACGCAGTTCGTACAGGCGGTCGGCTGGGCCATGGCCTCGGCGATCAAGGGCGATACCAAGATCGCCTCGGCCTGGATCGGCGACGGCGCCACGGCCGAGTCGGACTTCCACACCGCGCTGACCTTCGCCCACGTATACCGCGCCCCGGTGATCCTCAACGTGGTCAACAACCAGTGGGCGATCTCCACCTTCCAGGCCATCGCCGGCGGCGAATCGACCACCTTCGCCGGCCGTGGCGTGGGTTGCGGTATCGCCTCCCTACGGGTGGACGGCAACGATTTCGTCGCTGTATATGCCGCCTCGCGCTGGGCCGCCGAACGCGCCCGCCGCGGCCTGGGCCCGTGCCTGATCGAGTGGGTCACCTACCGCGCCGGCCCGCACTCAACCTCCGACGACCCGTCCAAATACCGCCCTGCCGACGACTGGAGCCACTTCCCGCTGGGCGACCCGATCGCCCGCCTGAAGCAGCACCTGATCAAGATCGGCCACTGGTCCGAGGAAGAACACCAGGCCGTCACCGCCGAGTTCGAAGCGGCCGTCATCGCCGCGCAAAAGGAAGCCGAACAATACGGCACCCTGGCCAACGGCCACATCCCGAGTGCAGCCTCGATGTTCGAGGACGTGTACAAGGAAATGCCCGACCACCTGCGCCGTCAGCGCCAGGAACTGGGGGTTTGAGATGAACGACCACAACAACAGCATCAAACCGGAAACCGCCATGGCCACCACTACCATGACCATGATCCAGGCCCTGCGCTCGGCCATGGACGTCATGCTTGAGCGCGACGACAACGTGGTGATCTACGGCCAGGACGTGGGTTACTTCGGCGGCGTGTTCCGCTGCACCGAGGGCCTGCAGACCAAGTACGGCAAGTCGCGCGTGTTCGACGCGCCGATCTCCGAGAGCGGTATCGTCGGCACCGCCGTGGGCATGGGTGCCTATGGCCTGCGGCCGGTGGTGGAAATCCAGTTCGCCGATTACTTCTACCCCGCCTCCGACCAGATCGTCTCGGAAATGGCGCGCCTGCGCTATCGCTCGGCCGGCGAATTCATCTCGCCACTGACCCTGCGCATGCCTTGCGGTGGCGGCATCTACGGTGGCCAGACCCACAGCCAGAGCCCCGAAGCGATGTTCACCCAGGTGTGCGGCCTGCGCACGGTGATGCCCTCCAACCCGTACGACGCCAAAGGCCTGCTGATCGCCTCGATCGAATGCGATGACCCGGTGATCTTCCTGGAGCCCAAGCGCCTGTATAACGGCCCGTTCGACGGCCACCACGACCGCCCGGTGACGCCGTGGTCCAAGCACCCGCAAAGTGCCGTGCCGGACGGTTACTACACCGTGCCGCTGGACAAAGCGGCCATCACCCGCCCAGGCAACGACGTCACCGTGTTGACCTACGGCACCACCGTCTACGTGGCCCAGGTGGCCGCCGAGGAAACCGGTGTGGATGCCGAAGTGATTGACCTGCGCAGCCTCTGGCCGCTGGACCTGGACACCATCGTCGCGTCGGTGAAAAAGACCGGCCGCTGCGTGGTGGTGCATGAAGCCACCCGTACCTGCGGCTTCGGCGCCGAACTGGTAGCGCTGGTGCAGGAGCATTGCTTCCATCACCTCGAAGCGCCCATCGAGCGCGTCACCGGTTGGGACACGCCCTACCCTCACGCACAAGAATGGGCGTATTTCCCAGGCCCTTCGCGGGTAGGCGCGGCATTGAAACGGGTCATGGAGGTCTGAATGGGCACGCACGTCATCAAGATGCCGGACATTGGCGAAGGCATCGCGCAAGTCGAACTGGTCGAATGGTTCGTCAAGGTCGGCGATGTGATCGCCGAAGACCAGGTGGTGGCCGATGTCATGACTGACAAGGCCACCGTGGAAATCCCTTCGCCGGTCAGCGGCAAGGTGCTGGCCCTGGGCGGCCAGCCGGGTGAAGTGATGGCGGTCGGCAGCGAGCTGATCCGCATCGAAGTGGAAGGCAGCGGCAACCATGTGGATGTGCCGCAGGCCAAGCCGGTAGAAGCCCCGGCAGCCCCAGCAGCCGCCAAGGCAGAACCGCGTGTCGAACCGCAACCGGCAGCCAGCCCGGCTGTCTCGGCGCACACCTCCGCGCCGATCGTGGCGCGCCAGGCCGACGAAAAACCTCTGGCCTCGCCTGCCGTGCGCAAGCGCGCCCTGGATGCCGGCATCGAACTGCGTTACGTGCATGGCAGCGGCCCGGCCGGGCGCATCCTGCACGAAGACCTGGATGCATTCATCAGCAAGCCGCAGAGCCCTGCGGGCCAGGCGCCAGGCGGCTACGCGAAACGCACCGACAGCGAACAGGTGCAAGTGATCGGCCTGCGCCGCAAGATCGCCCAGCGCATGCAGGATGCCAAGCGCCGTGTGGCGCACTTCAGTTATGTCGAGGAAATCGACGTCACCGCACTCGAAGCCCTGCGCCAACAGCTCAACAGCAAGTACGGCGACAGCCGCGGCAAACTGACCCTGCTGCCATTCCTGGTCCGCGCCCTGGTCGTGGCACTGCGCGACTTCCCGCAGATCAACGCGACCTACGACGACGAAGCCCAGGTCATCACCCGCCATGGTGCGGTGCATGTGGGGGTCGCCACACAGGGCGACAACGGGCTGATGGTTCCGGTGCTGCGCCACGCCGAAGCGGGCAGCCTGTGGGGCAACGCCGGCGAGATTTCCCGGCTGGCGAGCGCCGCACGCAACAACAAGGCCAGCCGCGAGGAACTGTCCGGCTCCACCATCACCCTGACCAGCCTCGGCGCCCTGGGTGGCATCGTCAGCACACCGGTGGTCAACACACCGGAAGTGGCGATCGTCGGGGTCAACCGTATCGTCGAGCGGCCGATGGTGATCGATGGCCAGATCGTTATTCGCAAGATGATGAACCTGTCCAGCTCGTTCGACCACCGTGTGGTCGATGGCATGGATGCCGCGCTGTTCATCCAGGCTGTACGTGGCCTGCTTGAACAACCCGCCTGCCTGTTCGTGGAGTGAGCATGCAACAGACTATCGACACCACCCTGCTGATCATCGGCGGCGGCCCTGGCGGCTACGTGGCCGCCATCCGCGCCGGGCAACTGGGCATCCCCACCGTGCTGGTGGAAGGCCAGGCGCTGGGCGGCACCTGCCTGAACATCGGCTGCATCCCGTCCAAGGCACTGATCCATGTGGCCGAGCAGTTCCATCAGACATCCCGCTACACCGAGCCGTCCGAACTTGGCATCAGCGTCTCCACGCCACGCCTGGACATCGGCCGCAGCGTGGCCTGGAAGGACGGCATCGTTGACCGACTGACCACTGGCGTCGCTGCACTCCTGAAAAAACACGGGGTCAAGGTCATCCATGGCTGGGCGAAGATCCTCGACGGCAAGCACGTCGACGTCGATGGCCAGCGCATCCAGTGCGAGCACCTGCTGCTGGCCACCGGCTCGAACAGCGTCGAACTGCCCATGCTGCCGCTGGGCGGGCCGATCATCTCTTCGACCGAAGCCCTGGCCCCCCAAACACTGCCCCAGCATCTGGTGGTGGTTGGCGGCGGCTATATCGGCCTGGAGCTAGGCATCGCCTACCGCAAGCTGGGCGCGCAGGTGAGCGTGGTGGAGGCGCGTGAGCGCATCTTGCCGACCTACGACAGCGAGCTGACCGCGCCGGTGGCCGAATCGCTGAAGAAGCTGGGCATCGCTGTGCACCTTGGGCACAGCGTCGAAGGTTACGACAGCGGTTGCTTGCTGGCCCGCGATGCTCAAGGTGCACAGCTGCGCCTGGAGGCCGACCGGGTGCTGGTGGCCGTTGGCCGCCGCCCGCGCACGCACGGCTTCAATCTGGAAAGCCTCGAACTGAAGATGAACGGTGCGGCCATCGCCATCGACGAACGCTGCCAAACCAGCATGCGCAACGTCTGGGCCATCGGTGACGTGGCCGGCGAACCGATGCTGGCACACCGCGCAATGGCGCAAGGTGAAATGGTCGCGGAAATCATTGCCGGCAAGGCACGACGGTTCGAACCCTGCGCAATTGCAGCAGTGTGTTTTACAGACCCGGAAGTCGTTGTGGTCGGCAAGACCCCGGAACAGGCCAGCCAGCAAGGGCTGGACTGCATCGTCGCGCAGTTCCCCTTCGCCGCCAATGGCCGCGCCATGAGCCTGGAGTCGAAAACCGGCTTCGTGCGCGTGGTGGCGCGGCGTGACAATCACGTGATCCTGGGTTGGCAGGCGGTTGGCGTGGCGGTTTCAGAGCTGTCCACAGCGTTTGCCCAGTCATTGGAAATGGGCGCGCGGCTGGAGGATATCGCGGGCACTATCCACGCTCACCCGACCCTGGGCGAAGCGGTGCAGGAAGCGGCATTGCGCGCGCTGGGCCACGCATTGCATATCTGACACTGAAGCGGCTGCGGCCTTTGAGATCTAGCGCCTCCAGCACGGCGCTAGATTTCAAAGGCGCTAACAAGCTCAAGGCCAGACCAAGCACGGAGGAATATAGGCGCAATACGGCGACGCGATAGGACATTTCCTCAATTGATGTCAGCACACCGTATAATTCTGCCCCCCCGAAATCCGATGATGCTTTCTCATGAAGAAACTGCTGTACGTCGTTACCCTCGCCCTCTCTGTCATCCCTGCCGCCTTCGCCAATCCCCCCGCAACGTTTACCGAAGCCAAGGTTGTCGCCAAGCAGAAAATCTTCCTCGACCAGGCAAACAGCCCAATGGGCGAACTGTACTGTGGCTGTAAATGGACCTGGGTCGGCAAATCCGGTGGCCGGGTCGACCCCAAATCCTGCGGCTACGAAACCCGCAAGGTACAGACCCGCGCCGAACGTACCGAATGGGAGCACATCGTGCCGGCCTGGACTTTTGGCCACCAGCGCAAATGCTGGCAGAACGGCGGTCGCGAGCATTGCGTCAATGAAGACCCTACCTTCCGCGCCATGGAAGCCGACCTGTTCAACCTCTATCCGTCCGTGGGTGAAGTGAACGGTGACCGCAGCAATTTCAACTACGGCATGGTTTCAGGCGTTGCGCCCCAGTACGGGCAGTGCACCACCAAGGTCGACTTCCAGCAGAAAACCGCCGAGCCGCGTGACGAAGTCAAAGGCCTGGTTGCGCGCACCACGTTCTACATGTTCGACCGGTACAAGTTGAGCATGTCGAGACAACAGCAGCAGGTGCTTATGGCCTGGGATAAACAGCACCCGGTTTCTGCGTGGGAAAAGCAGCGCAATCAGCGAATCGCCGCGATCATGGGGCATTCGAACCCATTCGTCACCGGCGAACGGAAATGGACGCTGGGCTACAAGCCTGCCGGGGCTATGGACGTGGTAGCTTCGGCACCCCCGAAAACGGCTGCGAGAGATATCGGCAAGCCGACCCTGGCGAGTGCGTCGACTGACGGTGCGATCATTGGCAACCGCAACAGTCACGTGTACCACTTGGCCAGCGGTTGCCCCGGTTACAGCCAGGTCGCTCAGAAAAATCAGGTGGCATTTGGCAGTGAAGCAGAAGCGCAGAGTGCAGGTTACCGCAAGGCGGGTAACTGCAAGTAGGCGTATGGAGCGAGAGAAAATATGGCGTCCCAGGGCAGGTTCGAACTGCCAACCTTCCCCTTAGGAGGGGGATGCTCTATCCAATTGAGCTACTGAGACACAAGAACCGGCAGCGAACGCTGCACAGCTGGACGGCGAGCATGTTAACCAGAGGGCAGCCGTTTGTCATGCATCTATCGGGCTTTTTGCACGTAGGGCTTTTCCGATGCTTGTCAAACGGACACCCCCTGTTGACGCAGCAGGTCGAACAATACTCTGACCGCCGTGGCCAGTGACCCGGAGTTGTCCAGCGCATGCACGCCGGGATCGGGACAGCCCTGGAGCCTGGCACTACGCGCCAGGCGCTGATCGATCTCTTGCGGTGTCTCCCTGCCTCTGGCAATCAGGCGCGCACGCAACACCTCTGGGTCAACCTCCAGTCGTACTGCCAGCAGACCGGGATAGCGCCTACGCGCCTCGGGCAGATAGCTACGGGAACCGTTGACCAGCACCGACCGCCCTTGCGCGAGCCAAACGTCCACTTGCTTGGGTATCCCATACTCCAGACCGTTGGCTTGCCAATGCATGGCAAATTCCCCTGCCGCACGCATCGCTTCGAAGCGCTCTGGCGTGACGCTTTGCGCCGCCTCACCTGTGGCCTCTGCAGAACGTGTGATGACTCGCCGGGCAATTTCAACACCCGCGCCAGCCAGTTGCGCGCGAGCGGCCTCGATCAGGGAATCTTTTCCCGAACCAGAGGGTCCCATCAGATATATCAGCACGCCTGAGGCTTTATCTTGGGAGCTTGCGTCATGTTGCATAGCCACTATGCTCTATGGAAGGAAACCTGCGCATTTTAAGGGTTTTCTCTACCCTTTGCCGCGTTTTACGGGTTTTTGACGGCAAAGGGCTGACGGTAAGGCGAACCTGGAAATGCAAAACTTTTCCAACCAGTACTCATTTCTGATAATTGGTACTGGCAAAAAGCCTTTACCGGAATCACTATTTGTCACAGAATTGACGCCAAGGAAACGGCGACCTTGAGGCAAGATGAGCACCAAATTTTCCAGGCGGTTGAACATTTTGTCGTCGCCACGGTCGTACCTGCATCCCGTGCGGCCAATTTGTGAACCGCTTCCCCTGAACCAAAAACCGGTTAATTTATATGCGCCCAATGAAACAGGCTATTTATTCGAGCCGCACCGCTGACAAGTTCGTCGTCCGCCTGCCAGACGGAATGCGTGAGCGCATTGCCGAGGTAGCGCGCAACCATCACCGCAGCATGAACTCCGAGATCATCGCACGCCTGGAGCAGAGCCTTATCCAGGAAGGTGCGCTGGGCGACGAGCTGAGCATGCGCCTGGACAGCCCCGAGCTATCCCTGCATGAGCGCGAGTTGCTGCAACGCTTCCGTCAGCTGTCCCACCGACAGCAGAACGCGCTGGTCGCCCTCATCGCTCACGATGTGGAAATGGCAGCCGACGCCTCCTGAGGCGCGTAGGCGAGAACAAAAAAAGCCAGCGTAAGCTGGCTTTTTTGTTGGGCTGCGCACAGGCCTTGGTGGTGCGGCCAGGCGCATGCCTTGATCACTCTGGCGTGCACCTCCCAATATCAAAGCAGGAACAGCGTAGCCAACCCCAGGAAGATGAAGAACCCACCACTGTCGGTCACGGCAGTGATCATCACGCTGGACCCCATGGCAGGGTCGCGCCCCAGGCGCGTCAGCGTCATCGGGATCAACACTCCCATGAGCGCGGCCAGCAGCAGGTTCAAGGTCATGGCCGCAGTCATCACCAACCCCAACGACCAGCTGTCATACAGCCAGAACGCCACAGCACCGATCACCCCACCCCAGATCAGGCCATTGAGCAGCGACACCGCCAGTTCCTTGCGCATAAGGCGGCTGGTATTGCCCGGCGACACTTGGTCCAAGGCCATTGCGCGAACGATCATGGTAATGGTCTGGTTGCCAGAGTTGCCGCCAATACCCGCCACGATCGGCATCAGCGCCGCCAGTGCCACGAGCTTCTCGATCGAGCCCTCGAACAGGCCGATCACACGCGAGGCCAGAAACGCGGTTATCAGGTTGATCGCCAGCCAGGCCCAACGGTTGCGCAATGAACGCCAGACCGAGGCGAAGATGTCTTCCTCCTCGCGCAGGCCAGCCATGTTGAGAACTTCACTCTCGCTCTCTTCACGAATCAGGTCGACCATCTCATCGATGGTCAAACGGCCGATCAGGCGGTCGCTCTTGTCCACCACCGGCGCCGAAACCAGGTCATAGCGCTCGAAAGCCTGCGCCGCATCGTAGGCATCTTCGTCGGGGTGGAAGGAGACCGGATCAATCGCCATGACCTCCGCGACCTTCTTGTCCGGATCGTTGACCAACAGACGCTTGATCGGCAACACACCCTTGAGGATACCGTCGTAGTCGACTACGAACAGTTTGTCAGTGTGGTTGGGCAGCTCTTTAAGGCGGCGCAGGTAACGCAGAACCACTTCCAGGCTGACATCTTCACGGATGGTCACCATCTCGAAGTCCATCAGCGCACCGACCTGCTCCTCGTCGTAGCTCAACGCCGAGCGCACACGCTCGCGCTGCTGGGCATCGAGGCTTTCCATCAGCTCGTGAACGACATCACGCGGCAGCTCCGCCGCCAGGTCCGCCAGCTCATCGGCGTCCATTTCCTTGGCCGCAGCGAGGATCTCGTGATCGTCCATGTCGGCGATCAGCGATTGACGAACCGAGTCGGAAACTTCAAGCAAGATGTCGCCGTCACGATCCGAGCGCACCAGCTGCCAGACCGTCAGGCGGTCTTCCAGGGGCAATGCTTCGAGGATATAGGCGATATCTGCAGGGTGCAGGTCGTCGAGCTTGCGCTGCAACTCGACGAGGTTTTGACGGTGGACGAGGTTTTCCACCAGGTCGTGGTGATGACCTTCCTGACGGTGGGTCAGGTCCTCAACCACGCGTTGGCGCTGCAACAGTTCGACCACCTGGGCCAGGCGATCCTGCAGGCTCTCTTGTGCTTTCTTTACTTCTACTTCAGTCATAGGCGAACTCCACTCCCAGCAGCGGAGCACGCCGGGGGAATCAATCGGTCAGATCAGGCTGTAAGAATCTTGTTAAGAAGTAACTACTGGGTAAGTCCATGGTGGTATTCCACAAGCCCCGGCGGGGCTGACGGGCGCAATCATACACTGCCTAAGCTGTCAGATCGCTTAAAATTTTGGCCAGAACAATCGTTTGCGCGATAAAGCTATGACAACGCTCGAAGCCATGTGTGCGACGGCACGAGCCAAAGAAAAAACACATGCGGCGCGCAAAGAAGTGTCGGGGGGTTTATTTTCAGTCTAGCGGGCATCACTGATAAATCAGTGAACGGCAGAAAACAAAAAGCCCGCTCAATTGAGCGGGCTTCTTGATATGTGGCGGACTCAGGAGGATTCGAACCTCCGACCGCTCGGTTCGTAGCCGAGTACTCTATCCAGCTGAGCTATGAGTCCGTGGTTGGTAGTTTTAGGCCAGATTACCACTGGCTTACTGAAGTCGCTTTGCAAGCAGAGCCACTTCAAAAGTGGCGGACTCAGGAGGATTCGAACCTCCGACCGCTCGGTTCGTAGCCGAGTACTCTATCCAGCTGAGCTATGAGTCCGTAGTTGGTAGTTTTAGACCAGATTACCACTGGTTGCTTGAAGCAGCTTTTTAAGCAAAGCCACTTCAAAAGTGGCGGACTCAGGAGGATTCGAACCTCCGACCGCTCGGTTCGTAGCCGAGTACTCTATCCAGCTGAGCTATGAGTCCGTGTCTTGCCGCGCATTATAGGTCGCTGAAACATTTTTGCAAGAACTTTTTCGTTTAACTTCAACGACTTAGCGTTCTTACCGATTACAGCGCCCTAAGCGAATAATGGCGGTGAAGGGGGGATTCGAACCCCCGATACCCTTATGAGGTATACTCCCTTAGCAGGGGAGCGCCTTCGGCCACTCGGCCACCTCACCGCAACACGAGGCGAATATTAAACAGGCTCTTCCTCGTTTGCAACCCTTTTTTTGAAAAAAACTTCAAAAAAATTAAAGGCTTGGCTCCTCATCCTTCTCTTTCTTGATCCGCAGGTAGATTTCCTCGCGGTGAACAGCCACTTCCTTGGGGGCGCTGACGCCGATGCGCACCTGGTTTCCTTTGACGCCGAGCACCGTCACGGTGATCTCGCCATCTCCAATGATCAGGCTCTCGGCGCACCGACGAGTCAGAATCAACATAGCTTTCTCCTTACGCAAGACATTCAGGGATAACAGTCTGGGAAAAACCGGGCCTGGTCGTGGACGACGACACAGGGGCCCATAGCGCGTCACGCTGGCAGGACAGGGCCTGCGTGACGAGCAGAAACGCGAAGGGCGCGGCAAGCCGCGCCCCTCAAGGCAACGCCTTACTCGCCCTGTCGGGCCGGAGCGTCAAGCTCGAACGCGGTATGCAGCGCGCGAACGGCCAGCTCCAGGTACTTCTCTTCGATGACTACCGACACCTTGATCTCGGACGTGGAGATCATCTGGATGTTGATGCTCTCCTTGGCCAGGGATTCGAACATGCGGCTGGCAACACCTGCGTGGGAGCGCATGCCAACACCGACGATCGATACCTTGGCGATCTTGGTATCGCCGATCACTTCGCGGGCACCGATTTCACGTGCGGTGTTCTCCAGCACGCTGTGAGCCTTCTCGTACTCGTTGCGGTGCACGGTGAAGGTGAAGTCGGTGGTGTTATCGTGCGAGACGTTCTGCACGATCATGTCCACTTCGATGTTCGAGGCGCTGATCGGGCCGAGGATCTTGAAAGCGACGCCCGGAGTGTCCGGCACGCCGCGAATGGTCAGCTTGGCTTCATCACGGTTGAAGGCGATACCGGAAATGATCGGCTGTTCCATGGATTCCTCTTCATCAATGGTAATGAGGGTACCTGGACCCTCCTTGAAGCTGTGCAGCACGCGCAGCGGAACGTTGTACTTGCCGGCGAACTCCACCGAGCGGATCTGCAGCACCTTGGACCCGAGGCTGGCCATTTCCAGCATCTCTTCGAAGGTGATCTTCTCCAGGCGGCGCGCCTGCGGCACGACGCGCGGGTCAGTGGTGTAGACGCCATCGACGTCGGTGTAGATCTGGCACTCGTCAGCCTTGAGCGCGGCCGCCAGGGCCACGCCAGTGGTATCGGAGCCGCCGCGGCCCAGGGTAGTGATGCTGCCGTGCTCGTCGACCCCCTGGAAACCGGCTACAACCACCACGCGCCCTTCCTTGAGGTCGGCGCGAATCTTCTGGTCGTCGATCTGCAGGATGCGTGCTTTGTTGTGCGCGCTGTCGGTGAGGATGCGCACCTGGTTGCCGGTGTAGGACACCGCCGGCACGCCACGCTTGATCAAGGCCATGGCCAGCAGGGCAATGGTGACCTGCTCGCCGGTGGACACGATCACGTCCAGCTCACGCGGAACCGGCTGATCGGTGATCTGCTTGGCCAGGTCGATCAGGCGATTGGTTTCGCCACTCATGGCCGACAGCACAACAACCAGGTCGTCGCCCGCTTCACGGTGTTTCTTGACCTTGTCGGCAACCTGCTCGATCCGCTCGATGGAACCGACAGAGGTGCCGCCAAATTTCTGTACGATCAACGCCATTTCAATGGTGCCTCAGCCCATACAGGGCCTCAAAAAAACCATCCAACATGGAGGGGCCGGTGACTAGACCACCGGCCCCTCCATCTCAAAGTCCCTGCTCTGCGAACGGCACGGCCAGCGCCAGGGCCTGGTCCAGCGCAGCGACGTCGACGCCACCGCCCTGAGCCATGTCCGGACGGCCACCGCCCTTGCCACCCACTGCCGCAGCGGCTTGTTTCATCAGGTCACCAGCCTTGAGTTGGCTGGAGAGGTCTTTGGTCACGCCGGCCACCAGCACGACCTTGCCCTCATGCTCGCTGCCCAGCAGGATCACTGCGTGGCCGAGCTTGTTCTTCAGCTGATCGACCAGGGCCAGCAGGGCCTTGCCATCCTGCCCATCCAGGCGGGCGGCGAGGACCTTGGCACCCTTGACCTCAACAGCCGCACTGGAGAGATCATCCCCTGCGGCGCTGGCGGCCTTGGCCTGCAGCTGTTCGAGCTGCTTCTCCAGCTGACGGTTGCGCTCGAGCACAGCCGACAGCTTGTCGATCAGGTTGTCACGGTTGCCCTTGACCAACTGCGCGGCTTCCTTGACCTGCTCTTCGGCAGCGTTCAGGTAAGCCAGCGCGGCAGCGCCGGTAACCGCTTCGATACGGCGCACGCCAGAGGCCACGCCACCTTCGCTGATGATCTTGAACAGGCTGATATCGCCGGTGCGCTTGGCGTGGATCCCGCCGCACAGCTCGACGGAGAAATCGCCACCCATGCTCAGCACGCGCACGGTATCGCCGTATTTCTCGCCAAACAGGGCCATCGCGCCTTTGCGCTTGGCGGTTTCGATATCAGTGACTTCAGTTTCCACCGGGGTGTTCTTGCGCACTTCACGGTTGACGATGTCTTCCAGAGCCTTGATCTGCGCAGGCGTCACCGCCTCGAAGTGGCTGAAGTCGAAACGCAGACGCTGGCTGTCGACCAGCGAGCCCTTCTGCTGCACGTGCTCGCCCAACACCTGACGCAGCGCTTCGTGCAGCAGGTGAGTGGCCGAGTGGTTCAGCGAGGTGGCGTGCTGCACTTCGGCATCGACCTTGGCTTGGACCGGAGAACCGATCACCAGCGCGCCGCTGGCGACCACGCCATGGTGCAGGAAAGCGCCGCCGGTCTTGGTGGTGTCTTGCACGTCAAAGCGTACGGCGCCCGACTGCAGGTAGCCGGTGTCACCAACCTGGCCACCGGACTCGGCATAGAACGGGGTGCGGTCCAGCACCACGACGCCCTGCTCGCCCTCGCCCAACTGGTCGACCGACTGGCCGTCCTTGTACAGCGCAATGACCTTGCCCTGACCTTCGGTGGCGTTGTAGCCGACGAAATCGGTAGCGGTGTCGACCTTGACCAGGCTGTTGTAATCCATGCCGAAGGCGCTGGCGGAACGGGCGCGCTCACGCTGGGCATCCATTTCACGCTCGAAGCCCGCTTCATCGATGGTCAGCTCGCGCTCTCGGGCGATGTCGGCGGTCAGGTCCATCGGGAAGCCGTAGGTGTCGTACAGCTTGAACACCACGTCACCCGGCACTACGTCGCCCTTGAGCTGGGCCAGGTCCTGCTCGAGGATGCGCAGGCCCTGCTCGAGGGTTTTGGCGAACTGTTCTTCTTCGGCCTTGAGCACGCGCTCGATGTGCGCTTGCTGGCTCTTGAGCTCCGGGAACGCCTCGCCCATCTCGGCAGCCAGGGCGGCGACGATCTGGTAGAAGAAGCTGCCCTTGGCGCCCAGCTTGTTACCGTGACGGCAGGCACGACGAATGATGCGGCGCAGCACGTAGCCACGGCCTTCGTTGGACGGCAGCACGCCGTCTGCGATCAGGAAGCCGCAAGAGCGGATGTGGTCTGCCACGACTTTCAGCGAAGCCTGACCGTTGTTGCTGCAGCCGATGGCCTTGGCCGCAGCGCTCAGCAGGTTCTGGAACAGGTCGATCTCGTAGTTCGAGTGCACGTGCTGCATGACCGCACTGATGCGCTCCAGGCCCATGCCGGTATCCACCGACGGCGCTGGCAGCGGGTGCAGCACGCCATCGGCAGTGCGGTTGAACTGCATGAAGACGTTGTTCCAGATCTCGATGTAGCGGTCGCCGTCTTCTTCAGGGGAACCGGGTGGGCCGCCCCAGATATCGGCACCGTGGTCGTAGAAGATCTCGGTGCAAGGCCCGCACGGGCCGGTATCGCCCATGGTCCAGAAGTTGTCGGAGGCGTAAGGGGCGCCTTTGTTGTCACCGATACGCACCATGCGCTCGGCCGGCACACCGACTTCCTTGGTCCAGATGTCGTAGGCTTCGTCGTCGCTGGCGTAGACGGTGACCCAGAGCTTTTCCTTGGGCAGGTTCAGCCACTTGTCGGAAGTCAGGAAGGTCCAGGCGAACGTGATCGCATCGCGCTTGAAATAGTCGCCGAAGCTGAAGTTGCCCAGCATCTCGAAGAAGGTATGGTGACGCGCGGTGTAACCGACGTTTTCCAGGTCGTTATGCTTGCCGCCGGCGCGCACGCACTTCTGGCTGCTGACCGCACGGGTGTAGGCGCGCTTCTCGGCACCGAGGAAGCAGTCCTTGAACTGGTTCATGCCTGCGTTGGTGAACAGCAGGGTCGGGTCGTTGTTCGGGATCAGCGAACTGGAGGCGACTCGGGTATGGCCCTGCTCTTCGAAGAAGCGAAGGAAGGCTTCACGGATTTCTGCGCTTTTCATAGGTTCTTCCACGGAAACGGCGGCCCTGGTGGGCAAACGCGTCGACGAAACGACGGCAAAGGGCCGCATTATATCGGTCCTGCAATCTCGGTGCAGTGTGTTTATGCGATGCAAAGCGTCGATTGGACGGCTTTTAAGGCTCATGCAAACGAAAATGACATGACCGGATGCTAAATGCAGGCTTTTGCCGCTGGCAAGCCAATTACCGCTCAAGGGAAGGGAAAATGGAACAGGCGGTGAATTAAATGGTTTTCATGGGCAGCATTCAGCGACGACTGGCCGTTGTAGAAGCGCCCTTGCGCGACAAAAGGCCGCTCCTGCAAGGCAATGCGCAATCTCAGCCCAGGCGCTGCCCCGAGTCCGGGACGATGAGAATGCCGGCGCGCAGCCCGTTCTTGACCTTGGGATTGGGAAAGATGATCCGCGCCCCCTCCTCCTCCACCACCCAGCGCATTTCGGCCAGGTCCTCGGCCAGCAGATAACCTTTGCTCAGCTCGGAGAAGTTCTCGATATCCACCGGCAGGTGCAGGCGGAAACCCTCACTGTGCTTGATGATCTCGCGAGCCACACTGAACAGTTTAAGACCATCGAGCGAATCTTCGGCCTCAGGCTCATTGCCTTCGATGATCTGGATCAGGCGCTCCTCCAGCTTGTCGAGGTTGACCTGCTCGTTCTGCCCGAACGGCCGTGCCTTGCCAAGTTCCAGGGTGAACGCCTCTGCATCGAGCTGCTCATAGGTGAAAGCACTGAAGGTGATCGATGACTTGCTCTGCAGCAGCACCGCCTCCATGCCGGCAGCAGCCAGGCGAGCCAGCTCGCGGCGGGAATGCTTGCGCCCCTCTTTGTAGGGGTAAAGGGCAAACTGCTCGATCTTGGAGCCACGAATGGCGGTATGCAGGTCGTAATGCAGGCGGGTACGCTCCGGCTTGCTGAAGAACACCCGGGCGAACTGCTCAAGTTCCGCGGCACGCAATGCCTCGAAACCACTGGAAAGCTCGTGACGACCATTGAACAGGCGGTTGATGTCCTGCTCGATGAAGCGCTCGCCCTTGCGGATGGCCGCAGGGTTGCCGAACAGGAACATCACACGCGAACGCGGCTTGATCTTGCCATTGGCCACGCCATGCAGCAGCCGTTCGAGCAATTCGATCGGCGCCGTTTCATTGCCATGGATACCGGCCGACAGCAGCAGGTCCAACCCGCAATCGTCGCCTTCGGGCGGACGCACCTCAAGTGCGCCCTCCCCCAGCCAGCGTAAACGCACGCCCTTGGGTGTGACTTGGGTCTTCTCGGCCGGCTCATGATCGGTCAGGGTCAGCTCAAGCAATTTGCCAAGGGCGAGCATAGGCGCTTCCTTAGTGGTCGTGGCCGCAGTCGGGGCCATGGACGTGGTCATCGTCTTCACCGACTTCTGCCGGTTCCATCTCCAGCTGCAGGCTGACCAGGTTGGTAGCCATCGGGCGCAGCAGCAGGTTGGCGTACTCGGTGTCGTTCTCATCGACGTCGACACCGATCAGCAATTGGCCACGGCCGTCTTGCTGAATCCACACTTCCTTGCCCTGCCAGACAACGGCAAAGCGGGTGCAGGAGGTTTCCAGCTGGGTGCCGTCTACATCTTCAAGGATCAGGCGCAGGGCGTCGGTCATTACAAAATCTCTCTTCAAGGTTGGCGTTGGAACGGATAGACCGAGCCCAACTTCAGAATCTGGGTCAACTCATCCAGCGCCGTACGGCATTCGACCAGCAACTGCGGGTCGGCAAGGTCCGCTTCGCCCAGGCGGTCGCGGTAGTGCTTGTCGACCCACTGCAACAGTGTGTCGTACAGCGGGGCGGTCATGATAACGCCTGGATTGACCGCCGCCAGTTCCGATTCCTTCAAAGCCACGCGCAAGCGCAGGCATGCCGGGCCGCCGCCGTTCTGCATGCTTTGCTTGAGGTCGAACACCTTGACCTCCTTCACCGCGCCACCTTGGCTGGTCAGTTGCTGCAGGTAGGCCCAGACGCGCTCATTGTTGCGGCACTCCTCTGGCACCACCAGCAGCATCGAGCCGTCGTCGCGGCTGAGCAGTTGGCTGTTGAACAGGTAGGAACGCACCGCATCCTCTACCGCCACCGCTGCCCGTGGTACACGGATGGCCTGGAAGTTGCCACCCTTGCTGGCCAGTTTAGCCTGCAGCTGGCCAAGCACCGCGTCAGTCTCGAGGAAAGCATCTTCGTGGTAGAACAGCACCTCGCCATTGCCCACCGAAATCACATCGTTGTGGAATACACCCTGATCGATCACTGACGGATTCTGTTGAGCGTAGACCACACCGTCCTCGCTCAGACCGTGAAGCCGTGCTACGGCCTGTGAAGCTTCCAGGGTCTGGCGCGCCGGATACTTCTGCGGCGCGGGATAGCGGCTGTCGAACGCGCTGCGACCGTAGACGAAAAACTCAACGCCCGCCTCGCCGTAGCTGCGGCAGAAGCGCGTATGGTTGGCCGCGCCCTCGTCGCCGAACTGCGCCACGGCAGGCAGCGCCGGGTGATGGGCAAAGTGCTGCTCATTGCTGAACATGGCGGCCAGCACACGGCTGGTGGTCGGATGCTCGATGCTGCGGTGGTACTTGCAGTTGAGGTTGGCTGCGGTGAAATGCACGCGACCATCCGCGGTGTCGGCGCTGGGGCTGACGGTGGCCGCGTTGGCCACCCACATGCTCGATGCCGAACAACTGGCGACCAGCAGCGGCATGGCCTCTTTGGCCGCGCGCTGGATGACTTCGGCATCGCTGCCGCTGAAGCCCAGGCGGCGTAACGCCGCTACGTCGGGGCGCTCCTGCGGCGCCAGCACACCCTGCTTGAAGCCCATGTCGGCCAGCGCTTTCATCTTTGCCAGGCCTTGGCGCGCCGCTTCACGCGGGTTCGAGGCCTGCTGGCTGTTGCTCTGCGAGGCCACGTTACCGTAGGACAGGCCGCCGTAATTGTGGGTAGGCCCCACCAGGCCATCAAAATTCACTTCATAGGATTTCATCGGCTAGGCTCCGTGACCTGTTGTTATAGGGTGACGCCCGGCGTCAGGGTCGCCGGCAGGGCAAGGCTGGCAGTCTCCAGCGAAGCCACGGGGTAAGCGCAGTAATCGGCGGCGTAATAGGCGCTGGCGCGATGGTTGCCACTGGCGCCTACCCCCCCGAACGGCGCGCTGCTGGCGGCACCGGTCAGTTGCTTGTTCCAGTTGACGATGCCGGCGCGGCTGCGCAGCCAGAAGTACTGGTAGCGGGCACGGGAGTCTGACAACAGCCCGGCGGCCAGGCCGTACTGGGTGTTGTTGGCCTCGTCGATGGCGGCATCGAAGTCGGTGTAACGAATCACCTGCAGCAGCGGGCCGAAAAACTCTTCGTCGGGCCGGTCGGCCACGGCGGTGACATCGATGATGCCCGGGGTCAGCAGTGCGGCATCGGCCTGGGGCTGGGTCATCTCCAGCAACTGGGTAGCGCCCTTGGCGAGCAGCTCAGCCTGCGCCGCGACCAGCGCCCGCGCAGCCTGCAGCGAAATCACCGAACCCATGAAGGGTGCCGGCTGCTGATCAAAAGCGCCGACCGTGATGCCTTTGCACACCTCGACCAACCGCGTGACCAGCGCATCGCCCCAGGCGCCCTGCGGCACCAGCAGGCGGCGAGCACAGGTGCAGCGCTGCCCTGCGGAGATGAACGCCGACTGGATGATCGTGTATACCGCCGCGTCGAGGTCCTTGACCTCATCCACCACCAACGGGTTGTTGCCGCCCATTTCCAGGGCGAGGATCTTGTCCGGACGGCCGGCGAACTGCTGGTGAAGCAGGTTGCCGGTACGGCTGGAGCCAGTGAAGAACAAGCCATCGATACCCGGGTTGGCAGCCAGCGCCACGCCCGTTTCACGTGCGCCCTGCACCAGGTTGAGCACGCCGGCAGGCAGGCCCGCGGCGATCCAGCAATTGACTGTCAGTTCGGCGACCTTGGGGGTCAGCTCGCTGGGCTTGAACACCACACAGTTACCGGCCAGCAGCGCCGGGACAATGTGGCCATTGGGCAAGTGGCCGGGGAAATTGTAGGGGCCGAACACCGCCACCACTCCGTGGGGCTTGTGCCGCAGTACGGCAGTAGCATCGGCCAGCGGGCCGCTTTTCTCACCCGTGCGCTCGCGGTAGCTCTGTATCGAGATCGCGACTTTGTTGACCATGCTGGTGACTTCGGTAGCCGACTCCCACAGCGGCTTGCCGGTTTCCTCGCCGATGCAGTAGGCCAGTGCCTCGGAATGCTGCTTGAGCTGTTCGGCGAACTTTTCCAGCACGTCGATGCGCGCCTCCAGGCTCAGTTGCGCCCAGGCCGGAAAAGCCTGACGCGCGGCCTGCACGGCAGCGTCGACCTGGCCGGCATCGGCGCCCTGCCCTTGCCAGACAACGGCTTGCGTGACCGGGTTGAGCGACTGCAGGGCTTCACCCTGGCCGGCCTGCCAGCTGCCGGCGATGTAATGCGTGGTCATTTACTGGGCCTCCCGGCTTGCCGACAGCGGCACGGCGCGAACGTTGTCGCCAGCGCCCATGCGCAGGCGCTTGGCGGTTTGCGGGTCGACCACCAGGGTGCCCGCAGCCAGACGTGCGGGCGCGGCAGTGATACGGCAGTCATCGCGCTTGCGGTTATGGATGATGTAAGGGGTTGCGTCATCGCCAGGCGTACCGACGGCCAGCACCAGGGTCTGGCTCTCGCGTACGGCACGGATCTTCGAGGTTTCGCACTCGATGGCCGGGCCTGCGTCGAAGATGTCGACATACCCCTGGTAGCTGAAGCCTTCCTGCTTGAGCATGGCCAGGGCAGGCTCGGTGTCGGTGTGCACACGGCCGATGACGCTGCGCGCAGCCTCCGACAGGAAGCAGGTGTACAACGGGAACTTGGGCATCAGCTCGGCAATGAACGACTTGTTGCCCACACCAGTGAGGTAGTCGGCCTGGCTGAACTCCATCTTGAAAAAGTGCCGCCCAAGGCTCTCCCAGAAGGGCGAACGGCCCTGCTCGTCAGACATGCCACGCATTTCGGCGATGATCTTGTTGCCGAACAACTCGGGGAACTCGGCGATGAACAGCATGCGCGCCCGCGACAGCAAGCGGCCATTGAGCCCGGAGCGGTGGTCGCTACGCAGGAACAACGAGCACAGTTCGGAGTTGCCGGTCAGGTCGTTGGCCAGGAACAGGGTGGGGATTTCGCGATAGATGTTCAGCTCCTGCGAGGCGCTGACGGTCAGGCCCACCCGGTAGTTGTACCAGGGCTCGCGCAGGCCGACGGCCCCGGCGATGGCACTGATGCCGACCACCAGGCCTTCGTCGTTCTCCAGCACGAACAGGTAGTCGGTGTCACCGCGCTCGGCTTCACCACGGAAGCTCTTCTCGGCCCAGCCGACACGATGCCCGAGGCGCTCCTCGTTGGCCGGCAAGGTGGTCAGCCCGGTGGTACCGGTGCTGCGTGCCAATTCGATCAGCGCAGGTAAATCGCTGCTGCGTACAGGACGAACGATCATGCTATCTCCTTGTGCGGCAACTGTAGCTACCGCAAAACTCTCTGTTCCCAGACCTCAGACCGCGACCAGGCGCACGCTGGCGCCCTCGCCCACACCCAGCGCCTCGGCAGCCTCTGCACTGAGGCTGACCGGCTTGCCCGGCACCCAGTCCAGTTCGACCAGCACCGCGCGGTAATCCTGCAGTTGGCCGTTGCACACCAGGTACGGGCGCCCGCCCTTGACCGGCCCTTCCTCGAGCTTGACCGGCACCACCCTGCTCTGGGCGATCGAGCGGATGCCCGAGGCACGCGCATGCAAGGTCGGGCCTCCATCGAAGATGTCGATATAGTGCTCGGTCTCGAAGCCCTCACGCATGAGGATGTCGAAAGTGATCTGCGCGCGCGGATGCACCTGGCCCATGGCTTCCTGGGCAGCGTCCGGCAGCAGGGGCACATAGATCGGGTAGTGCGGCATCAGTTCGGCGAGGAAGGTACGGCTTTTCAGGCCGCACAGACGCTCGGCGTGGGCATAGTTGAGGTCGAAGAAGTTGCGCCCGATGGCATCCCAGAACGGCGACTCGCCTTGCTCGTCGCTGTAACCGACGATTTCGGTGACCACCGAGTCGGCAAAGCGCTCCGGGTGCGAGGCCATGAACAGCAAGCGGCCACGCGAATTCAGCTCGGCCCAGCCACTGTTCACCAGTTCAGGCAGGACATAGAAGCTGGTCAGCAGGCTGTTGCCAGTGAGGTCATGGCACAGCGACAAGACGTGGATCTTGTTGTGGATCTTCAGTTCGCGGGAGGCATGCACGAAGGTTTCGTTGCGAAAGCTGTAGAACGGCTCGGAGTAGCCCGCCGAGGCGACGATTGCCGAGCAACCGGCCAGCTTGCCGGTGACACTGTCCTCGAGCACGAAGAAGTAGCTTTCTTCGCCATTGAAACTGACTTCGGCAGCGAACGACGTTTCCGAGGCGGCGATCTTGTCGCCCAGACGGGCAGCGTCGTCCGGCAGCGAAGTGACACCAACGGGGCTGTCGGCAGCCATGCGCTGCACTTCGTTCAGATCAGCCATTTGCGCGGGGCGCATCACCAGCATGGTGTCACTCCTTTGGAAAAACTGGCCGCTTTCGCGGCACGGAAAAACGGCGGGCGCGTGTTGAGTCTGCAAGCACGCGCCCGCACTGGAATTCTGCTATCACCGGCCCGCTCGGGGCCGGCGAAAGGACCGCCGGCGAATCAGGCCTGGGTCAGTTTGGCCGCAGCCCGCTCGAAGCGGTCCAGGCCTTCATCGATATCGGCATCTTCGATCACCAGGCTCGGCGCGAAGCGCACCACGTCCGGGCCGGCCTGCAGTACCATCACGCCTTCCTTCTCGGCGGCATTGAGGATGTCCTTGGCCTTGCCCTGCCAGGCTTCGGTCAGCACGCAGCCGATCAACAGGCCGACACCACGCACCTGAGAGAACAGGCCGGCCTGCTGGCCGATCTTCTCCAGACGCACCTTGAAGCGCTCGTGCTTGGCTTTGATACCGGCCAGGGTTTCTGGGGTGTTGATCACATCCAGCACCGCGCAGGCAACGGCACAACCCAACGGGTTACCGCCATAGGTAGTGCCGTGGGTGCCGACCGCCAGATGCTTGGCAAGCTCACTGGTGGTGAGCATGGCGCCGATCGGGAAACCACCACCCAGGCTCTTGGCGCTGGTCAGGATGTCCGGCGTCACGCCGTAGTGCTGATAGGCGTACAGCGAGCCGGTACGGCCCACACCGGTCTGCACTTCATCGAAGATCAGCAGGGCGTTGTGTTCGTCACACAGCTTGCGGGCGCCTTCCAGGTACGCCTTGTCGGCCGGGACCACACCGCTCTCGCCCTGGATCGGCTCGATCACCACGGCGCAGGTCTTGTCGGAAATCTGTGCCTTCAGCGCTTCCAGGTCGTTGTAGGGCACATGGCTGATGCCGGTGATCTTCGGGCCGAAACCGTCCGAGTACTTCGGCTGGCCGCCGACACTGACGGTGAACAGGGTGCGACCGTGGAAGCTGTTCACGGCGGAGATGATTTCGTGCTTGTCGGGACCGAAGCGGTCATGGGCCACACGACGGGCCAGCTTGAAGGCGGCCTCGTTGGACTCAGCGCCGGAGTTGCAGAAAAAAGCACGGTCGGCAAAGGTGGCATCGACCAGTTTATGTGCCAGGCGCAGTGCCGGTTCGTTGGTGAAGACGTTGGAAACGTGCCAGAGGGTATTGGCCTGGTCGGTCAGGGCCTTGACCAGTGCCGGGTGGCAGTGGCCCAGGGCGTTTACCGCAATGCCACCGGCAAAGTCGATGAGCTCGCGACCCGACTGGTCCCATACGCGGGAACCCTCGCCTCGCACAGGAATGAAGGCCGCCGGAGAATAGTTGGGGACCATGACCTGGTCGAAATCGGCACGTTGCACCGGGGCTTGCTCAACGGACATCTGAGTCTCCTGAAGAGGAACGCTGGCCTGGAAGTGGCGAGCGATGGGGGGATTGTAAGGACTGATCTGCGCCTGTCCTTGCGGCCAAGCGACAACTTGTTACAGCGCAAAACCCAGTTTTACCCAGGCTTTCGGCAATGCGACAAACACTGTCGCAATCGCGCAGTGTAACGGCAGAGCGGGACTGGGTGAACGGGTGTTCACATAAGAAGACATGCCGGCTGTACCGGCGGCAACCCGATCAGTATGAGAGCCGGCCTGCCGGCGATGGAAGCGCATTGCGCAGGGAAGCTTTCAGCCCTTTTCGGCAGGCGCCGAACTCAATTCGAAGGGGCTGCTGTTACGCCGCTGGTTGCGGTCTTCCCGCGGCGTGGCGCCAAAGAAATTGCGGTAGGCGCTGGAGAAATGCGGGCCGGAGGAGAAACCACAGGAAAGGCCGATCTGGATGATCGATTTGCTGGTCTGCATCAGCATCTGCCGCGCCTTGTTCAGCCGCAACTCCAGGTAATACTGGCTGGGCACCCGATTGAGGTACTGCTTGAAGATGCGCTCCAGTTGCCTGCGCGATACGCATACATGCTGAGCGATTTCGTCGGTGGTCAGCGGCTCTTCGATGTTGGCTTCCATCAACAGCACCGCCTGGGTCAGCTTCGGATGGCTGGAGCCGAGGCGGTTCTGCAGCGGAATGCGCTGGCGCTCCCCACCCTCACGGATGCGCTCGACCACCAGCTCCTCGGAAACCGCACCAGCCAGCTCAGCCCCGTGATCACGCGCCAGCAATGCCAGCAGCAAGTCGGTCACCGCCATACCGCCGCAAGCGGTCAGGCGATCACGATCCCAATCGAACAGATGGCTGGTGGCGATGACCTTGGGGAAGCGCTCGGCAAAGTCGTCTTGCCAGCGCCAATGCACCGCTGCGCGGTAACCATCGAGCAGGCCGAGCATGGCCAACGGATACACCCCCGCAGACAGCCCGCCAATGATGCAGCCGCTACGGGCCAATTGCTTGAGGGCCGAGGACAGCGCCGGCCCCAGCGCCTGGGGCAACTCGTCAGCGAGCAGGAACAGTTTGTGACAACCCTCCAGGCGCCCGTTCCAGGGCTCGCCCGGCAGGCGCCAGGCACCTTCCTGCGCAGGCTCGGCCTGCAGAAAGGCCAGCTCGTAGACCACGTCAGGATGTACCCGCTGGGCCACCAGCAATACTTCCTCCGCCAGCGCCAACGTCAAGGGCTTGGTGCTTGGCCAGATGAGAAAACCGATTCGCTGGGTGGTCATAGGGTAAGGTCCGAAACCTGAAGTCGTTCGAGTCTGTGGCGCCAGGGCAGACTGCGCACTGCTGCGCAGCATGCCCTATTCTGGTGCGAAGGTGCAGCCTTTACTTCAGGCTGCCAGAGAGAAACTGCTTGAGCCGCTCCGATTGCGGGTTAGCCAGCACTTCGCGCGGGCAGCCGGTCTCTTCGACCAGGCCTTTGTGCAGGAACACCAACTGGTTGGACACCTCGCGGGCAAAGCCCATCTCGTGGGTCACCACCACCATGGTCCGGCCTTCCTGGGCCAGGGCCTGCATGACCTTTAGCACATCGCCGACCAGTTCGGGGTCGAGCGCCGAAGTCGGCTCGTCGAACAGCATCACTTCAGGCTCCATCGCCAACGCTCGGGCAATCGCCACACGCTGCTGCTCACCGCCGGACATATGCCCCGGGAAAGCATCCTTGCGATGGGCAACGCCCACCTTGGCCAGGTAGTGCTCGGCTTTTTCCAGGGCTTCTTTCCTGTTCACGCCAAGCACGTGCACCGGCGCCTCGATGACGTTTTCCAGCGCGGTCATGTGCGACCACAGGTTGAAGTGCTGGAACACCATCGACAGCCGCGAGCGCATGCGCTGCAACTGGCGCGGGTCGGCAGCCTTGAGCGCGCCGTCCTTGCCGGCGACCAGCTTCAGCTCTTCGTTGTTGAGCAGTATCTTGCCGGCGTGCGGCTGCTCGAGCAGGTTGATGCAGCGCAGGAAGGTCGACTTGCCCGAACCGCTGGAGCCGATAATGCTGATCACATCGCCTGCCTTGGCCGCCAGGGACACACCCTTGAGCACTTCATGGCTGCCGTAGCGCTTGTGCAGGTCTTGGACTTCTAGTTTGTACATGCTGTCGGTTCTCACAGAGCGTTCAGTGCTTGCGCGGCGCCAGGTAGCCGAGCCAGCGGCGTTCGGCCATCTTGAACAGGCGCACCAGGATGAAGGTCAGGCACAGATAGAACACGCCCGCCGTGATGTAGGCCTCGAAAGGCAGGTAGTACTGGGCATTGACCGTACGTGCGGCACCGGTGATGTCGATCAGGGTCACGATCGACGCCAGGCTGGTGGTCTGCAGCATCATGATCACTTCGTTGCTGTACTGCGGCAACGCCCGGCGCAGGGCCGACGGCAGCAGGATGCGACGGTACATCTTCATGCGGGACATACCCATGGCCTTGGCCGCCTCGATCTCGCCGTGCGGGGTAGCCTTGAGGCTGCCGGCGATGATTTCGGCGGTGTAGGCACTGGTGTTGACGGCAAATGCCAGGCACGCACAAAACGTGGCGCTCGATAGCAATGGCCAGAAGATACTTTCGCGCACCGCCTCGAACTGAGCCAGGCCGTAGTAGATCAGGAACAGCTGCACCAGCATCGGCGTGCCGCGGATCACATAGGTGTAGAGCCAGGCCGTGAGGTTGACCACCGGCTGCTTGGACACCCGCATCAAGCCCAGCGGTACAGCCGCCAGCAGGCCGAAGACCAGCGATATCGCCAGCAGCTTGAGGGTGGTCAGCAGGCCGCCGAGGTACAGCGGCATGGCCTCCCAGATGACGTTGTAATCGAAAATCATAGCTCAGCCACCTTGACGCCCACCGAGTAGCGCTTCTCGAGATACTTCAGTGCCAGCAGCGAGACACTGGTCAGCACCAGGTACAACGCCGCCACCGCCAGGAAGAAGGTGAAGGGTTCGCGGGTGGCGTCTGCCGCCTGCTTGGCCTTGAACATCATGTCCTGCAGGCCGACCACCGAAATCAGTGCCGTCGCCTTGGTCAGTACCAACCAGTTGTTGGTGAAGCCCGGGATCGCCAGGCGGATCATCTGCGGCACCTGAATGCGGAAGAATACCTGCCGGTTGCTCATGCCATAGGCCGCGCCGGCTTCGGCTTGGCCCTTGGGAATACCCAGGAACGCACCTCGGAAGGTTTCTGACAGGTAGGCGCCAAAGATGAAGCCCAGGGTACCGATGCCTGCGACCAGCGGGTTCAGGTCGATGTAGTCGTCATAGCCCACCAGCGGCCCCAAACGGTTGATGATGTCCTGCCCGCCGTAGAAGATCAGCAGGATCAGCACCAGGTCCGGAATACCCCGGATCACGGTGGAATACATATCGCCCAACCAGGCCAGCCAGCGCACCGGCGACAAGCGCAGCGCCACGCCAATCAGGCCGAGCACAATGGCCAGGGCCATCGACGACAGGGCGAGCTGCAGCGTCAGCCACGCCCCGTCGAGGATGACTGCCCCGTAGCCTTTCAACATGATGAGGTCCTCGACCTAAAGAATGAAAAATGGTGCAAACCTCAGAGCCTCTGCTGTTTGCACCATTGCACAGGTGAAACTCGACGTCTTACTTCGAGTCTGGACCGTAGATGTCAAAGTTGAAGTACTTGTCCTGGATCTGCTTGTACTTGCCGTTTGCACGGATCGCGTCGATGGCCTGGTTGATACGCTCGCGGTTGGCATCGTCACCTTTGCGCACGGCGATGCCGATGCCGTCACCGAAGTATTTCGCGTCGGTGAACGAAGGGCCAACGAAGGCAAAGCCCTTGCCGGCGTCGGTTTTCAGGAAACCGTCTTCCAGCAGGGTGGCATCAGCCACGGTGCCGTCGAGGCGGCCAGCGGCCACGTCGAGGTAGATTTCGTTCTGGGTGCCGTACGGAACCACGGTGGCACCTTTGGCGCCCAGCACTTCCTTGGCGAAGCGGTCGTGGATCGAGCCGCGCTGCACGCCGATCTTCTTGCCTTTGAGTTCATCCAGGCTGTCGCTGACGGTAGCGCCGTCCTTCATCACCAGGCGCGCTGGGGTCAGGTAGTAGCGCTTGGTGAAATCGACCGATTTCTTGCGGTCATCGGTAATCGACATGGACGACAGGATGGCGTCGATCTTGCGCACCTTCAGCGCCGGGATCAGGCCGTCGAACTCCTGCTCGACCCAGGTGCACTTGGCTTTCATCTCTTCACACAGGGCGTTGCCGATGTCGTAGTCGAAACCGGCGATGCTGCCGTCGGGCTGCTTGAAGGCGAAGGGTGGGTAGGCCGCTTCGATACCGATTTTCAACGGTTTTTCATCAGCCTGCGACACCAGGGAAAACACGGAAAGCGCCAGGGCGCCAAGCAGTGCGAGCTTCTTCATCAGGTAACTCCATCGGTACGGGGCATTACAAGGCAGGAGTAACAACTGCCCGATATGCGAATGGGTACAACGCGAGCCGCGCAGGGTTCGACCAAGGTCGCAGACCACGAGCGAGTGAGTGGCATTTTAACGACAGCCCGGTAGTCGATATTTCTTCAAAGCGACAACTACTTACAGAAGCGCTTGAAACGGCAGCGGGCGAGGTTGACAGCCTTTGCAAGATATGCAAGAGCGCAAGGAAAATAACCTATAGAACTAGCAATTACTGGGCCTATTATTGGCAAAGCCTTGTACGACGGCAAGTGTAGCGTGCTGCACTGCAAGAAAAGGCGCCGCGAACGCACCGAAACGGGTCATGAGTGTTCCCGCTCGCCCCGCAGCTGTGCGTAATCGGTGACAGAAGAGTTACCGATGAATGTCGGGTAACAGTAAAGCAAAAACCCCGCCGGTTGCCCGTGCGGGGTTTTCGTTTGAAGCAGGACTGCCCCGCAGTCCCGCTCATTGCATCAGGCCGACGCCAGGTTCATTGCCTTGTGGGTATCAATCAAGTGCTGCACCACGCCCGGGTCGGCCAGGGTGGAGATATCACCTAGCGAGCCGTATTCCGCCGTGGCGATCTTGCGAAGGATACGTCGCATGATCTTGCCCGAGCGCGTCTTCGGCAGCCCTGGCGCCCACTGGATCACATCTGGCGAGGCAATCGGGCCGATCTCCTTGCGCACCCAGTTCTTCAGCTCCAGGCGTAGCTGCTCGCTGGGCTCCACGCCGGCATTGAGGGTCACGTACACATAGATGCCCTGCCCTTTGATATCGTGCGGCACCCCCACCACCGCAGCCTCGGCCACTTTGGCATGGGCGACCATGGCGCTTTCGATCTCTGCGGTACCCATACGGTGGCCGGAAACGTTGAGCACGTCATCCACCCGGCCCGTGATCCAGTAGTAGCCATCCTCGTCACGGCGCGCGCCGTCACCGGTGAAGTACATGCCGCGGAACGTCTTGAAGTAGGTATCGACGAAGCGGTCATGATCGCCATACAGCGAGCGGGACTGGCCCGGCCAGGAATCGAGGATCACCAGGTTGCCCTCGGCGGCACCATCGATCAGGTTGCCCAGGTTGTCCACCAGCGCCGGCACCACACCAAAGAACGGACGGGTCGCAGAACCCGGCTTGAGGCCCGTGGCGCCCGGCAGCGGGCTGATCAGGATGCCGCCGGTCTCGGTCTGCCACCAAGTGTCGACGATCGGGCAACGCTCCTTGCCGACGGTCTTGTAGTACCAGTTCCAGGCCTCAGGGTTGATCGGCTCACCGACCGAACCCAGCAGGCGAAGGCTCGAGCCGTCGGCACCCTCAACGGCCGCCTGCCCTTCGGCCATCATGGCGCGAATCGCTGTAGGTGCGGTGTAGAGGATGTTGACCTTGTGCTTGTCGACGATCTTCGACACCCGGGTAATGTCCGGGTAGTTAGGTACGCCCTCGAACAGTAGCGTGGTCGCACCGTTGGCCAGCGGCCCGTAGACGATGTAGCTGTGGCCGGTGACCCAACCGACGTCAGCGGTGCACCAGTAGACCTCGCCGGGGCGGTAGTCGAATACGCGTTCGTGGGTCAGCGCGGCGTACACCAGGTAACCACCGGTGGTGTGCAGCACGCCCTTGGGCTTGCCGGTGGAGCCGGAGGTATAAAGAATGAACAGCGCCTCCTCGGCACCCATTTCCTTTGGCGCGCAATGGCTGGAGGCCACCTTCATCAGGTCTTCGTACCAGATGTCTCGGTGCTGGTGCCAGGCGATGTCACCACCGGTGCGCTTGCACACGATGATTTTTTGCACGCTGCTGGTTTCAGGGTTGGTCAGCGCCAGGTCCACGTTGGCCTTGAGCGGAGTACGGCGGCCACCGCGCAAACCTTCGTCGGCGGTAATCACCACCTTGGACTTGCAATCGATGATGCGCCCGGCCAGCGCTTCGGGCGAGAAGCCGCCAAACACCACCGAGTGAATCGCACCGATGCGGGCACAGGCCAGCATGGCAACCACGGCCTCAGGGATCATCGGCATGTAGATGGTCACTACATCCCCACGGTGCACGTCCTGCCCGCGCAGGGCGTTGGCGAATTTGCAGACCTGCTCGTGCAGTTCGCGATAGGTAATGTTGCGGTGTTCGGAAGGGTCGTCACCTTCCCAGATGATTGCCAGTTGGTCGCCGCGCTCTTCGAGGTGGCGGTCCAGGCAGTTGGAGGAGACGTTGAGAGTGCCGTCGGCAAACCACTTGATATCGACATGGTGATCGTCGAAGGAAGTCTGCTTGACCTTGGTGAAAGGCTTGATCCAGTCAATGCGCTGGGCCTGCTCACGCCAGAAGCCGTCCGGGTTGATCACCGATTGCTGGTACATGGCCTTGTAGGTGGCCTCGTCGGTCAGGGTAGTGGCCGCAACCTCGGGACGAACGGGATACAGTGGAGCCGCACTCATCTGTGTTACCTCGGTGTAATAGTTGTTTTTGTATGGAACCGTTTGTAACTGTACCAGAGCGGCAAAAGCCATACGACGATGGTAGTAACGCGACAGGTTGCGCACCTTGTGGACGGCCGGAAAGGCTCTAGGCCGCAGCTGGCAACCCGGCGAGAGGGGAAAGCAAAAGATTTTCCCGGGGGATTGTTACAGTTTCTGTCAAAAGGCGAAAAAACTTTATCAAAACGCCCACTGTTTCCCTTAATTACCGAAGCATAAGATTCACTACGCCAGCAACGGCAAAGGCGATTAACAACTGGTAACAGTCACAGCCCCCACGAAGGCAACTCGTTAATCGCGCGCTAATCCGATAGTTGAAAACTTGGCTGTATTCGCGGTGCCACAAGCGCCGCGTGCCCCCTCACGACCTTAGACAGGTAAATAGAAAATGAAAGCGTTACTGGTATTGGTACTTGGTAGTCTTTGCAGCGCGGCAATGGCCGATGAAGCAAAGGATGCCGAGCAGATTCCGGTTGAACAGTACAGTTATTCGCAGCACCTGGATATCGCCCGCGTCATCTCCATGAGCGAAGTGCCAAACGTGTGCGAAGTCGTGCCGGCCCGCATGACCTACGAGGATTCCAAGGGTCAGAAGCACATTCTCGAATACCGCGTCATGGGTAACGGCTGCTCCAACGGCTGATGAATGATTTGGGCCCTGCGGGGCCCATTCGTCAACAACCCCACGATGAACAGTGTTGAGTTTAATCCACCCGCCACTCCGTCACTCATTCGACTTGCCCAACGAATAATCCCGCAACTTGTTGGCAATGGTTGTATGTGAAACACCCAGTCGCTTGCCCAGCGCCCGGCTACTTGGATATTCCCCGATCAGACTTTCCAGTACAGCCTTTTCAAAGCGCCCGACAATCTGCGAAAGATCACCTTCAAGGGTAAATTCACCCAAGGGTTGCCGCACGCCGTAATCCGGCAGGCGGATATGCTCGCCTTTCACTATTCCGCCTTCGCACAGCGATACCGCCTGGAACAATACGTTTTCCAGTTGCCGGACATTGCCCGGCCAATGGTAGTGCGCCAGTTTGTCCATCGCCGCAGGCGCCAGGCGCGGCAGGGCACAACCAATCTGCCGGCTGGCCTGATCGAGAAAGTGCTGCACCAACCCCTCCAGGCCGTCCATGCACTCGCGCAACGGCGGTATGTGCAACGACAACACATTGAGGCGATGGTACAGGTCCTGGCGGAATTCGCCCCGAGCGCACAATTCGGAAAGGTCCACCTGGGTTGCGCAGATCACCCGTACATCCAGGTACACCTCCTCATCACTGCCTACACGACGGAAGCAGCCGTCCTGCAGAAAGCGCAGCAGCTTCACCTGCAGGCGAGGGCTCATCTCCCCCACCCCATCGAGGAACAGTGTCCCACCAGCGGTCAACTCCAGCAGGCCCAGTTTGCCTTCGGCGCGCGCGCCCTCGAACGCACCGGGGCCATAACCGAACAGCTCAGTTTCCGCCATGGACTCTGGCAGGCCGGCACAATTGAGGGCCATCAAAGGCGCCTGCCCCCGCGGGCTGGCCAGGTGGCAGGCACGCGCCAGCAGCTCCTTGCCGGTACCTGTCTCGCCTTCGATCAGCAACGGCGCATCCAGCGGCGCCATGCGCCGCGCCTCACGCACCACCGCCGCCATCACACGCGAGCTTTGGAAGATGCTGTCGAAACCGCGCAACTCCTGCTTGCGCACGTTATAGATGCGCTCGCCGATGCGGTCGGCACGGTGCAGGGTCAACACCGCGCCAGCCAATGCCTCGCTGTCGTCATGCTCGGACTGCAAAGGTGCGATGTCGGCCAGAAAAATGTCACCTTTGACCTTGACCCGCAGGCCATTGATTCGTGATTTGTTGGCCCGCACCAGTTCCGGCAGGTCGAAGTCCTCGACATAGCGCGCCAATGGGATGCCCGGCACCTCGTCGACCCTCACGCCCAGCAACTGCGCGGCGGTGCGGTTGGCGGCGACGATACTGCCGCCCATGTCGACCGACAGCACCGGGAAATCCAGCGCCCCCAGCAGCGCGTTGAGCTCCATGTGCCGTCGCTCACTGGGCATCAGGCCGACGCGCTTGACCCCGAAGACCCCGGCGATGGACTCGAATTTCGGGCGTAGAGCCTGGAACTGCAGGTTTATCAGGTTCGGGCAATGCAAGTAGATAGCATTGCCGTGGTCGCCACCGACCTCACCACGGAGCACGTTGATACCGTACTCCACCAACAGGTTGAGGATGTCGCGAAGGATGCCGATGCGGTTCTGGCAATGCACTTTGATTCGCATGAAAGCTCTCGAAGCGGCGAAGTTTTTAAACCGACCGCATAATATTCGTAAAGAAAAGCTGACAAAAACACAGCAAGGGCCAGCTCGACACACCGAATTTTCCGCGATGCTGCCATGTTTGTAAAATTATCGTTACGAAAAACGCCTTGAAACTGCAGTTCAGGCGTTCTGACACCGCGTGCAATCGGGCAGATGAAGGGATATTTCTTAGGTATGTCGTGGACATAACAATAAAAGCCCTCACCAGGAGAGCCACATGAAACAGACGCAATACGTGGCGCGCGAGCCCGATGCGCAAGGCTTCATCGACTACCCGCAGCAAGAGCATGCGGTATGGAACACGCTGATCACCCGCCAGCTGAAAGTCATCGAAGGCCGGGCATGCCAGGAGTACCTGGATGGCATCGATCAGCTCAAGCTGCCCCATGACCGCATTCCGCAACTGGGCGAGATCAACAAAGTGCTGGGCACCACCACCGGTTGGCAGGTTGCCCGTGTGCCGGCACTGATCCCCTTCCAGACCTTCTTCGAGCTGCTGGCCAGCAAACGCTTCCCGGTCGCCACGTTCATCCGCACCCCACAAGAGCTGGATTACCTGCAGGAACCGGACATCTTCCACGAGATCTTCGGCCACTGCCCGCTGCTGACCAACCCCTGGTTCGCCGAGTTCACCCACACCTATGGCAAGCTGGGCCTGGCCGCGACCAAGGAACAGCGCGTGTACCTGGCGCGCCTGTACTGGATGACCATTGAGTTCGGCCTGATGGAGACCGCACAAGGCTGCAAGATCTATGGCGGCGGCATCCTCTCTTCGCCAAAAGAAACCGTCTACAGTCTGTCCGGTGAGCCGGAGCACCAGGCCTTCGACCCGATCGAGGCCATGCGCACCCCCTACCGTATCGACATCCTGCAGCCCCTGTATTTCGTGCTACCGAACCTCAAGCGCCTGTTCGACCTGGCCCACGAAGACATCATGGGCATGGTCCAGCAAGCCATGCAGCTGGGGCTGCATGCGCCGAAGTTTCCACCCAAGGTCGCCGCCTGAGCGACCTTGCCGACAACAACTCGAATCGGAAAACACCTCATGAATGCCTTGAACCAAGCCCACTGCGAAGCCTGCCGCGCCGATGCGCCGAAAGTCACCGACGAGGAACTGGCCGAACTCATCCGCGAGATACCGGACTGGAACATCGAAGTACGTGACGGTCATATGGAGCTGGAGCGCGTGTTCCTGTTCAAGAACTTCAAGCATGCCCTGGCATTCACCAACGCAGTTGGCGAAATCGCTGAAGCCGAAGGCCATCACCCAGGCCTGCTGACCGAATGGGGCAAGGTCACCGTGACTTGGTGGAGCCACTCCATCAAGGGCCTGCACCGCAACGACTTCATCATGTGCGCGCGGACCGACAAGGTTGCCGATACCGCTGAAGGGCGCAAGTAACACGTTGCAAAAGGCCGCTGCGCGCCCTGTTCGCGGGGCGCGCAGCGGCCTTGTTGTGTCAGGAAAATGTCCGGTATCCGCCCGCAAAACCGACAAGCGACCGGGAAAAATTACAAACTGTCATCCAGACTTGTGTATCCTGCCTCAGCTTTGCGAAGCTCCAAACGCGCCTGGCGCAGCCTTTTGACTCACACTTGCGAGGAACGACGAGATGCACGAAATCCCGAATCTTCCCTTCCCAAGCCTGAACCCCGAAGAGCAAACCGTTGCCGCTCACTCCGAACCGGCGCCTGCCGTCGAGGATGGCGACGATCAATCCAGCGCTGACCAGGAATAACCGCGCATCCCCGACTGTGTGAAAACGGCTGACTTTCGGACTACCGCTGTCATCACGTTTTCACACCGTCCAGAACTTCTGCCACGTAGGCCCCCATGCCCGACTCACCGCGCCCCCTTGCGGTCACCCTGCAAGTCGTCTCCATCGTCCTGTTCACCTTCATCGGCTACCTGAACATCGGCATCCCCCTCGCCGTGCTGCCTGGCTACGTGCACAACGACCTGGGCTTCAGCACCGTCGTCGCCGGCTTGGTGATCAGTGTGCAATACCTCGCCACCCTGCTCAGCCGCCCCACAGCCAGCCGCATCATCGACAACCTGGGCAGCAAGAAAGCCGTCATGTATGGCCTCGCCGGTTGCGGCCTGAGTGGTGTTTTCATGCTCGCCTGCGCCTTCCTCACCCACCTGCCTTGGCTGAGCCTGGCCTGCCTGTTGGTCGGCCGCCTGGTACTGGGCAGTGCAGAAAGCCTGGTGGGCTCGGGTTCGATAGGCTGGGGGATTGGCCGGGTCGGCGCTGAAAACACCGCTAAAGTCATCTCCTGGAACGGGATCGCCAGCTATGGTGCGCTGGCCATCGGTGCCCCACTGGGCGTGCTGATGGTAAAGCACCTGGGGCTGTGGAGCATGGGGGTGAGCATCATCCTGCTATGCGCGATAGGCCTGCTGCTGGCATGGCCAAAACGCGCTGCGCCGATTGTCAGCGGCGTGCGTATGCCGTTTCTGCGGGTGCTGGGCAAAGTGTTCCCGCATGGTTCGGGGCTGGCTTTGGGCTCGATCGGCTTTGGCACCATCGCCACCTTCATTACCCTATACTACGCCAGCCGTGGCTGGGCGAATGCAGCACTGACCCTGAGCCTGTTCGGTGCCAGCTTCATCTGTGCGCGGCTGCTGTTCGGCAATCTCATCAACAGGATTGGCGGGTTCAGGGTGGCGATCGTGTGCTTGTCGGTCGAGACACTGGGCCTGCTGATGCTGTGGCTGGCACCCAGCGCAGAACTCGCCTTGGCCGGAGCGGCGCTCAGTGGCTTCGGCTTCTCACTGGTGTTCCCGGCGCTGGGCGTGGAAGCGGTGAATCAGGTTTCGGCAGCCAACCGCGGGGCGGCGGTGGGGGCATACTCGCTGTTCATCGACCTGTCACTGGGCATTACCGGGCCACTGGTGGGCGCGGTGGCGTCGGGGTTCGGGTTTGCTTCGATGTTTCTGTTTGCGGCAGCGGCGGCGTGCTGCGGGCTGGTGTTGAGCCTGTACCTGTACCGTCAGGCGCGGCGTTTCAGGCATATTTGAGCGCATGGGGGGGCGCTACGCACCCCTTTCGCGACACGAGGCCGCTCCTACGGGTAACCGCGTACCTCTGCAGGAGCGGTCTTGTTTCAGCGGGCGTACTGCAACACCACTTCCAGCGGATGACGCATCTGCCGCTCGGTCATGCGCTTGACCTGGCTACGGCACGAATAACCGGTTGCCAGGGCCTCGCCCTCCTTGTCCAGCTTGGTCGCCCAGGACTGTTCGAAGATGGTCCGCGACGTCTCCTGGTTACGCGCCTCATGCCCGTAGGTACCGGACATGCCGCAGCACCCCGTGGCCTCGGTCACCAACTTCAGGCCCAGGCGCGCGAACACCTGCTCCCATTGGCGGGTACTGGCCGGCACGTTGGTCTTCTCGGTGCAGTGCGCCATCAGGCGGAAGTTGCCGGGCGCGGCGTGCGCCTGTTCGGGCAGCACATCCATCAGCCATTCCTGGGGCAGCAACACCTTCGGGCAGCCCTCCAGGCCCGGCACCTTCTGGTACTCCTGGCGGTAGACCAGGGTCATGGCAGGGTCCAGGCCCACCAGCGGTACACCACAGTCGGCCAGGGCCTTGAGCTGGGTGGCATTACGGATTGCCGCCTTGGCAAAAGCCCCCAAAAAGCCCTGCACGTGCAGCGGCTTGCCATTGGCACTGTAAGGCGCCAGGAACACGCGGTGGCCCAGGCGATGGGCCAGCTCGATGAAGGCGGCCAGCAGTGGTGTCTCGAAGTAACGGGTGAAGGCATCCTGCACCAGCACGATGCTGCGCTCGCGCTGGGCCGGGGTCAGTTCACGCAGCGCCGGCACACTGGCCACGCCAACCCGGCAGCGCGTGAGGGTGGACTGGAAGTTGAAGCGGCTGATCAGCGGGCTGTCGACCATGCCGACCTTGTCCGCCAACAAACTGCTGACCCACTTCGACCCCATCACCGCGTTGTACAGCCCCGGTGCATGGGCCAGGTAGGGGATGCTGAATTCCAGCGAACCGATCAGGTAATCACGCAGCGGGCGCTGGTAGCGACCGTGGTACAGCTCGAGGAAACGCGAGCGGAAGTCCGGCACATTGACCTTGATCGGGCACTGGCCTGCACATGACTTGCACGCCAGGCAGCCGGCCATGGCGTCGTAGACCTCATGGGAAAAGTCTTCCTGGCCCTGGTTGCGTGCACGGTTGTTGCGCAGCCGTGCCGGCAGCCCCTTGATCCAGGACACCTTGTTGCGCGCCGCAGCCAGCACATCGATGTTCGCCTCACCCTGCAGGCGCAGCCATTCGCGCATCAACGAGGCGCGCCCCTTGGGCGAATGCTGGCGCTCACGGGTAGCCTTCCACGAGGGGCACATGGCGTCATTGGGGTCATAGTTGTAGCAAGCACCATTGCCGTTGCAGTGCACGGCACTGCCGAAGTCCTGCCATACACGCTCGTCGATGGTACGGTCGAGGTCGCCACGCAAGGTTACGCCATCGACCCTGGTCAACCCTTCGGCGCTGCCTGGCGGGGTGCAGATCTTGCCGGGGTTGAGCTGGTTGCGCGGGTCGAAGGCACCTTTGAGGCGCTGCAACGCCGGATACAGCTCACCGAAGTACTCCGGCACATATTCCGAACGCAGCCCTTTGCCATGCTCGCCCCACAGCAGCCCGCCGTAGCGTTTGGTCAACGCCGCCACGGCGTCGGAAATCGGCTTGACCAGTGCCGCCTGGGCGGGGTCTTTCATGTCCAGTGCCGGGCGTACGTGCAGCACGCCGGCGTCGACGTGGCCAAACATGCCGTAGGCCAGGCCATAGCCGTCCAGCAGCGCGCGGAAATCGGCAATGTAGTCGGCCAGTTGCTCCGGCGGCACTGCGGTATCTTCAACGAAAGGTTGCGGGCGCACCTCGCCCTCGACGTTGCCCAACAGGCCCACCGAACGCTTGCGCATGGTGTAGACCCGAGTCACGGCCTCGGCCCCTTCGGCCAGGGTATGGCCCAGGCGCTCGACACTGGTGTCGCGCTGCAGGTGGTCGATGAAGGCTTCAACCCGAGCATTGACCTCGGCCGGCTCATCGCCACAGAACTCCACCAGGTTGATACCCAGCGTGGGGCGCTCCGGGTCGGCCGGGAAGTACTCGGCAACGCTGTGCCAGACGATGTCTTTCATCGCCAGCATCAGCACCTTGGAGTCCACCGTCTCGATCGACAGCGGCTTGTGCGCCATCAGCGCATTGGCATCGCGCAGCGCGTCCATGAAGCTGGTGTAGCGGACGTTGACCAGCACCGCATACTTGGGAATCGGCAGCACGTTGAGCTTGGCTTCGACCACATAACCCAACGAACCCTCGGCGCCACACAGCACACTGTTGAGGTTGAAGCGGCCCTGTTCGTCGCGCAGGTGCGCCAGGTCGTAGCCGGTCAGGCAGCGGTTGAGCTTGGGGAAGGTGGTTTCGATCAGCTCGGCCTGGGTTTCCTGAATTTCGCGGGCAGTCCGATACACCTCACCCACCCGACCGGGCGCAGCACAAGCCTGCTCCAGTGCAGCGTCGTCGATCGGCAGGCTGTGCAGGCGCTCGCCACCGAGCAGCACGCTGTGCAGTTCCAGCACGTGATCGCGGGTCTTGCCGTAGGTGCAACTGCCCTGGCCGCTGGCGTCGGTGTTGATCATGCCGCCAACGGTAGCGCGGTTGGAGGTGGACAGTTCAGGCGCAAAGAACAGCCCGTGCGGCTTGAGCGCGGCATTGAGCTGGTCCTTGACCACGCCAGCCTGCACCCGCACCCAACGCTCCTGGACATTGATTTCGAGGATGGTGTTCATGTGCCGCGACAGGTCGACCACGATACCGTCGGTCAGCGATTGGCCATTGGTGCCGGTGCCGCCACCGCGCGGGGTCAGTTTGACCTGCTGGAAGCGTTCTTCGCCCATCAGCGCGGCCACCCGCGCCACATCGTCGGCGTCCAGCGGGAACACCGCCGCCTGGGGCAGGCGCTGGTAGATGGAGTTGTCGGTAGCCAGCACGGTACGGGTACCGTAATCGGCGCTGATCTGGCCACGGAAGCCGCTGCTGCGCAGGGCTTCGAGGAATTCTGGGTAGGCGGCGGTCGGCGCAGTGGTCGGCAGCTGGGCGATCATCGAAGGATGGCCTCTTGATATGGGCTAATTCACGGGAATCCTGTCGCCCTGGCATGGGTTGAGCCATGCCAGGATGACGAATAGGCCAATGTTCCTGTAGTTTCGCCCCAGGGGCAAACGGATAATCCTGCCGCTATCAATGACTTTTATGAATGAATTACCGCCACCTCACACCCTCCATGTCATTGCTGCTGGCTTTCGAGGCTGCCGCCCGGCATGAAAGCTACACCCGCGCAGCTGCCGAACTGTCCCTGACCCAGAGCGCGGTCAGCCGCCAGGTGCAGGCGCTGGAACAGCAACTCGGGCTGACCCTGTTCCGCCGCGAAGGCCGCCAGGTACAACTCACCGACGTGGGCCGGCTGTACCAGCGCGAGCTCAGCGAAGCCTTGGGCCGCATCCGCAGCGCCACCTTGCAGGCCCTGGCTTACCAGTCCGGGGTCGGCACGCTGCGCCTGGCGACCTTGCCCACCTTCGGCTCCAAGTGGCTGCTGCCGCGCCTGCATGCCTTCTACAGCGCCCACCCGGGCATGCTGGTGCATATTCATTCGCGGATCGAAGCGATCAACTTCGACACCAGCGAGATCGATGCCGCCATCGGCGTGGCCAGCCATGACCTGCCGGGGCTGATCTGCCATCGGCTGCATGCCGAGGAACTGGTGGTGATCCTGCCACCGCAAGCCAACATCGACGGCCAGGGTTGGGACCCGGCACGTATCAGCGCCGAGGTGCTGCTCAACGTTGCCAACAATCCACATGCCTGGGGCGAGTGGTTTTCACACCATGGCCTGCCGCACCGGGCGATGCGCCTGGGGCCGAGTTTCGAGCTGACGTCACACCTGATCCAGGCGGTACGTGCAGGGATCGGCATCGGCTTGGTGCCGCGGATACTGGTGGACGAGGAGCTGGCCAAGGGCGAGCTGTTCAGCCCTGGTACGGCGTTCGCCAGCCAGCGCAGCTATTACCTGATCTATCCGCCAAGGAACGAAGCGTTGCCCTCGCTGCGGGCGTTTCGTGGCTGGTTGCTCGAGCAGATCTGAGTGCTTTCCTGCGTTCACAGGCCTGTCGCCGGCGAGGCGGCGCATAAAAAACCCGATGCCAGCCACCTGACATCGGGTTTCGTTCACCGCCCGCTGCGCTTACTTGGTAGCGGTGCCGGCTGCTGCGCCATTGCCCAGCTCACGACGCTTGGACTTGATGATGTAGAAGACGAACATCACCAGCACCCACACCGGAATGGCATACACCGAAACCTGGATGCCCGGGATTTGCAGCATGATGCCCAGGATCAGTACCACGAATGCCAGGCAGATGTAGTTGCCATAGGGGTACCACAGGGCCTTGAACAGCGGCTTCTGGCCGGTGCGGTCCAAGTGCTGGCGGAACTTCAGGTGCGAGTAACTGATCATGGCCCAGTTGATCACCAGGGTCGCCACGACCAGCGACATCAGCAGCTCCAGCGCATCATGCGGCATGAAGTAGTTGAGCAGCACGGCAATCAGGGTAACGGCTGCCGACACCAGGATCGAACGCACCGGCACGCCGCGCTTGTCGACCTTGGCCAGGGCTGCGGGGGCATCACCTTGCTCGGCCATGCCCAGCAGCATGCGGGCATTGCAGTAGGTACCACTGTTGTACACCGACAGTGCCGCCGTCAGGACCACGAAGTTCAACAGGTGGGCGGCCACATCGCTGCCCAGCAGCGAGAACACCTGAACGAACGGGCTGCTACCGTAGCTGCCGCCAGAAGCATCGATGCTGGCGACCAGGCTGTCCCACGGGGTCAGCGACAGCAGAACGACCAGCGCACCGATGTAGAAGATCAGGATGCGGTAGATGACCTGGTTGATGGCCTTGGGGATCACGGTTCTCGGCTTGTCGGCTTCGGCTGCAGTGAAGCCGAGCATTTCCAGACCCCCGAAGGAGAACATGATGAACGCCAGCGCCATGACCAGGCCGCTGACACCATGCGGGAAGAAGCCCCCATGCGCCCACAGGTTGGTCACCGAAGCCTCGGGGCCGCCGCTGCCGCTGGTCAGTAGGTAGGCGCCCAGGCCGATCATGCCGACGATGGCCGCGACCTTGATGATGGCGAACCAGAACTCGGCTTCGCCGAACACCTTCACGTTCATGAGGTTGATGACGTTGATCAGCAGGAAGAAGCCCGCTGCCGTGACCCACGTCGGGATCTCCGGCCACCAGTAGTGAATGTACTTGCCGACCGCCGTCAGCTCCGACATGCCCACCAGGATGTACAGCACCCAGCAGTTCCAGCCCGACATGAAACCGGCGAAACCGCCCCAGTACTTATGGGCAAAGTGGCTGAACGAACCGGCCACCGGCTCTTCGACGATCATCTCACCAAGCTGGCGCATGATCATGAAGGCGATGAAGCCGCAGATGGCGTAGCCCAGGATCATCGACGGGCCGGCGGATTTCATCACGCCTGCCGAGCCAAGGAACAGGCCGGTACCAATCGCGCCGCCAAGGGCGATCAACTGGATGTGGCGGTTCTTCAGGCCCCGCTTGAGCTCGCCTGAATGCATGTTGTGTTCACTCATGAACGAAGTCACCTGCATTGTTTTTATCTGTGACGGAATCGGACCCACCGCGCTCGTGGCGCAGCGGAATGGGCAAGGTGGTTACCTTGGTTTCTTGAACACAGTCGCCGCCGCAGCGGATCAGCCAGGTGTGAGCAAGAGTGCGCGGTACGCAAGAGGGTCACAGGTAAAACGCGGCGCACTGTATACCCCTGCAAGCGCGCAGGCGTCAACGCGTTGCGTCGTTTCCTCGGAAAAAACGCAGCGATCCTGTGGTAGGAAGCCCTGAAAGGCGGAGTGATCGGCGTACATGGCGCCTCCATTTGTTGTTCTATAGGCCCGGCTCTTCGGACGGGCTTTTGCACACGGCAATGGTCGCTATATCAGCGTGGGACGGGGGGTTGAGCAATAGGGCTGGCGGCGCAGGCGGGGCTCTTGAGCTGCGGGAGCGGCAAGATCTGTTTACAGAGAAGGTGCCCAGCAAGAGAAACCGGGGCAATTCGTACAGTTTTCTTTACAGGGCGGTTTGAAAACTTGCCAGTCGTCCGAAAAATTCTTTTTCTTCAACATCTTGGCGCGCGGTGAGGCCCACACAAAACTGCAGACGAAAAAAAGCCAGCCCGAAGGCTAGTGCCTGCCAGTCAGCGTTATTGGGGCTGCTACGCAGCCCATCGCCGGCAAGCCAGCTCCTACAGGAACCGCGCAGTTCTTGGTTTGCGCTGTAACCTGTGGGAGCCGGCTTGCCGGCGATGGGCCGCACAGCGGCCCCAAATCGCTTAACTGACTGGCATTAGCCCGAAAGCTGGCGCTTTGATCACGGCCTGAGCCGATCAGCCACGCGGTTTGCCGCGACCACGCCCTGCCGGCTTGTCACCGTCGGGCTTGGCCGGGCGCTTGCGCATCTCGCTTGGACGCTCAGCCACCGCACTGCCGCGGCTGCCTTTGCGTGGCGCTTCTTCACGCGGCTGGCGAGCCGGACGCTCGGCAGCTGCGGCTTCCTGCGCCGGGCGCAGGCTGCGCACACGCTCGCTACGCCCCATGGGCCGGGTCGACTTGCGCTGCAGGCGCTCCATCTTGTCTTTGGCCTTGAGGTTCATGGCAGGCAGCGCCACCGGCTGCAGGCCCACTTCAGCGGCCAGGATGTCGATTTCGCCCTGGGTCATTTCACGCCAGCGGCCCATCGGCAGATCGGAGTTGAGGAACACCGGGCCAAAACGCACGCGCTTGAGGCGGCTGACCACCATGCCCTGGGATTCCCACAGGCGGCGCACCTCACGGTTGCGGCCTTCCATCACCACGCAGTGGTACCAGTGGTTGAAACCTTCACCACCCGGGGCCTTCTGGATGTCGGTGAACTTGGCCGGGCCGTCTTCAAGCATCACGCCCGCCTTCAGGCGTTCGATCATCTCGTCGTCGACCTCGCCACGCACACGCACCGCGTATTCGCGGTCCATCTCGTAGGACGGGTGCATCAGGCGGTTGGCCAGTTCACCGTCGGTGGTGAACAGCAGCAGACCGGTGGTGTTGATGTCGAGTCGGCCAATGTTGATCCAGCGGCCTTCCTTCGGCCGCGGCAGGCGGTCGAACACGGTCGGGCGGCCTTCCGGATCGTCACGGGTGCAGATCTCGCCATCGGGCTTGTTGTACATGATCACCCGGCGCGTGGCCTCGGCGGCCTCTTCGCGCTTGATCAGCTTGCCGTCGACAGCGATGGCATCGTGCAGGTCGACGCGCTGGCCGAGGGTGGCCGCGACGCCATTGACCTTGATGCGGCCCTGGCTGATCCAGGCTTCGACGTCACGGCGCGAACCCACGCCGATGCGCGCCAGCACTTTCTGCAGCTTTTCGCCGGCTGGCGGGGTGATTTCGGTATTTTGCAGGTCTTGCTCACTCATCTGGGCACCTCCCGGTGTAGGAATGAAAACAGAGGTTCTGGCGACGAACGCGCCAAAAGGTCGCGCATCATACGCGGTTCCAAAGGGGAACGCACTGGAGCTTAGAGGGTTTTCAGGGGGTGGAGTGGTTTTCTGCCCAGTGGTTTTGTAATGAAAGGGCCGGCCTCATCGCCGGCAAGCCGGCGCCCACCACGCCGCGCAGCGCCTGTAATCCATGCGCCCAAGTCTCAGGGCTGCAACTTGTTTTGATCCTCAACCGCGACCTCAGGCTCTGGCGCATCTTCCTCTGGCAAATCATCGAAATCGGTCTTGAGCCCCTCCTCCATCGCATCCAGCTCCACCAGCAGGCTACGAAAGCTCGTCTCCTCCTTAGGTTCGGCAAGCGCCTCCTCATCGGCCAGGCTGGCATCGGCCAACGCCTGCAAATGCGCCGGCACCGGTGCATCATCTGGGTCCAGCAACGGCTCCGGCTCCATTTCGCGCAGCTCGGCCAAGGCCGGCAACTCGTCCAGGCTCTTGAGGTTGAAATGATCGAGAAACGCCTTGGTGGTGGCGAACATCGCCGGCCGCCCAGGGACCTCGCGGTGGCCAACGACCCTAATCCACTCACGCTCCATAAGGGTCTTGATGATGTTGCTGTTGACCGCAACACCCCGCACGTCCTCGATCTCGCCGCGGGTGATGGGCTGGCGGTAGGCGATCAAGGCCATGGTTTCGAGCAGCGCACGGGAATAGCGCTGCGGACGTTCTTCCCACAGGCGGCCCACCCACGGCGCGAAATTCTCGCGAATCTGCAGGCGATAGCCGCTGGCCACTTCCTTGAGCTCGAAGGCCCGACCACTGCAGGATTTGCCGAGCACTTCCAAGGCTTTCTTGAATACCTTCGGCTCAGGGCGTTCGGCCTCCTCGAACAGCTCGTACAGCCGTTCAAGAGATTGCGGCTTGCCTGAGGCCAGCAGAAACGCCTCGATCAGCGACGCCAGGTCGCGGGGTTCATTCAGATTCATCAGTTTCTTCGACAGACTCGGCACGCACCCGGACATGGATCGCGGCGAAAGGCTCATTCTGCACCAGTTCGATCAGCGATTCCTTCACCAGCTCGAGAATTGCCATGAAGGTGACCACCACACCCAGCTTGCCTTCCTCAGCCGTGAACAGCTCGACGAAAGGCACGAAGCCGCCCCCCTTCAGCCGCTCGAGCACTTCGCTCATGCGCTCGCGGGTAGACAGCGTCTCACGGGTGATCTGGTGGCTCTCGAACAGGTCGTTGCGGCGCATGACTTCGGCCATCGAAACCAGCAACTCTTCCAGGCTGACCTGGGGCAACAGCTTGCGCACCTTGGCCTGGGGCGCCTCAAGGCGCGGCACCACGACGTCACGGCCAACCCGCGGCAGTTCGTCGATGCCTTCGGCCGCAGCCTTGAAACGCTCGTACTCCTGCAGGCGGCGGATCAGCTCGGCACGCGGGTCGCCTTCCTCCTCCTCGACCTCGGCGGAACGTGGCAGCAACATGCGCGACTTTATCTCGGCGAGCATGGCAGCCATCACCAGGTACTCGGCGGCCAACTCCAGGCGCACGCTTTTCATCAACTCGACGTACCCCATGTACTGGCGGGTAATCTCCGCCACGGGGATGTCAAGAATGTCGATGTTCTGCTTGCGGATCAGATAAAGCAGCAGGTCGAGCGGGCCTTCGAAGGCCTCGAGGATGACCTCCAGCGCGTCCGGTGGAATGTAAAGGTCCACCGGCATCTCGGTCAGGGCTTCGCCGTAAACCAGGGCCAACTGCAATTGTTGAGGCAGTTCGGCTTCGATGGCCGCAGCCTCGGGTATCTCCATCTGGCTCACGCGTTGACCAGAAATGGCGTGGGGTCGCCGCAGCCTTCGCGGATCAGTTCGGGCTCGTCGCCAGACAGGTCGATGATGGTCGAGGCCTTCAGATCGCCGAAACCGCCGTCGATGACCAGGTCCACGTGATGCTCCAGGCGCTCGCGAATTTCATAGGGGTCGGTCATCGGCTCGGTATCACCGGGCAGGATCAGACTCACGCTCATCAGCGGCTCACCCAGTTCTGCCAGCAGTGCCAGGGTGATGCCGTGGTCCGGAACCCGCAGGCCGATGGTGCGACGCTTCTCGTGCAACAACAGCCGCGGCACCTCGCGGGTGCCATTGAGGATGAACGTGTAGGGGCCGGGCACATGCGCCTTGAGAAGACGGAAAGTGCCGGTGTCGACCTTCGCGTACAGGCCCAACTGCGACATGTCGCAGCACATCAGGGTGAAATTGTGGGTCTTGTCCAAACCGCGCAGACGCCGAACCCTCTCGATCGCTGCCTTGTCACCGATCTGGCACCCCAGTGCGTAGGCCGAGTCGGTCGGATAGACGACCACACCGCCCTTGCGGATGATTTCCACCGCCTGGCGAATCAGCCGCGGCTGGGGGTTCTCCGGATGAATCTGGAAAAATTGGCTCACGAAGTCTTCCTGTTCATATCGCCATAGGTTGTTCATGGCTGAATCGGCGCCACAGAGGTGGCAGATCCTCAGGCAATGGCCGGTAGGCACCGATCTCGCCCCAGGTGCCGGGGCCGTGGAAATCGCTGCCAGCGCTTGCCAGCAGGCCGAACTCACGAGTGAGGATGGACATCGTGCCCACCTGCTCGGCAGGCATCATCCCATTGACCACTTCAAGCGCCTGCCCACCTGCCTGAATATAGTCGGCAATCAGGCGCCTGCGCTTGCTGCGGGTCAGATCGTAGTGCATTGGATGGGCCAGGCTCACCCAGGCGTTGGACTGGCGCAATGTGGCAACGGTTTCCTCGAGCGTCGGCCAATGCAGCTTGACGTCACCCAGCTTGCCGGCCCCCAACCACTTGCGAAACGCTTCGCCACGGTCTTTGACGTGGCCTGCGCGCACCAGGTGCTCGGCAAAATGCGGCCGTGCCGGTGCGTTACCGCTGTCGCCCAACTCCTGCTGCACGGCGCGGGCACCCTCGAGGGTACCTGGCATGCCCTTGGCCGCCAGCCGTTTGTCGATTTCCTCGGCGCGCAGCCAGCGGCCACGGTGCAGGGATTCGATCGCTTCGAGCAGCGGCGGGGCTTCAAGCGGGAAGTCATACCCCAGTACATGGATGGTCGCGCCCCCCCACGTGCACGAAAGCTCCACCCCGCTGACCCAGCGCATGCCCCGTTCGACGCAGGCCTGGCGGGCCTCGGGCAGGCCTTCAAGGGTGTCATGGTCGGTCAGTGCCAACGTCTGCACCCCGTGCTCCTGGGCCCGGGCGACCAGGACCGCGGGCGCCAGGGCGCCGTCGGAGGCCGTGCTGTGACAGTGCAGATCAACATTCATAGAGGAGCGCTACCGCTGGATTCGATGTTTGTTATTATGCCGCCACATCCCGATTCTGGCTGCCATTGTGAAACAATTCATCGATTTCATCCCGCTGCTACTGTTCTTCATCGTCTACAAGCTCGACCCCCGCCCCATGGAAGTGGCAGGGCACAGCTTCGAATTCGGCGGTATCTATAGCGCCACGGCGATGCTGATCATCAGCTCGCTGGTGGTGTATGGCGCGCTGTTCCTGCGCCAGCGCAGGCTGGAGAAAGGCCAATGGCTGACGCTGGTCGCCTGCCTGGTATTCGGCGGCCTGACCCTGACCTTCCATAGCGAGACCTTCCTCAAGTGGAAGGCGCCGGTGGTCAACTGGCTGTTCGCCCTGGGCTTTGCCGGCAGCCACTTCATCGGGGACCGGGTGCTGATCAAGCGCATCATGGGCCACGCCCTGACCCTGCCCGATGCCATCTGGACCCGACTCAACCTGGCCTGGATCGCATTTTTCCTGTTCTGTGGCGCGGCCAACCTGTTCGTCGCCTTCACCTTCCAGGAGTTCTGGGTCGACTTCAAAGTCTTCGGCAGCCTGGGCATGACCGTGATATTCCTGGTGGCGCAGGGCGTGTACCTGTCGCGCCACCTGCACGACACTCCGTCTACCTCCAAACCCAAGGATTGACATGCTTTACGCCATCATTGCCAGCGACGTCGCAAATTCCCTGGAAAAACGCCTGGCCGCACGCCCGGCGCACATCGAACGCCTCAAGCAGCTGCAAAGCGAAGGCCGCGTGGTACTGGCCGGCCCGCACCCGGCCATCGACAGCAACGACCCGGGTGAAGCCGGTTTCAGCGGCAGCCTGATCGTCGCCGAGTTCGATTCCCTCAGCGCTGCCCAGGCCTGGGCCGATGCCGACCCGTACATTGCAGCGGGCGTTTACGACCAGGTCATCGTCAAACCTTTCAAGCAAGTCTTGCCCTGATCGATAAATTGTCGGCGTCTGCGGTATCTTTGCCACTGGCGAGCGCGTCAGACGCCGTCGATTTGAATTGAGTGAGTCATGAGCGAGCTGTTACTGATTGATGATGACCAGGAACTCTGCGAGCTGCTCGGCAGCTGGCTGACCCAGGAAGGTTTTGCCGTTCGCGCCTGCCATGATGGCCAGAGCGCGCGCCGAGCGTTGGCCGAACATGCACCGGCAGCGGTAGTGCTCGACGTGATGCTGCCTGACGGTAGCGGCCTTGAGCTGCTCAAACAGCTGCGCAGCGACCATGCAGAGCTGCCGGTGCTGATGTTGTCGGCCCGCGGCGAGCCGCTGGACCGCATTCTCGGCCTGGAACTGGGCGCTGACGATTACCTGGCCAAGCCCTGCGACCCGCGTGAGCTTACCGCCCGCTTGCGCGCAGTGCTGCGCCGCAGCCACCCGACCGCTACCACTACACAGGTCGAGATCGGCGACCTGGCCTTCAGCCCCGTGCGCGGCGTGGTCAGCATCGATGGCCGCGAGATGACCCTTACCCTGTCTGAAAGCCGTATCCTCGAAGCTCTGCTGCGCCAGCCAGGCGAGCCGCTGGACAAGCAGGAGCTCGCGCAGATCGGCCTGGGCCGCAAGCTGACCCTTTACGATCGCAGCCTGGACATGCACGTCAGCAACCTGCGCAAGAAGGTCGGCCCGCACGCCGACGGCCGCCCGCGCATCGTCGCACTGCGTAGCCGCGGCTACTACTACAGCCTGTAGGCAGGGGCAGCTGCAAGCTTGCAGCTTGAAGCTCGCAGCGCTTTCTTTACCCAGCCTTTACCGTTCGCTGACTGCGCTTGACCTTGATCTCCCTAGACTGAGCTCATCCGGTAACCACCGGCCCATGACAGGAGAGACACCATGCGCAAGACCTTGATCGCCCTGATGTTCGCCGCTGCCCTGCCGACCGTGGCCATGGCCATGCCTGAAGGCGGGCCGCGTCACGACGGCCCGCATCATCGCGGTGACGCGCCTTTCGCCCAGCTGGACCTGAGCCGTGACCAGCGCCAGCAGATTGGCAAGCTGATGGGCGACCAGATGAAAAACCGCCGCGACATCACCGAACGCTACCTGGCCAAACTGCCGGCAGCGGACCAGAAGGCCATGAAGGACGAACTGAAAGCCAGCCGCGACAAGACCGATAGCCAGGTCCGTGCCCTGCTCAAGCCAGAGCAGCAGAAGAAGTTCGACGAACTGCAAAAAGCGCGTGAAGCACGCAAGGCTGAATGGAAGGAATTCCAGGCCTGGAAAGCTGAAAAAGCCGGCAAGGCCCAGTAAGCTGTCCCACCAATGCCCGGCCCGCCCACAAGCGCGCCGGGCTTTTCCCGTTTAGGAGGTGCTCTTGCGTTCTCTGTTCTGGCGCATCCTGGCCAGTTTCTGGCTGGCTATCACCCTGGTCGCAGGCCTGTCGATCCTGCTGGGCCATATGCTCAACCAGGATGCCTGGATACTCAGCCGCCACCCCGGTCTCAGTACGCTCGCCAGCCGTTGGGTCAAGCACTATGAACACGAAGGCCTGGCGTCGGCTCAGCATTTTCTCGAACGACGCAAGCAGCGCTTCAAGATCGATGTACAGGTGCTCGACGACAGTGGCGAGGCCGTGGTACCCGGTACCTTCCCGCGCCGCGCCGCAGCCTTCGAGGCACGCCAGCACAATGACGAGCGCCGCCTGCCCTGGCGTCGCTTGACCGAGGAGTACACCAGCCCCGAAAGCGGTGAGACGTACCTGCTGATCTACCGTATTCCACACCCGGAACTGGACGCCTGGCACCGCGAGAGCCTGCTCTGGCCACTGAGCGCCCTGGGCATAGCCCTGGTGGTGCTGACCCTGTTCAGCCTGCTGGTGACCCTGTCCATCACCCGCCCGCTGAGCCGCCTGCGCAGTGCGGTGCACGACCTTGGCCAGGCCAGCTACCAGCAAAACAGCCTGGCGCGCCTGGCTGCACGGCGTGATGAGTTCGGCGTGCTGGCCAAGGACTTCAACAAGATGGGGGCCCGCTTGCAGAGCCTGATCGGCAGCCAGCGCCAGTTGCTGCGCGACGTTTCCCACGAACTGCGCTCACCGCTGGCGCGTCTGCGCATCGCCCTGGCGCTTGCCGAACGGGCTGAAGCCGAGCAGCGCCAAGCCTTGTGGCCGCGTCTGACCCGCGAATGTGACCGGCTGGAAGACCTGATCAGCGAAATTCTGACGCTGGCCCGGGTCGATGCTGAGCAGTCTCACGCCGAAACGGTCGACCTCAACGCCCTGCTGGGCAGCGTGCGCAAGGACGCACAGCTCAGCGCACCGGAGCAGGACGTTCGGCTGGAGGCGCAACCGGGCTTGACGTTGCAAGGCTGGCCAACGCTGATCGAGCGTGCCGTTGACAACCTGCTGCGCAATGCCTTGCGTTTCAATCCGCAGGGCCAGCCGATCGAGGTGCGCGCCGGGCGTGAGCAGGGGCGCATCGTCGTGAGTGTGCGTGACCATGGGCCGGGGGTGTCGGCGGAGCACCTGGCGCAGCTGGGTGAGCCGTTCTTCCGTGCCCCCGGGCAGGAAGCACCCGGGCATGGCCTGGGGCTGGCGATTGCGCGCAAGGCGGCGGAGCGCCATGGCGGGAGGCTGGTACTGGAGAACCACCCACAGGGCGGTTTTGTCGCCCGGCTGGAATTGCCGCTGGAAGTGGAGATTGGCAGTTGAATCCGAGAGGGCTGCGCTGCAGCCCAATCGCCGGCAAGCCGGCTCCCACAGGTACCTCGCTGCTCTCCAGCTCAGCGCAAACCCAGTGGGCCGGCTTGCCGGCGATTGGGCCGCACAGTGGCCCCTGGCGTCATTCGCCCCAGGCGCTGACGAACTCGGCGGTTTGCAGAACCGGTGCAGTACGCGGCTCGGCCATCGGCGTACCGACATACAGGTAACCGATCAACTCTTCGTTCTCGCCCAGCCCCAAGCCCTTGTGCACATGGGCATCGAAGGCCATGTCGCCGGTACGCCACACTGCACCGATACCTTGGGCATGTGCGGCTATCAGGATGCCATGCGCCGCACAGCCTGCCGCCAGGCGCTGCTCCGACATCGGCACCTTGTAGTGGTCCTGCAGCCTGGCGATCACCACGATCAGCAGCGGCGCACGCAACGGCATGGCGCGGGCCTTGTCCAGCGCAGCCTGGGTAGCATCGCCCTTGTTCTGCACCGCTTCGGCAAACAGCTCGCCGAGCTTCTCGCGGCCCTGGCCTTCGATGGTCAGAAAGCGCCATGGCCGCAGCTGGCCGTGATCGGGCGCGCGCAGCGCAGCCTGGAACAGCGCCTCGCGCTGGGCGGCATTTGGCGCAGGTTCAGTGAGGCGTGGCACGGATACACGGTTGAGCAATGCGTCGAGAGCCTCCATCGGCTACCCTCCTGGCAGTTGAATGTGCGGCCATTCTCAAGCTGCAAGCTGCAAGCTGCAAGCGCCAAGCAGAAGCCGCCCGGTGCACACGGCCATTTCTTCCAGCTTCTAGCTCGCAGCTTGCAGCTGCCAGACCCATAGGTAGAATGGCGCCCTTCCGTTCAGAGTCAGAGCAGATCACATGGCGTTGCCGACCTTAAGGATCATTGGTTTCATCATCGGCATCTTCCTGATCACCCTGGCGGTCAGCATGGTCGTACCCATGGCGACGCTGGTGGTCTTCGAACGTACCGGCGACATGCCGTCGTTCCTCTGGTCAAGCCTGATCACCTTCGTGGCAGGCTTGCTCCTGATCATCCAGGGCCGCCCGGAGCATGTGCACCTGCGCCCGCGCGACATGTACCTGCTGACCGTCAGCAGCTGGCTGGTGGTAGGCGTGTTCGCCGCCCTGCCCTTCCTGCTGACCCAGCACATCAGCTACACCGACGCCTTCTTCGAAAGCATGTCCGGCATCACTGCCACCGGTGCCACCGTGCTCAGCGGGCTGGACACCATGTCGCCGGGCATCCTGATGTGGCGCTCGATGCTGCACTGGCTCGGCGGTATCGGCTTCATCGCCATGGCGGTGGCGATCCTGCCGCTGCTGCGCATCGGTGGCATGCGCCTGTTCCAGACCGAATCGTCCGACCGCTCGGAGAAGGTCATGCCGCGCTCGCACATGGTCGCCAAGTCGATCGTCGGGGTGTACGTCTGCTTCTCGGTGCTGGGCGCCCTGGCCTTCTGGTGGGCCGGCATGAAGCCGTTCGACGCCATCAACCATGCCATGTCGGCCATTTCCACCGGGGGGTTCTCGACCTCCGACCAGTCCCTCGCCAAATGGGACATCCCTGCCGTGCACTGGGTCGCGGTGGTAGTGATGATCCTTGGCAGCCTGCCCTTCGCCTTGTACGTGGCCACCCTGCGCGGCAACCGCAAGGCGCTGATTCGCGACCAGCAGGTCCAGGGGCTGCTTGGCTTGCTGGTGGTCACCTGGCTGGTGCTGGGTACCTGGTACTGGGCCACTACCAACCTGCACTGGCTCGATGCCTTGCGCCACGTGGCGTTCAACGTGACCTCGGTGATCACCACCACCGGTTTCGCCCTGGGCGACTACAGCCTGTGGGGCAATTTTTCGCTGATGCTGTTCTTCTATCTGGGCTTCGTCGGTGGCTGCTCTGGTTCGACCGCCGGCGGTATCAAGATCTTCCGCTTCCAGGTGGCCTACATCCTGCTCAAGGCCAGCCTCAACCAGTTGATTCACCCACGCGCCGTGATCAAACAGAAATACAACGGCCATCGCCTGGACGAAGAGATCGTGCGCTCGATCCTGACCTTCTCGTTCTTCTTCGCGATCACCATCTGCGTCATGGCGTTGCTACTGTCGCTGCTGGGCGTGGACTGGATGACCGCACTGACCGGCGCCGCCGCAACCGTTTCGGGCGTTGGCCCGGGCCTGGGTGATGTGATCGGCCCGGCAGGCAACTACGCCATGCTGCCAGACGCTGCCAAGTGGATTCTTGCCGGCGGCATGCTGCTCGGCCGCCTGGAGATCATCACGGTGCTGGTGCTGTGCATGCCGGCGTTCTGGCGTCACTGACCACCTCGGGGTCCGCGCCCAGACGGGCGCGATACTCGCTGGGGGTGACGTCGAACCAGCGGCGGAAGGCCCGGTAGAAGTTGCTCGGGTCAGCGAACCCCAACAGGTAGGCGGTTTCCAGCAAGGTCATGCCGGGCTGGGCGAGGTACTGCTCTGCCAGCTCGCGACGGGTGTCGTCCAGCAATGCCTGGAAGCTGGTGCCCTCTTCCTGCAAGCGGCGCTGCAGGGTGCGCTGGGACAGGTGCAGCGCCTGGGCCAGGGTTTCCCGCTTGGGTTCGCCCTGAGGCAGGATGCGGCAAAGCACCTGGCGCACCCGGTGGGTCACCCGGCTTTCAGAGAAGCGTGCCAGATATTCCCCGGCAAACCGGTCGTGCAGAATGGCCATGGCCTCATTGGCGGTCGGTAGCGCAGCTTCCATGTCGGCGCGCTCGAACACCAGCGCGTCGTGCGGCGCACCGAACACCAGCGGGGAATGGAAAGCCACCTTGTAGGGCTCGACGTTCTTGGGTTGAGGCCCCTGGATCAGCACCCGCCGCGGCTGGATGGGCCGCCCGCTGAGCCACTTGCACAGCGCCAGCGCACAGGCCAGCGAAGCCTCTGCACTGTGCCGCGTCGGTGGCAGGTGATCACCGTGTACGGTGAGAATCAGCGAATACCCCTCAGGCCCCAGGCGGAAGCTCAGGTCGGAGCTTTCAGCGATGATGCGCTGGTAGCGCACCAGGCGCTCGAAACCTTCAGCCAGGGTGCGGCTGGACATCAAGGCGTAGCCCACTACATGGAACGAAGCCGGCCTGACCACCCGCGCCATGTTCAGGCCGATCGCTTCATTGCCCGACAGTTCTACAGCCAGTTGCCAAAGGCGGGTCATGGAATCCTGAGGGAACCGCGCATCGGGGTCGTCGAGGGCAGCGAAATCCAGGCCGAGTTGCTCGAACATGGCCGGGCAGTCGAGCCCTTCCAGCTCGAGCGCCTTCACAATCCCTGATGCCCAGCTGGCTGACGTGGTTCTCTCACTCATGACAGGCTCCTTATCCTGACCGCTTCATGCGGTTAACCTCAAGGATACTCATTTGGCGCCTATTGTCACTGGTAGGCTCCGCCAATGACTCTAGACTCGATTCAGGCTCCACGCCGTGTATCCTGTCAAAAAGTGTCAATCCTGGAGCACTGCTCATGAACAGCACAGCGCAGTTTCGCAGTTTTGCCGAGTTCTACCCCTATTACCTGGGGGAGCACAGCAACCCCACCTGCCGGCGCCTGCACTTTGTCGGTACCAGCCTGGTGATCGCCCTGCTGGCGTACACGATCGGCAGCGGCAAATGGCTGCTGCTACTGGCAGTGCCGCTGTTCGGCTATGGGTTTGCCTGGGTCGGGCACTTCTTTTTCGAGAAAAACCGGCCGGCAACCTTCAAGCATCCGCTGTACAGCCTGATTGGCGATTTCGCCATGTTCCGCGACATTCTGCTGGGCAGGATCAGCCTCTAGTTTCTCGGGCGCCTGTCACGCAGGTTCGCGCAACCCCGCAACGCCCTCTGCCTGCCGTAGCTGTGCGTCGGCCAGCCGGTACAGCTCGATACTGCCATCCCAATGCTCGATCAGCGCAGTGCAGGATTCCACCCAATCGCCACAGTTGAGGTAATCCACATCCCCGACCTTGCGGATTTCGGCATGGTGGATATGCCCGCACACCACCCCGTGAAAGCCGCGACGGGTGCATTCATGGGCAATGGCATCCTCGAAATCGCTGATGAAGTTCACCGCGCCTTTGACCTTGTGCTTGAGGTAGGCCGAAAGCGACCAATAACCATAACCGTAGCGGGCCCGCCAGTGGTTGAGCCAGCGGTTGAGGACCAGCGTGAATTCGTAGGCACGGTCACCGAGAAAAGCCAGCCAGCGGTGATAACGGGTAATCACATCGAACTGGTCACCATGGATCACTAACAGCCGACGACCATCAGCGGTGAGATGCTCGGCCTCGTCCACCAACTGGATGTTGCCCAGGACCAGCCTGGAGTAGCGCCGCAGGAACTCATCATGGTTGCCCGTCACGTAGATCACCTCGGTGCCACGTTTGCTCATGGTCAACAAACGGCGGATCACGTTGGTGTGGGCCTGCGGCCAGTAGATACCGCCGCGCAGCTTCCAGCCATCGATGATGTCACCGACCAGATAGATACGGTCGGCCTGGTAGCCCTTGAGAAAGCGCGACAGGTGTTCGGCCTGACAGTCGCGGGTGCCCAGATGCACGTCAGATATCCACAGGGTGCGTACGCGCTGCTTGCGTGACGGGCGAGAGAGTTCGGCATGGGTCATGGGCGGGCTCCGGCGCTGTTTGCTGGAGACTGGCATCCGCACATGACAGGCTGGTGGCAGCGATGTGATCGGTGCTGGCCAGCCAGGAATACGGCACAATGGCGCTCTGCCCTGCGAGGACCCACCATGACCGCCGGCCCGATTCTTTCCCTTCGCCACTACCGCGACGACGTGATCGCCCACAGCCACGACCACCCACAGTTGGTGTTCGGCCTGCGTGGCCGGCTGGACTTCGAGGTGCAAGGGCATGGGGCACGGATCGACCGTCAAGGCCTGATCGTTGTGCCGGCCGGCGCCCATCACACCTGTGGCAGCGATGCCGGCAGCCACTGCCTGGTCCTCGATGTACCGAGCGATGATTGGCTGGACGAGCAACTCGGCGAGCATGCCAACGCCAGCCGGCGCCTGCTGGACCGCTCTGCCGCGCTGGGCCTGGACCCTCGCCAGCAGCAACTGGTGGACTGGCTGGCGGCAAGCCCGGTGGACGATCCGCTGATCGCCCGCCAAGGGGCAGCGTTGCTGCTGGCCTGCCTCAACCCGGCGCCGGCAGCCAACATCACACCCAGCCATCGCCTGCCTTATGCTGCCTTCGACGGTCACATCGAGCAGCACGCAGCCCACCCGCTGCAGGTGGCCGACCTGGCGCGAATCGCCGGGTTGTCCACTGCGCGGTTGCATGCACGATTTACTGCCGAGTGCGGCATGACACCGATGGACTACATTCGCCAGCGGCGCCTGCTCAAAGCGCGCGAGCTGGTTACCCGCACATTGCTACCGATGGGCGAGATCGCCGCGCGAGTGGGGTACAGCTCGCAGAGTGCGTTTTCGGCGGCGATACTGCGGGCCTTTGGTTGCACACCCGGGGCGTTGCGACGAGCGTCTGGCGACAAAGAACGCTAGGGTGGCGACAGACCGCGTTTGTGGGGAGCTTTACACTGTGCCTGTCCCGGCCTCTTCGGGTAAACGCACGAAAAGTCCGCGACTGAACAAACGCATTTCAAAGGACCACCATGAACCACCGTACAGCCCTGGGCGCCCTGCACATCGGCGCACTGTTCTTCGGCCTGACCGGCGTGTTTGGCAAACTGGCCGCCAGCGCCAGCCCGGCCATCATCGTCTTCGGCCGTGCCGCCTTCGCCGTGCTCGCCCTTGCGCTGTTCGCCAGCCTCGCCGGCCCAGGCTGGCAGCGCCTGCGCAGCCAGGACGTACAGCGCCTCTTGCTGGGTGGTGTGCTGCTGGCCGGCCACTGGGTCAGCTTCTTCATCGCCGTCAAAGTCGGTGGCGTGGCTATCGCCACCCTCGGCTTCGCCAGTTTCCCGGCGTTTACCGTGATGCTCGAAGGGGTGCTGTTCCGTGAACGCATCCGCCGCAACGAAGCACTGCTGGTATTGCTGGTGAGCATCGGCCTGGTTCTGGTGACGCCGTCTTTCGACCTGGCCAGCGAAGCCACGGGCGGACTGCTGTGGGCGCTGCTTTCCGGCTTGCTGTTCTCGCTGCTGTCGCTGACCAACCGGGCAGGCTCGGGGCGCTTGCCCGCCGTACAGGCAGCGCTGTGGCAAAACCTCGTGGTCGGCCTGTGCCTGTTGCCGTTCGCCGTGCATGGCCTGGGCGCGGTGAAGCCGATGGACTGGCTGTGGATCGCCCTGCTAGGGGTTTTCTGCACGGGCGTCGCCCACAGCCTGTTCGTCGCCAGCCTGGCAGTGATCAAGGCACGCACTGCCGCGGTGGTTTTCGGCATGGAACCGGTCTACGGCATCGCTGTTGCCTGGATGGTGTTCGCCGAAACACCAACCCTGCGCATGCTGCTGGGCGGTGCACTGATCATCTTCGCCATTGTGCTTTCCAGCCGCCTTGGCGCCGAGCAGCCGCCCAAGCCACGCACCGTGGCCGAGGGCGCCTGATCAGCGATCGTTGTGCCCAAGGTCGCGCTGCGGGTCGATCTGGTCACGCACGCGCTGCTTGAGCGCCTTGGCCTCTGGGAAACCACCGTCAGCCTTGCGTTCCCAGATCTGCACGCCATTGCAGGTGATGCGGAAGGTGCCGCCGGTAGCGGGCTCCAGCGCCACCCGGGCCAGGTCGTCGGCGAAGGTGCTGAGCAGTTCCTGGGCCAGCCAGGCGGCGCGCAGCAGCCATTGGCACTGCGTGCAATATGTGATGACGATTTCCGGCTTGTTGTCGGCCATGGTGCGCTTTCTCCAGGTAGGGGCCGCTTATACTAGCGGTCTTTAACCCCCTGTTTGAGACTCACGATGCGCCGCCTGCTGTTCTGCCTTTTGCTGACGCTCAGCTCTTTCACCGTGCTCGCCGAAGCGGCACGCCCCAAGGTCGGCCTGGTACTCTCCGGGGGCGCCGCCCGTGGCCTGGCCCACATCGGCGTGCTCAAGGCCCTGGAGGAACAGGGCGTGCGCATCGACGCCATCGCCGGCACCAGCATGGGCGCGGTGGTTGGCGGCCTGTATGCGTCCGGCTACAGCGTCGAGGAGCTAGAAAAACTCGCCACTACGCTCGACTGGCAGCAGGCCTTGTCCGATGCCCCACCGCGCAAGGACGTGCCCTTCCGGCGCAAGCAGGATGACCGCGACTTTCTGGTCAAGCAGAAGCTGAGTTTTCGAGACGACGGCAGCCTTGGCCTGCCACTTGGGGTGATTCAGGGCCAGAACCTCGCACTGCTGCTGGAAAGCAAGCTGGCCCACACCGCCGATACCCGCGATTTCGACAAGTTGCCAATACCGTTCCGCGCCGTGGCAACCGACATCGCCAGCGGCGAGAAGGTGGTATTCCGCCGCGGCCACCTGCCCCAGGTGATCCGCGCCAGCATGTCGATCCCGGCGGTGTTCGCCCCGGTCGAGCTTGATGGGCGCCTGCTGGTGGACGGCGGCATGGTCGACAACATACCCGTGGATGTGGCCCGGGACATGGGCGTTGATCTGGCCATCGTCGTCGATATCGGCACTCCGCTGCGTGACCGCAAGCAACTGGCCACGGTGGTGGATGTACTCAACCAGTCGATCACCCTGATGACCCGGCGCAATTCCGAAGAACAACTGGCCAGTTTGCATAGGGATGACATCCTCATCCAGCCACAGCTGGCCGCGTTCGGCGTCACCGACTTCGGCCGCGCGCGCGACATGATCGAGGCCGGCTACCGTGCAACCCGCCTGCTCGACCCTCGCCTGGCCACCCTGCGCCAGCCTGAAGGCGATGCCGAACTGGCCATGGCACGCTCACCGCGCCAGCGCACCCCGGTGATCACGGCCATCAAGGTGGAGAACGATTCCAAGGTCAGCGATGACGTGATCCGCTATTACATCCGCCAGCCGATCGGCGAACCGCTGGAGCTCGACCGCCTGCAAACCGACATGGGCACCCTGTATGGCCTGGACTACTTCGACCGCGTGCAATACCGCGTGGTCCATAAAGGCGACGACAACACCCTGGTGATCAACGCCCGTGGCAAGCGCGGCGGCACCGACTACCTGCGCCTGGGCCTGAACCTGTCGGACGACCTGCGCGGCGACAGCGCCTTCAACCTGGGCGCCAGCTATCGGGTCAATGGTATCAACCAGTTGGGCGCCGAGTGGCTGACGCGCGCGCAGATCGGTGACAAGCAGGAGCTCTACAGCGAGTTCTACCAGCCGCTTGACGTGGGCTCACGCTACTTCATCGCCCCCTATCTGGACTTCGGCTCGCAGAACATCGAAGCCACCCTGGACAGCGACCCGGTAGCCGAATACCGCCTCGAGCGCTACGGTTTCGGTCTCAACGTCGGCCGCCAGATCGGCACCTATGGCGAAGTGCGCCTGGGTGCGGGCAAGGCCTGGGGCGAGGCCGAGGTGCGCATTGGTGAACAGGACCTGCCCAAGGTCAGTTTCAACGAAGGTTTCTACGAGCTGAAATACTCGTTCGACACGCTCGACAATGTGTACTTCCCGCACAGTGGCGAGAACATAGGCCTGACCCTGCGCAAATACGACAAATCGCTGGACTCGGACGCGGACTATCGCCAGTGGATGTTCAATCTGGACAAGGCTTTGAGCAGCGGGCCGAACACGCTGGTGCTCGGTGGTGGGTATGGACGCACGCTCGACGACACCGAAGTCGTGACGTCGAGCTTTGTGCTTGGCGGGGCGCGGCAACTGTCCGGGTTCCGCCAGGACTCGGTATCCGGGCAGAACGTGAGCCTGCTGCGCATGGTCTATTACCGCCGCCTCACGCCGCGTTCCTATCTGCCGCTGGACTTCCCGCTGTACATAGGCGGGTCACTCGAGCGCGGACGGGCGTGGAACAACGACAATGAGTTCGACAGTGGCTACATCAATGCCGCAAGTATCTTCCTGGGGCTGGACACGCCACTGGGGCCGTTGAGCCTCAGCTATGGGGCCAACAGCGCGGATGAGCAGGCAATCTACTTGAACCTGGGCAATACGTTCTAAGCCTGAAGCCCGAACCGGGCCTCAGGATTTTTCCAGGTTGGCCAGAATCTTCGCATGCACCCGCATGCACACATCCAGGTCAGCCTCATCCACCCCGGTGAACAATTCCAGGCGCAGGGCATTGGCGATGGTTTCGATCTGTTCGATCAGGGGCTTGGCCGGTGGACACAACTGGATCTTCTTCGCCCGCCGGTCCTCAAGCACCGCCTGGCGTCGAACCAGGCCCTGGTTTTCCAGGCTGTCTAGCAGACGCGCCAGGGTCGGGCCTTCCACGCCTACACTTTGCGCCAGCTCGCGCTGGGTCGGCGCTTCTTCGAAACGAGCCAGGTGCAGCAACACCAGCCAGCGCGCCTGGGACAGGTTGAGCCCGGCCAGGCGGCGATCCAGTTCGGCACGCCAGCCACGGGACATCTGGGCCAGCTGCATGCCGAAACGGTGTTGGTTGTCGGTCAGGGGCATAAACAACTCATTGACTAGAACTAATTATTAGTCAGCTAACCATGCCCCGGCCCATCAGGCAAGGCTGCCCTACCCGCAAAGCCCTGAAAATCGTCAAAAAGGATGACATTGATCAGCGGATGTCCGAAATGTCTTCCATCGTCAGAGCTCGAATTCCGCCGCCAGCGCAGCACGCACGCAGTACAGCACACCCTCGGGTATGCGTGCGCCGAACAGCGGAGCAATGGCCGAGACCGGTGGCAGCTCGCCTTCGCCATCGAGGAAGGCATCCTGCACCTCCATCAGCAAGTCTTCAGGCAGGTCCAGCGCCTGGTCCAGGCTCAGTTCCTGGCGCCCAATGGCCTCGGCCAGCAAGCTGTAAACGTTCTTTTCGCTGCAATTGAGCTGGCCGGCGATCTGTGCCGGGGTCATGCCGGCACGGGCAAGGCTGACCAGTTCGTGGCGCAGATCGAGTACCACCTTGGGCGCCTCGGTGGTGCCACCGGCGTCATTGAGCACTTCGAGGAAGGCCTGGCCATAGCGCTCCAGCTTGCGCGCACCCACGCCGCTGACCTGGGCCATGTCGCTGAGGCTGGCCGGCTGGCTGCGCAGCATCTCCAGCAGCGTGGAGTCCGGGAAGATGACATAAGGTGGCACGCTGTGCTCTTCGGCCAGTTTGCGGCGCAACGTGCGCAGCGCTTCCCACAGCTCGCGCTCTTCGGCGCGCACCAGCTGGCTGGCCGGGCTGCCGCCGCCGGAAGAGGTTTTCGCCACTGTCTGCGGCTTGAGGTCGCGACGCAACTGCAAGGTCACTTCGCCGCGCAGCAGCGGCCTGCAGCTGTCGGACAGGCGCAGACCTCCGTAGCCTTCCAGGTCGATGTCGACCAGCCCGCGGGCCACCAACTGGCGGAACAGCGAACGCCATTCAACCTCGGCCATCGCCTTGCCAACCCCGAACACCGAAAGTTTTTCGTGGCCGAAATTGCGCACCTTCTCGGTATCCTTGCCCAGCAGCACATCGATCAGGTGGCCGACCCCATAACGCTGGCCGGTACGGAACACCGCCGACAGCGCCTGGCGCGCAGGCTCGGTGGCATCCCAGGTCTGGACCTGGTCGACGCAGTTGTCGCAGTGCCCGCAGGGCTGTTCGAGTACTTCATCGAAATAGGCCAGCAACGCCTGGCGGCGACAACGGGTTTCCTCGCACAGCGCCAGCATGGCGTCGAGCTTGTGTTGCTCGACGCGCTTGTGGCGCTCGTCCCCGTCGGAGTTCTGCAGCATCTGCTTGAGCATCACCATGTCCTGCAGGCCGTAGGCCATCCAGGCATCGGACGGCAGGCCATCCCGGCCGGCACGCCCCGTCTCCTGGTAATAGGCCTCGAGCGACTTGGGCAGGTCGAGGTGGGCGACGAAGCGCACGTTGGGCTTGTCGATGCCCATGCCGAAGGCGATGGTGGCGACCATGATCAGCCCTTCCTCGTTGAGGAAGCGGTGCTGGTTGGCCGAACGGGTTTCAGCAGCCAGGCCGGCGTGGTACGGCAACGCCGGGAAGCCTTGGTCGCACAGGTAGGCAGCGGTCTCATCGACCTTCTTGCGTGACAGGCAGTAGACAATACCGGCGTTGCCGCGGCGCTCGCCGAGGAAGGCCATCAACTGCTTGCGCGGCGACTCCTTGGGCACGATGCGGTAGAAGATATTTGGCCGGTCGAAGCTCGACAGGAAGCGTTCGGCGCCCTGCAGGTGCAGGCGCTGGACGATTTCCTCGCGGGTGCGCATGTCGGCGGTAGCGGTCAGGGCGATGCGCGGCACGTGCGGGAACAGCTCGGCCAGCTGGCCCAGTTGCAAGTATTCCGGGCGGAAATCGTGACCCCATTGCGAAACGCAGTGGGCCTCGTCGATGGCGAACAGGGAAACGTCCAGGCCGCGAAGGAAATCCAGCATCCGCGGCTGTACCAGGCGCTCAGGCGCCAGGTAAAGCATCTTCACTTCACCGCGACGCAGGCGCCCGGCGAGGTCACGCTGCTGTTCCGCACTGAGGGTGGAGTTCAGGGCAGCCGCCGCGACCCCGAGTTCATCGAGGGTGGCGACCTGGTCGTCCATCAGCGCGATCAGCGGCGACACCACCACGGTCAGGCCCGGGCGCAACAGCCCAGGTACCTGGAAACACAGCGACTTGCCGCCACCGGTGGGCATCAGCACCAGGGCATCGCCGCCATTGGCCACGCATTCGATGATTGCTGCCTGGCGCCCACGGAAACTGTCGTAGCCGAAGATATCCTTGAGAACGCGCTGAGCCTGTTCGAGCATGTGCAACTCCACAAATCGCCGTACCATCCTGGACACAGGCTGGACGAAAAACCCGCTCCGCACACGCCAAATGCGTAAGCGGCTTTTGCCAGAGGCCGGGGAAACCCGCCCCTTGGGTGAAAAACCGCGAAGTATACCCCAGTGCCAGGCTGTGCAGGATGCCCGGTGACAGACGTTCCCTTTGCCCCGCCATCGCCGCAAGGTGCTAGAATTCACTATCGTTTATTCCCCAAGGTAGCCCTGTAATGTCCTTCGCCGAGCAACTGACCCGCCTGCAAGCCTTCCTCGACGCCGATGAGCTGCACGAAGAAGCGCTGGACTACGTCGCCGCCCACGGCTACCTGACCGCGCTGTCGATCTGCTCGGAAGACGTCCCCGAACGTGAATGGATCGACGCGCTGTTCGCCGAAGAGCCCCATTACGCCAGCGATGCCCAGCGCACCGAGATCGAAGCTACCTTGGTGGCACTGAAGGGCCATATCGCCCGTCAGCTGGCCAGCGACGAAGAATTCGATCTGCCGTGCGAGCTGGACCTGACCGACGAGCCGGACGACTCCGACCTGCGCGGCTGGTGCATCGGCTTCATGGAAGGCGTTTTCCTGCGTGAAGAGGCCTGGTTCGAGAACGCCGAAGAAGAAGTCAGCGAGATGCTGCTGCCGATCATGGTCGGTTCGGGCCTGTTCGACGAACAACCGGAATTCGCCGACATCGCCAGCAACGCCAACCTGCAGGACGACATGATCGTGCAGATCCCAGAGGCGCTGAGCGCGTTGTTCCTGCTGCTGCACGCACCTGACGAGAAGCCTGCGCTGCTCAAACCGCGCCACCACTGAGTCGGCTGTGCGCTACCTGCTGCTGGCCATCGGCTGGCTCAGCGTTGCGCTGGGGGTGCTGGGGATCTTCCTGCCGGTGTTGCCCACCACCCCTTTCCTGCTGCTGGCGGCGGCCTGCTTCGCCCGCAGCTCGCCACGCTTTCATCACTGGCTGGTCAACCACCCCACGCTGGGGCCGTGGATCCGCGACTACCTGAGCGGTGAAGGTATCCCCTTGAAGGGCAAGGTATACGCCATCGGCCTGATGTGGGCGAGCATCGGCCTGTCCTGCTACCTGGTGCCCCTGTTCTGGGCACGGGCCTTCATGCTGACCAGTGCGGTGCTTGTGAGCCTGTACATTCTCAAGCAGAAGACATTGCACCGGCCAGGCTGAACAGCGCAGCCAGCTCTGGCGCTACCGCCGGCAATCCGGAGATAGCGCCACAAGCTTCAAGCAAACTTGCAGGCCGCGCAGCTCACACCGTGTCCACCTTCAACGAATGATCATCGATCATCCCGTTGATAATGGTCGCCGTATCCGGCCCCGCCGATATCACCCCGCCCGCCCCCGCCGTCACGCCGTAGTGCTGCGCAAGGTCAACGCCGGCCAGGTCGATCGTCTGCGTCGGCGCCGCCCCCGCCACGCTGCTGACTTCAATGGTCGATACCACTGTCGCCCCGGCGCCACTGACCTTGAAGTGCAGGTATTCATCCAGGGACGCCGCCGTGGCGTGTTCCCCCGTCAGCAGCTGCGACAGGTCGAGCTTGTCGCTGCCTGGGGTGAAATCGTTGAGCGTGTCATGGCCGCTGTCGTTCTTCTGCCAGACGAAAGTGTCGCTGCCATTGCCACCGATCAAAATGTCATTGCCGCCGCCCCCTTTGAGCACATCATTGCCTGCACCGCCGTTGAGCACGTTGTTGGCACTGTTGCCGATCAAGGTATCGTCATAGTCCGAGCCGACCAGGTTGTAAATGCCACTGAAGGACTCAACCCCCGCACCTCCAGTGTCCTGCGCCCCTTCAAGGCTTAGGTCGACGGTGACCGCGCCCTCGGCTTGAGCATAGTCAGCCGTAGCGCTCACCCCCTGGCCAGCGGCGGCATGGGCTTCAAGCGACGCAATGTCGATGACTCCAGCAGTGAAGTGCTCACTGCCTGCGCCCGTGAGCGGGGCCGCGTCCTGCACATTGGCGTAGTCGAGGACCATGTTTAGTTTGTAGCCTTCGCCGCCTTTGGCTGCACCCAACGGGTCGCTGAGGTGAATGCTGTACACCCCGTCATGGCTGGCCGTGAAGCTGTCTCCCGAGGCGATGGACTGATAGCTGCCACCGGCATCCTTCCACTGCATTGCCAGTTCGCCGCCATCGGGCGTGTGATTCAGCTGCAAGGCTTCACCTTTGCGCAGGGTGACATTGATCACTTCTTCGGCATTGCCTTGGGCGTTGACCATGCCGGACGCGCCCAGATAGCCGAGCACCACCAGCGCCGCGGTCATGCTGCTGGCATCGAGCGTGAACGCGCTGCGATCGACAACCCGTTGCTCCTGCCCCCTGGCGTACCCGGCGCCACATTCGGCTATCGAATTGTCGTGCACGTTGATCGTGATGGTCGCGGTGCTTTCGTCACCGTCAGCATCACGAATGGTGTAGACGAAGGTGTCGGTAGCATCCCGCGGTGCCACGACGCTCGGGTCGGAGTGGTAAATCGCATTCCCCCTGGCGTCCAGTATGAGGTAGCCATACTGGCCAACCACCTGGCTGCCGAGCTGACCGATAGCCGAGGTGCAAGTGTCATCGCCAGCGCGCACGCCCACCACGTAGCCGCAATCGCCCGGCACGTCAGCGCCGATCACATCGTTGGACAGGACATTGCCACGCACCTCCTCGCCTTTGCTGACACTTACAAAATCGCAATGGGCCTGCGGCACGTCATCCACGATGGTGATGGTGACGCTGCTGGTGGTCCAGTTACCTTGCGTATCCTCCACCCTGTAAGTGAATGATTCCCCGACGGTATTGGCACCATCGTTGGCATGGGTCGGCGAATTCGCTGGTGAAGTCAGGGTGTAGGTGTAGGAGCCGTCTGCGTTCAGGTGGATCTGACCGTACTCGCCTATGCCATTGCCTATCAGGCTGTAGGTCAATGCACCGACGCCGCCACCGACTTGTCCGACCAGGCTGCCTGCAGCCGTTTCGGCAGTCGAGCAAGGCTCACTGCCGTTGACATTTCCGGCCGCCAGGTCCTGGCCATCCTTGGTCAGGTCAAGCGCTTTTTCGTAAACCGTGACCCCACCGTCGCCACAGGGCTGAAGCGACTGGTCATGCACGTTGATGGTCACGGTAGCGGTACTTTCGTCGCCGTCGGCATCGCGAATGGTGTAAACAAAGGTGTCGAGCGCATCCCGCGGCGCTACGGCATTGGGGTTGGAGTGATACTCGGCGTTGCCCTGGGCATCGAGGGTCAGGTAGCCGTACTGCCCATACACATGGCTGTCGAGCTGACCGTTGGCAGCGGTGGAGGTGTCATGCCCGGCGCGCACGCCAATCACATAGGCGCCGTCACTCGAGGTATCGGCACCCACCACATCGTTGTACATCACGTTGCCGCGCACGATGTCGCCCTTGCCTACGCTGACGAAATCGCAATGGGCTTGCGGGACGTCATCGACGATGGTGATGCTGACGCTGCTGGTGGTCCAGTTGCCCACCGTGTCCTGCACCCGGTAGGTGAAGGATTCGGTGACGGTATTGGCGCCGTCGTTGGCATGGTTCGGCGAGTTCGCCGGCGAGGTCAGGGTATAGGTGTATGAACCATCAGCATTGAGGAGCAACTGGCCGAACTGGCCAACGGCATCACCGACCAAGGTGTAGGTCAACGCCCCCACGCCTCCTGCGACCTGGCCGACCAGGCTGCCGGAAGCGGTCTCGCGGGTCGACTCTGGGTCGCTGCCGGTGGCGGTTCCAACAGCCAGGTCGTGACCATCCCGGTGCAGGTCCAGCGCGTTTTCGAACACCGTGACGCCCCCGTCACCACATGGCTGCAGTGAAGGGTTGTGCACATTGATGGTGATGGTCGTGGTGCTTTCGTCGCCGTCGGCATCACGAACGGTGTAGACGAAAGTATCCAGCGCATCCCGCGGCGCGACGGCATCGGGGTTGGAGTGGTACTCGGCATTGCCCTGGGCATCGATGATCAGATAGCCGTACTGGCCATGCACCTGACTGTCGAGCTGGCCGAGCGCAGAGCTAGAGGTATCGTTGCCAGCGCGCACGCCTACCACGTACTTGCCATCGCTCAGGGTGTCGGCACCGACCACATCGTTGTACATGACATTGCCGCTGACCACATCACCTTTGGCGACACTGACGAAATCGGCGTTAGCCGTCGGTACATCGTCGACGATGCTGATGACGATCGTGCTGGTGGTCGAATTACCCTGAGAATCCTGCACCTGGTAGGTGAAGGTTTCAGTCACGGTATTGGCGCCGTCGTTGGCATGGGTCGGCGAATTCGCCGGTGAGGTCAGGGTGTAGGTGTAAGAGCCATCAGCGTTCAGCAGGATCTGACCGTACTGGCCGACAGCATTGCCGACCAAGGTGTAGGTCAGTGCGCCGACCCCGCCACTGGTCGAGCCGGCCAGGGTGCCAGAGGCCGTTTCCTGGTGCGATGCTGGGTCGCTGCCAATCACGGTGCCGGCGGCCAGGTCGCCACCGTCCTTATGCAGGTCCAGCGCTTTCTCGTAGACCGTGACGTCGTGGTCCGCACAGGTCATCAGCGCACTATGCACATTGATCGTTATGGTCGTGGTGCTTTCGTCGCCATCGGCGTCGCGAATGGTATAGACGAAGGTATCGACGGCATCCCGTGGTGAGGTGACGTTGGGGTTGGAGTGATACTCGGCGTTGCCCTGGGCATCGATGGTCAGGTAGCCGTACTGGCCGTTGACCTGGGTGTTGAGCTGGCCGATAGCAGACGTGGAGGTATCGCTGCCCGCGCGCACACCGACCACATATTGGCCGTCGCCGCGGACGTCAGCGCCCACCACGTCGTTGTACATCACGTTGCCATACACCACATCGCCCTTGGCCACGCTGACGAAATCGCTGCTGGCTGTCGGCACGTCGTCGACGATGGTTATGACGATGGTGCTGGTGGTCGAATTGCCCAGCGAGTCCTGCACCTGGTAGGTGAAGGTTTCGGTCACGGTATTGGCGCCGTCGTTGGCATGGGTCGGGGAGTTCGCTGGCGAGGTCAGCGTATAGGTGTAGGAGCCATCAGCATTGAGCTGAATCTGGCCGTATTGGCCTACGGCATTTCCGACCAGTGTGTACGTGAGCGCACCGACCCCGCCACTGGCTGAGCCGACCAATGTGCCGGATGTGGTTTCCTGGCTCGAAGCCGGGTCGCTCCCCGTGACATTGCCGGCGGCCAGGTCGTTACCGTCCTTTTGCAGGTCCAGGGCTTTCTCGTGAACCGTGATGTCACGATCTTCGCAAGCCATCAACGAATTGTGCACGTTGATGGTGATGGTCGTGGTGCTTTCGTCGCCATCGGCGTCGCGAATGGTATAGACGAAGGTATCGACGGCATCCCGTGGTGAGGTGACGTTGGGGTTGGAGTGATACTCGGCGTTGCCCTGGGCATCGATGGTCAGGTAGCCGTACTGGCCGTTGACCTGGGTGTTGAGCTGGCCGATAGCAGACGTGGAGGTATCGCTGCCCGCGCGCACACCGACCACATATTGGCCGTCGCCGCGGACGTCAGCGCCCACCACGTCGTTGTACATCACATTGCCATACACCACACCGCCTTTAGCCACGGCGGCCTGATCGTCATCAGCCTGAGGTAGATCGTCGACGATATTCACATCCAGGCTGCCAGTCGCAGTGCTGCCATCGACATCCTTGCCGATCACCTGGAACACTTCGCTGATGCTGCCCTCGCCGCCGGGGTGGTTTTCGTTGTCCACCAAGGTGTAGCTGTAACTCACCACACCCGTCGTCGGGTCATAGCCAGTCACGGTCAGCGTGTTGCCTTCAGGTGTGACGATCGACTGCGGGAAGCCCGCCGCCACGCCACCACTGACCACGCTGATGCCACCCACGCTCAGGCTCTGCAAGCCGTCTGGGGCGGTAATCTTGAAGGTGCCCTGTTGGGTCAGGGCGCCGGCATCGGGTGCACTGCCGTCCTGCAGGTTGCTTTCAGATACCGTCAGTTCGCCGCCCTGCACGCCGAGCCCATCCAGCGTCACCGGGTCGTTGAGGTTGGTCACGTTCAGCGTCAGGGTCGCGCTGCTGGTATCGCCGTCGGCGTCCTTGATGGTGTAGGTGAAACTCTCCACGCCCTGGCCACCGCCGCCCAGGCTCTTGAAGTCCGGGTCGCTGGTGTTCAGCGTGTAGGTGTAGGAACCGTCTGCGGCCAGGACCAAGGTGCCGTAAGTACCGGTGAAGGTACCGGCGATTACCGGGCCACCGGGCACGCGGTCGGCGCCCTGCACGTCATTGCCCAGTACATTGCCGGTCAGTTCGGTTTGCTGTTCGGTGGCGGCTACCGCATTGCTGTCATCCACCGCTTGTGGCGCATCGTCACGGACGATCACGTCCAGCGACCCTTGGGCAACATCGCCGTCGCTATCGCTGACCAGTACCGGCAATTGTTCGCCCTGTGAGTTGTTGCCCTCGCCCTCAACGTGCTGCTCGGCACCGGTCAGGGTGTAGCTGTAGCTCACCACGCCCGTGGCAGGGTTGTACCCGGTAATGGTCAGGGTGTTGCCCAGGCCCGTGGTGATCGATTGGCCAACACCGGTCACCACACCAGCGGTCACCACGTTGATGCCACCCACACTGAGGTTGTACACGCCGTCTGGCGCCAGCACGGTAAAACTGCCTTGCTGGGTCAGGGTTGCGGGGTTGCTGGCCGACCCCTGGGGTAGATTGGCCTCATCCAGACTCAGCTCGCCAGGGCTGACATTCAACCCCCGCAACGCTACCGGACTGTCTTCGTCGATCGGCGTGATGGGTGGATTGGGCTGCTCCGGCGGATTGGGCGGACCAGGCGGCAGGCCACCATTGCCACCGTTGCCAGCCCCCAAGGAGTCGCGCCCGCTGCCATCCAGGCCACCCACATAGCGGTTGGCCAATTCAGGAATGCCATTGAAGCCAGCCGTGGGAAAGCCCACCACCGGGTCAACCCGATCCGCCACTTCGGTAAGCAACACAAAGCTGTGGCCACCGCCCAGTGCGCCTGGCGCGCCGTTGCCGCCATTTCCAGCGGCAGGGGCTTCGGTGTTGACACTAGGGTCGTCGCCGGCGGCAATCGCCCGCTGAATGCGCTCGACATCGCTCAGCTGCGCCTCGCTCGGCGCAACGTCCTGAGCCTGTACAGGGGCGGCCTGGTTAGCCAGGAGCTTTTCGGTCATGGCCAGGCTGCTGTCGCGGCCGAGTGTCAGCTCGGCGCCATTATGCAAGCGCACAGCCACGGCACCTGCGGCACCCGTTTGCAACTGCTCGCCCGCGTACAGGCGATCGCCCTCGATCAGAGGGCGTCGGCTGCCATCGCTGCCAACGGCAAATACTTGCCCCACCACCTTGCTGACCACACCGACTGACTTAGCCATGAGCGCACGCCTCCCTAACCTATTGGCTACACAGCCAACAACATGGCAGATGGAGGTCAACGGCTTCGCGCCCGCATGTCTCAACCGTGAGAATCGTGCGCGAAGGTCACTGATTTGGCGATAGTCATAATGTAAATTTGCCACCACCGGATGCCAAATTTTTGTCGCCAAATTCCGCTTTTACCTACCTACCCCACGTCCTTAGCCATAAAAAATCTGGAACTCATTGCGATGCAGGAAACTCGCAGGCTACAGCGGCTTCCGAAATCACTTGAATGAAACAATGTCTTGGTTTCGATAGAGCGCATAAGTTTTTTTTCGCATATCACTTATGAAAAAATCTTCTTAGCTCGCGCGCTAAATGTTCTTAGCTCTGTTGTTACAAACATGAAACGGTTTGAACGATAAAAATCGTCATTTTTTTGGCGAGAAGAAGCAGGGCCATTTTGAGATCAGGGAGAAGTACCCCATGCGCAGGTTCAACCCCATCACCAGTGCAATTCTGTTGGCCATGGCGTGCGCCAACGTTCAGGCGATGTCGCTCACCGAGGCTGTCCAGAGCGCCGTGGACTACCACCCGGAAATAAGCTCCAACCGTAACAGCAGGTTGTCAGCCGACGAGGACGTGAAATTTGCCCGTGGTGGGTACTATCCAACCGTCGATCTGGTAGCCGGGTACGGCAGACAGCGCTCGGACAACATCAATACCCGCGGCCTGAACGCTGACGGTACCCGCAACCACAACAAAGAAACCCTGAACTACACCCAGTCGGAGTTGCGCCTTCGGCAAATGATCTTCGATGGTTTCAACACAGCCAACGAAGTGGGCCGTACCGAGGCGGTGGCCACCTCCCGCGCCTACTACACTCAGGCCGTCGCCCAAGATGTCGCCCTGCGCGCCATCGAGGTGTACCTGGAAGTACTGAAGCGCCGAGAGTTGGTGACCCTGGCAAAGAACAACCTGCAGGCGCACCTGCGCGTCAGCGATCAGATAGGCCTGCGTAGCGAGCGGGGCGTAGGCAGCACCGCCGACCTTGACCAATCCCGCGCACGCCGGGCTCTGGCGGAAAACAACCTGGACACCGCCGAGGTCGACCTGGCCGATGCCGAGGCCAACTTCTACAGCGTGGTCGGCCGCCTGCCGGATGAGCTGGAAGGCCCGCAATCGGTCAAGGTGGAAATGCCTGGCACTCTGGACGAGGCGCGCGAAGGCATGCGCCAGAACAACCCCTACCTGAAATCTGCCCAGGCCGACGTCAATGCCGCCGAGCAGCAGTACGAAGTGGCCAAATCGCCTTTCTACCCACGGCTGGACGCGGTGCTGGCCACCGGCGCCAACAACAACCTCGGTGGCGAAAAAGGCCACAGCAACAACGACTGGCAGGCCGGCGTCGAGCTCAGCTACAACCTGTTCCGCGGCGGCAGCGACAAGGCCCGCCTGCAGTCCGACGCGCACAAGATCAACCAGGCACTGGACATCCGCAACAACGCGCTGCGCGAGCTGACCGAAAACCTCAGCCTGGCCTGGAACGCCATGAACAACGCCCGTAAACAGACCCCTACCGCCCGCGAGTACGCAGAAACGACGCAACGTGTGCGCGCCGCCTATCAGGACCAGTTCGGCCTGGGCCAACGCACCCTGCTCGATGTGCTGGACAGCGAGAATGAGCTGTACAACGCCAACCGCCGTTACACCGAGGTGCGTTACACCGAGGAGTACTCGATGTATCGCGTGCTGGCGACCATGGGTGAGCTGCTGAGCAAACAGCGTATTTCACTGCCGCCGGAGGCCATCGCCAACAACGACGTACGCACCGAGGCCAGGTTGCCCGACATGCGTTGAGCCAGCCCCACGCAACTGGCACTCAGCACCGCGCCTCATCCCCCTTACACCGTGGCGGGAGTAGTTCATCGTGACCAGTATGCAAAGCGCACAACCGCGCCCCGATGTCGATGACCCCCTGCTCGATGGCCTGCTGATTCTGTGCCGCCTGCACGGTCGGCCGGCCAGCCGCGCCAGCCTGAGCAGTGGGCTGCCACTGCTCCAGCAACGCCTGGGTGCGGATTTGCTGCCACGCGCTGCGGCGCGTGCCGGTTTGCAAGGGCGTGTGCTGCAGCGTGAGCTGGAGGCCATTTCGCCGCTCAACCTGCCGGTGCTGCTGTTGCTCAACGACGGCCGCAGCGCCGTGCTGCAGCGCTGGGGCGAAGATGGCCGGGCGCTGATCCTGCCCTGCGAGGCTGAGGGCGGCGAACAATGGGTAGAGCGCGAGGCGCTGGAACAGGCCTACGCAGGTCACGCTTTGTTCGCACGACCCCGTCATACCCTGGAGGAAGTCCGCTCACCGCTGCTGCCACGGGTGGAGGCCTGGTTCCGCGATACCTTGCGCCATTCCCGCTGGCTGTACGGCGATGCCCTGCTGGCCAGCCTGCTGATCAACCTGCTGGGCCTGATGGTGCCGCTGTTCGTGATGCAGACCTACGATCGCGTGGTACCCAACCAGGCACTTTCGACCTTATGGGTGCTGGTCGCTGGCCTGTTCATCGGCACCGCCTTCGAGCTGGTGCTGCGCATGGTGCGCGCCCACCTGCTGGACCAGGCCGGCAAGAAGACCGACCTGATCCTCTCCGCCGCCCTGTTCGAACGCATCACCGGCATGGCCATGAAAGCCAAACCTGCCAGCATCGGCGGCTTCGCCCAGAGCATCCATGACTTCCAGGGCCTGCGCGAATTCCTCACCGCAGTCACCCTGACCAGCATCATCGACCTGCCCTTCGTCGCCCTCATGCTACTGGTGATCGGCCTGCTGGGCGGCTGGCTGGTACTGATCCCACTGATCGCCTTCCCGCTGGCGGTGGGCTTTGCCCTGTTCATTCAGGCACGCCTGCGCGACACCGTGCAAAAAAGCCTCAGCCTCGGTGCGGTACGCCAGGCACTGCTGATCGAAACCCTCGGCGGCCTGGAAACCCTCAAGGCCTGCGGTGCCGAGAGCGAGCGCCAGTACCAGTGGGAACACACCAATGGCGCCATGGCCCGCCTCGACGCCCACGCCCGCAACCTGTCGTCGCTGGCCAGCAACGGCACACTGTTCATCCAGCAGTTCTGCGGCATGGCCACCATCGTCGCCGGGGTGTACAGCATCATCGCTGGCAACCTCAGTGTCGGCGCCCTGGTCGCCAGCTACATGCTCGGTAGCCGGGTGCTGGCACCGCTCGGCCAGATTGCAGGGCTGATCACCCGCTATCAGCAAGCGCAACTGACGATGCGCAGCACCGATGCCCTGATGGCCCTGCCGCAAGAGCGCCAGGCCGAACAGCAAGCCCTGGAGCACACCGCGCTCAAGGGCGGCCTGACCCTCAGCCATGTCAGCTTCCGCTACCCGGCACAGGCCAGCCCGGCACTGCAGGATGTGAACGTGGCCATAAAGCCGGGTGAGCGGATTGGCATCATCGGCCGCAGCGGCTCGGGCAAAAGCACCCTGGGCCGCCTGCTGATGGGCTTCCATCACCCGGAAGAAGGCCAGGTATTGCTGGACAACCTCGACCTGCGCCAACTGGACATCGCCGACCTGCGCAGCCAGCTTGGCTACGTCGCCCATGACCTGCCGCTGCTGGCCGGCAGCCTGCGTGACAACCTGACCCTCGGTGCCCGCCACGTAAGCGATGCGCGCATGCTCGAAGTGGCCGAACTGACCGGCGTCAGCGAGCTGGCCCGCCAGCACCCGCAGGGTTTCGACCGCCCGGTGGGCGAACGTGGCCAATTGCTTTCCGGCGGGCAGCGCCAGGCCGTGCTGCTGGCCCGCGCGCTGTTGCTGGAGCCACCCATCCTGATCCTCGACGAACCTACCAGCCACATGGACAACAGCAGCGAAGAGCAACTGCGCCAGCGACTGCTGAACTGGGTGCCCGGCAAGACCCTGCTGCTGGTCACCCACCGCACCTCGATGCTTAGCCTGGTGGACCGGCTGCTGGTACTGGACAACGGCAAGATCGTCGCCGACGGGCCAAAGGATGCGGTTATCGATGCCCTGCGCAAGGGCCGCATCGGCGCAGCTCTCTAGGAGGTTTCCATGCCCATCGGCCACAGCGTGCGCAGTTCCCACAGCAGCGCCGACAAGCGCACCGAACACGACTACATGCCAGAGCTGGCCAGCGCCACCCTGCAAGATTCCCCGCGCCTGTCACGCCTGACCGTGTGGCTGGCAGCGGCGCTACTGCTCGCGGCCTTGACCTGGGCGAGCCTGGCAGTGCTCGACGAGGTAACCGTCGGCGAAGGCAAGGCGATCCCTTCGAGCAAGGTGCAGGTGGTGCAGAACCTGGAGGGCGGCATCGTCACTGAGATTTTCGTGCGCGAAGGCCAGATGGTGGACAAAGGCGCCACCCTGCTGCGCCTGGACGACACGCGGTTCAAGTCCAACAAAGGTGAAAGCGAGGCTGACCGCTATGCCTTGACCGCCCAGGTCGAGCGCCTGTCCGCCGAAGCCGAAGGGCGGCCCTTGGTGCTGTCCGAGGAGGTCCGCGCCAAGGCGCCGCAAGTGGCCGAGGACGAATTGTCGTTGTACGACTCGCGCCAGCGCCGCCTGGCCAGTGAAAAGCAGACCCTCAACGAGCAGTTGCGACAAAAGACCCAGGAATTGGCCGAGTTCCGTTCCAAGGTCGAACAGTACCGTTCGGCGGTAGGCCTGCTGCAGCAGGAACTAAACATGTCCGCGCCGCTGGTGAGCAAGGGTGCCATTTCACCGGTGGAAATCCTGCGGCTCAAGCAACGCACGGTCGAAGCTCGCGGCCAGCTCAACGCCACCAGCCTGGCCATCCCTCGCGCCGAGGCCGCCGTGGCCGAGATCAGGAGCAAGATCCAGGAATCGGATGCCAGCTTCCGCTCCGAGGCCGCCAAGGAGCTCAACGACAAACGCACGGAGCTGTCGAAGATCACCGCCACCAGCATCGCCATCGACGACCGAGTCAACCGCACTACCGTGGTTTCGCCGGTGCACGGCATCGTCAAGATGCTCAAAGTCAACACAATTGGCGGGGTGGTGCAGCCAGGCAGCGACCTGGTGGAGATCGTGCCGATCGAGGACAACCTGCTGATCGAAGCCAAGGTGCGGCCACAGGACGTGGCATTCCTGCACCCGGGGCAGCCGGCGATGGTGAAGTTCAGTGCGTATGACTACACCATTTATGGCGGCATGAAGGCCAAGCTTGAGTTGATCGGTGCCGATACCGTGACCGATGACAAGGGCAATGCGTTTTACCTGATTCAGGTGCGCACCGAGAAGAACCACTTGGGCGGCGATAACAAGCCGCTGCTGATCATCCCCGGGATGGTGGCCACGGTGGATATCATCACCGGGCAGAAGAGTGTGCTGGATTATCTGCTCAAGCCGGTGCTCAAGGCACGGACCGAGGCGTTGCGGGAGCGGTGAACGGTTTGCCAGGGCCCGTTCGCGGGGTTACCCGCGAGGGTGCAATCGTGTGGAGAAAACGGCACTGACAGTGCAGGTGTCAGCCTTCACCGTGATTTCTTTGAAACGTCTCAAGCCCCATTGCCCTGATCTGCCCCTCGATCAACACTTCGAACGGGCGCAGCAACTCATCGAAACAGGCCGGCTGCTCCAGCACATTCAATGCCTGCACCACCGCCTCTATGGTCGACACCGCTCCCGGCTCCGGCGCCTTGCGCACGCGGTAGCGCGAGGGCGCCACCTGCGCCAGCGTCACCCTGGGCAACGCTTCGAGCAGCGGATTGAGGTACAAAAGCTTGCGAGCCTTGCGCCAGGTGCCATCGGGGACTATCAGCATGAGCGGCCTGTCGCCTGTATCGCCGTAGGCTGCAAGCACTTGGGCCTGCTCACCTGGGAACAACAGCACCGGCCGATACTCAGGTGCATCCAGCAAATCACCCAGGTCTTCAAACACCTCGCCCACGCGCAACTCGGCATTGACCAGGCCAAGGGCAGCCAGGCGTGCGGTATTCAGGGCGTGCGAGGTTTCACTGGGGTGCTGCAGCAGGACCACGCGGGTGCGGCTGTCGAGCGAGGGGATCAGTGGGCAAAGGCAGTGATCGAGCGGGCGCAGGCAGCGCTCGCAGCGGGGTCTGGACATCGGTTTCTCCTTACCGGGCGCAGTGTGCCACAGCCCTGAGGAAAAGCCCCACATCCATGTGGGAGAGGCGGTAAATCAGCGGTTGAAGCGCTCTGCCAGGCTGTGCAGATACTCGGCCATTCGCTCCAGGTCCTGGCTGATTTCAGCCCCCTGCTTGGCCTGCCCTGCCGTCTGGTCACACAACTGGGCGATGCGCACGATCTGCTGGTTGATGTCTTCGGCCACGTGGCTCTGCTGCTCCGACGCCGTCGCCATCTGCTGGCTCATGCCGGTGATGCGGCTGACCGCCTGGGCAATCCCGGCCAGCGCCGACTGCACCGCCTCGACACTGTGCACGCTGTCCCGTGAGATCTGCTCACCGCGGCTGGCCGTGCTTACCGCTCGCTCGGCGCCAGTGCGCAGGGAGGCAATGATCTGGTGGATTTCCTCGGTCGAGGTACGCGTGCGCTGGGCCAGCGAGCGCACCTCATCGGCCACCACGGCAAAGCCCCTGCCCTGCTCACCCGCGCGCGCCGCCTCGATCGCGGCATTGAGCGCCAGCAAATTGGTCTGTTCGGCAATCGAGGTGATGGTGTCGACCACGCTGCCGATCGACTGGGTCTGCTCAGCCAGGGCGTTGACCGCCTGGCCGATGTCGCTGACCGCCTCACTCATGCTGCCCATCGCCTTGAGGCTCTGCCGGGCCAGTTCGCTGCCCTGCTGCGCCAACTGATCGGCATCGCCCGCAGCATGCGCGGTGCTTTGCACGTTATGCGTGACTTCCTGAATGGTCGCCGCCATCTGCGCAATGGCGGTGGCCGACTGATCGGTCTCACTGCGTTGGCGGTCGAGCATCTGCGCCTGGGCATCGGACAGGTCGGCTGACTGGGCGGCCCGCGACTTCACGCCGACGCCGGCGTCCACCAGGCGTGTCAGGGCGGTTTGCAGCCTCGCTTCCTCGCTGATGATCGCCAGGTCGAGCTGGCCGTGCAGGCCCGGATTGTCACTGTACGTCAGCGCAACCAGCGGGCTGGTGAAGGCCTTGGGATGTTCGGCCAGTGTGCGGCGGATCGCCTGGTTATGCCGTTGTTCGATCAGGTACCAGGCCAACAGCATACTGGCCATCAGCACGCCCAGCGCTGCATAGGGTGGTAACCAAAGGTAGCCGGCGGCCGACAACAGGCCTGCGCCTATCAGCGGCCAGCCATCGCCAACGCCACGCCCCAGCCGCGCGGCCCAGGCTACAGCCGGGCGACCGGCGCGCAGACGCGCATACAGCCGTTCTGCGCGGCGGATCTGCTCACGGCTGGGCACCGAACGCACCGACTCGTAGCCGCTGATGCGGCCGTTTTCATAAATGGCGGTGACATAAGCACTCACCCAGTAGAAATCACCGTTCTTGGCGCGATTCTTCACCACGCCCATCCAGGGTTTGCCTTGTTTGATGGTGTCCCACATATGCCCGAAAACCGCCGGTGGCATGTCGGGGTGACGCACCAGGTTGTGGCTCTGGCCCACCAGCTCGTCGTAGGTGAACCCGCTGATGGCCACGAACGCGTCGTTGCAGTAGGTGATGCGGCTGTTCAGGTCGGTGGTAGAGATCAGCCGCTGGTCGCTGGAAAACGTTCTTTCATGCTCAGTGACGGGCAAATTCATGCGCATCTGGGCGGTCCTTGCTTGTATAGATGAAGGGGAAAATCATCAAAGCAAGTAGAGGTTTAGCAGAACGCCATCAGCGTAGTAGTCAGGTTTGTAGGAAATTTATTCATCCCGACGGAATGACCAAAACGTCCTGTTCATCAGCCAACATTGAGCTGGCTTTTGAGCAGGTCACGGAAGGTCTGAATCAAGGGTTCACGGCTGCGACCGCGGCGGATTATCAGCGAAAATGGCGCCTGATAGCCGAAAGTGGCCGGAGACAATACGCGCAGGTCGCCCTTGTCGACCCAAGCCTGGGCATAGTGCTCGGGCAGGTAGCCGATATAGGCACCTGACAGGATCAGAATGAGCTGCGCCTCCATGCTTTCGACGGTCGCCGCGCTGTGTTTGAAGCCATGCCGGGCCAACTCCGCCTGGCTCCAGTAACCGCGCCCGACCATGCGCTGCTGGGTCACCACCGGTTCGGGGATACGCCGCTCGGCGAACAAAGGGTGGCGGCTGCTGCAGTACAACCAGTGCTGCTCGCGGTACAGCGGCTGGTAAACCAGGCCACTCATGCGCGAGGAGAACGCCCCGATGGCCAGGTCCAGGCGGTTGTCCTGCACGCCAAGCTGCAGCTCATAGGGGCTGGATACCGAAAGGTGCAGGTGCACCGCAGGGTGCTCCTGGCTGTAGGCTCCGATCGCTTCAGCCAACGGCAGCGCGCGGTCGCCCACGGTCGAGTCGATCACCCCGAGGTTGAGCGTACCGCGCAGCTCACCCTTGAGCGCTGCGGCGTATTGCTCGAAGCCATCGAGCTCCGCCAGCAGGCGCAAGGTCTCCTGATGGAACAGCTCGCCCTTGCTGGTCAGGCTGAAACCGCCACGCCCGCGGTGGCACAGCACGATGCCCAGGGCGCCTTCGAGCTGGCTCATGTAGGTACTGATGGCCGAGGTCGACAGGTTGAGATCGCGCTGGGCATTGGCGAAGCCTTGGTGGCGCACCACGCTGACAAAGATGCGCAGCAGTTTCAGGTCGGGCAAGGTCGAGGCCATGGTGCAACGGTTCCGCTGTGTCATTTGCGCGCAGTCTAACCGCTGCGGTGGCGTTTAGTTCAGAAATTCCTGAAGTAAGTATTTGCCGGTAGCGATTTTTCCCACGCACTACCTTGAGCAGACTTGGCCGAAATGTCCCTGCCCGCCGGCATAACCACATTTCAAGGCGCGCGGCGGCACAGGTTCGAACAAACAAAACAATCGACCGACTGATGAGGCCCACCGTGGACAAAGTTCTCCATCAACCACTGGGCGGCAACGAAATGCCGCGTTTCGGCGGCATCGCCACCATGCTCCGTCTCCCCCACCTGCAAAGCGCCGAAGGCCTGGACGCCGCGTTCATCGGCGTGCCGCTGGACATCGGCACCTCGCTGCGCTCCGGCACCCGCTTCGGCCCACGGCAGATCCGCGCCGAATCGGTGATGATCCGCCCGTACAACATGGCCACCGGTGCCGCCCCGTTCGACTCGCTGTCGGTGGCCGACATCGGTGACGTGGCGATCAACACCTTCAACCTGCTCGACGCCGTGCGCATCATCGAAGAGGCCTACGACGAGATTGTCGAGCACAATGTCATCCCGATGACGCTGGGTGGCGACCACACCATCACCCTGCCGATCCTGCGCGCCCTGCACAAGAAGCACGGCAAGATCGGGCTGGTGCACATCGACGCCCACGCCGACGTCAACGATCACATGTTCGGTGAGAAAATCGCCCACGGCACCACCTTCCGCCGCGCGGTGGAAGAGGGCCTGCTCGATTGCGACCGCGTGGTCCAGATCGGCCTGCGCGCCCAGGGCTACACCGCCGACGACTTCAACTGGAGCCGCCGCCAGGGCTTTCGCGTGGTGCAGGCCGAAGAGTGCTGGCACAAGTCACTGGAACCGCTGATGGCCGAAGTGCGCGAAAAAGTCGGCGGCGGCCCGGTGTACCTGTCGTTCGACATCGACGGTATCGACCCGGCCTGGGCCCCGGGCACCGGCACCCCGGAAATCGGCGGCTTGACCACCATCCAGGCGATGGAGATCATTCGCGGCTGCCACGGCCTGGACCTGATCGGCTGTGACCTTGTCGAAGTCTCCCCGCCTTACGACACCACCGGCAACACCTCGCTGCTCGGTGCCAACCTGCTGTTCGAAATGCTCTGCGTGCTGCCCGGCGTCGTGCGCCGCTGAAACTTGCTGCACCCCGGCAGGAGCCATGAGGGAGGGCCACAGAGGCCCGCCAACACAAGACAAGACCGCCAGGCGCCGTGAACCCGCCTGAGCGGTCGATCTCGCCATAATAAAGATAATCGGGAGACCCCCAATGGCCTTGGACATCATTGTTGTAATGATCTATACCGCCGGCATGCTCGGGCTGGGCTGGTATGGCATGCGGCGCGCAAAAACCCACGAAGACTATCTGGTGGCAGGGCGCAACCTGGGCCCGACCTTGTACATGGGCACCATGGCCACCACCGTGCTCGGTGGCGCCTCCACCGTCGGCACCGTGCGCCTTGGCTATGTGCACGGCATCTCCGGCTTCTGGCTGTGCGCAGCCTTGGGCCTGGGCATCATCGCCCTCAACCTGTTCCTCGCCAAACCGCTGCTGCGCCTGAAGATCTTCACCGTGACCCAGGTACTGGAACGTCGCTACAACCCCATGGCGCGCCAGGCCAGTGCGGCAATCATGCTGGCCTACGCGCTGATGATCGGCGTCACCTCGACCCTGGCCATGGCAACTGTCCTGCAGGTGTTGCTGGACTTGCCGTTCTGGATGTCGCTGCTGCTCGGCGGCGGTGTGGTGGTGGTCTATTCGACCATCGGCGGCATGTGGTCGTTGACCCTGACCGATATCGTCCAGTTCGTGATCAAGACCGTGGGCCTGATGTTCATCCTGCTGCCGGTGTGCCTGTACAACGCCGGTGGCTGGGACACCCTGGTAGCCAAGCTGCCGGCGGCCAGCTTCGCCTGGACCACCATCGGCTGGGACACCATCATCACCTACTTCCTGATCTACTTCTTCGGCATCCTGATCGGTCAGGACATCTGGCAGCGGGTGTTCACCGCCCGTGATGAGAAGGTCTGCCAACGCGCCGGCACGACTGCAGGCCTGTACTGCGTGCTATATGGCCTGGCCTGCGCCCTGATCGGCATGGCCGCGCATGTGCTGATGCCGGACCTGGCCAACCCGAACAACGCGTTCGCCGAGATGATCAAGAGCCAGTTGCCTGATGGTATCCGTGGCCTGCTGATGGCCGCTGCCCTGGCAGCGATGATGTCGACCGCCAGCGCCGGCCTGCTGGCCGCCTCGACCACCATTACCGAAGACCTGCTGCCAAAACTGCGTGGCGGCAAGCAGTCGAGCCTGGGTGTCAGCCGCCTGTTCACCCTGCTCACCGGCTTGGTGGTGTTGGGCATCGCCCTGGCGGTGAACGATGTGATCAGCGCACTGACGCTGGCCTACAACCTGCTGGTCGGCGGCATGCTGATCCCGCTGATCGGGGCTATCTTCTGGAAACGTGCAACCACTGCAGGGGCCATCGCCAGCATGTCGCTGGGCTTTGCCACGGCGCTGTGGTTCATGTTCAAGGACGGGCTGGACGCCAATACGCCGATCTACTACAGCCTGGCGGTTGGCCTGGTGAGTTTCGTGCTGGTCAGCCTGCTGTCGCGTAAACCGGTAGGGGTGGTGAAGCTGGCTTGAGGGTGAGATCGAGCGTCGCCCAGGCAGCGCTCGATCCCAAAGGTGCCGGCGCAACCCAGGCATGCGCTCGACCGCATGCACAACGCCCCGAAAACAACCAACAAAAAAGCCACGGCATCATCTCTGATATCGCGGCTTTTGTTGGTTTCAACGACGACGCGGCTGGCGCCTGCGCTGCTCTTCATCAGTCGGGATAGGCACCGGCTGCAAGGGTGGTGGTATCAGCCCCAGGGCGACAGCCAAGTCGTGGAGCCAGTTGAACATTTGGTTTTTCATAGTGCCCCCTTGACGGGTCAGCCTCTCGGTCAATCAATCCTGCGATGTTTCATACAGATCATAGCCCGATGTCCTGTATTACGCATGCCCTTGTACTTACAGATAGGGGCAAGTTTGACGCGGATCAAGCGGAAACGGTGGATTCCGACGGCTGGTTAATCGTTTCGCTTTGTTGCAAATCGACCCACGCCTGCAAATTCGCCCCTCGCATCCCCTGCCGCCACATCAGCCAGGTCACCGCCTGATCGAACGGCGCCTGCAGGCGATGGACCCGCACGCGGTCACGCCCCGGCAGGCTGTCGAGCATCGATTGCGCCATCAGCGCCACGCCCGCGCCGGCTATCACACAGGCCAGCATGCTCTGGTAAGACTCGATCTCCATTACCCGCCCCATGGGCGTATGTGCATGGGCATACCACGCCTCCAGGCGCATCCGGTAGGAGCAGCCCTGGCGGAAGGTGAACACCGCCTTGCCCGCCACATCCCTGGCGCTGTGCACTGTTGGGTGTTCAGGGCTGGTGATCAGTACCAGTTCTTCTTCGCACAAGGGCACGCCATCGAGCCCCGCCAGGCTCGGAGGCCCGTCCACCAGTGCGGCGTCCAGGCGGTGGCTGAGCAACCCCTCGAGCAATTCGCCACTGGGGGCAGCCTGCACCTGCAAGTTAACGGCAGGATAGGCCTGATGGTAGCGCGCCAACAGCACTGGCAGGTGAATGGCCGCCGTGCTGTACATGGTGCCCAGGACGAAGTCGCCGGCCGGCTGCCCGCCCTGTACCGCCGCCATGGCTTCGTCACGCAGCGCCGCCAGGCGGTTGGCGTAATCCAGCAGCACCTTGCCAGCGGGTGACAACTGCAGACGCTGGCGTTCACGCAAGAACAGCTCCACGCCCAGTTGCTCTTCAAGCTGGCGCAAGCGCGTGGACAGGTTCGACGGCACCCGGTGCAGGCGCTCGGCGGCGCGAGTGATGGAACCTTCCTCTGCGACCGCCTGGAAGATACGCAGCTGGCTGAACTCCATGACATTCTCCAAAACAGAACAACTTGATCATCATTATTCAATTTTATTGAAAACAAAAGCGCCCTAACCTGCCATCCATCGTTTACACCCGCGCAGGAGTGTCCTCATGTCGCCGTTCGTACAACTGCTGGCCAGCACCGTAGCCCTGATGATGGCCATGGGCATCGGCCGCTTCGCTCTCACCCCACAACTGCCGCAACTGATCGCCGAAGGCCAGTTCGACCTGACCGCCGCCGGCCTGGTCGCGGCGGCCAACTACCTGGGTTATTTCATTGGCGCGGCAGACGCCATGTTCGCCCGCACCCCCGCCCAGGTCAGGCTGCGCCTGCATGGCGGCCTGTGGCTTTGCGCAGTGCTGACCCTGGCGTCCTGGGCTGCGGACGGGTTCTGGAGCCACCTGCTGCTGCGCTTCGGCACGGGTGTTGCCAGTGCCTGGGTGCTGGTGATGATCACCAGCCTCAGCCAGCAACTGGCCAACGCCAACAACCGTCCGCGCCTGGGCGCCCTGGTGTTCGCCGGGCCCGGCCTGGGCATCGCCGTCACCGGCCTGCTGGCATTGCTCGCTCACTTGCTCGGTATGAGCTCGGCAGCGTTATGGCTGGTGTATGCCGTTGCCGCGCTGGTCATGCTGCTGGCTGTGTACCCCTGGCTGCCTCGCGCTCAGGAACCCGCCGTGGTACCGCGCACGGCGCAGCAAGGGGTGACGCGCAGCGTTGGCATTGGCCGCCTTGGCCTGGTGTATGCCTTGTATGGCGTGGGTTACATCCTGCCGGCCACGTTCCTCTCGCAAATGGCCAACCAACAGTTCCAGGGCAACTGGATGGCCGATCTGTTCTGGCCAGCGTTTGGTGTGGCGGCGGCGATGGGCGTGGTGCTGGTGAGTGTGCGACGCGCCGGCCGCACTTCGGCCTGGCTGAGCGCGACCTTGTGGCTGCAAGGCCTTGGCGTGCTGGCCTGCCTGATGGGCGGTGGCCTTGGCCTCGCCTTGGGCGTAGTGCTGTGCGGTACGCCGTTCCTGGCATGCATGCAGTTGGTGATGCAACGCTCGCGGGAGCTCGCGCCGCATGCGACGCAGCGCAATGCCGGGCTGTTGACTGCGTGCTTTGCGCTGGGGCAATTGAGCGGGCCGTTGCTGGCGGCGTTGAGCAACCATTACAGCGGGAGCCTGCAGCCGGCGCTGGTAACTGCGGCGGCTGGGTTGGGGCTGGCGGGGGTATTGGTTCTTACCGGCACACGCAACAACCAGAACTGCCAAATTGCAGGGCGGGTTGCGTGATTGATCAAGCTTGATCAATACCGGCCCTGTCGCCGGCAAGCCGGCTCCCAAAGATGCCCCACTGCCCTCAGGTTTAGTGGGGTACCTGTGGGAGCCGGCTTGCCGGCGATAGGGCCAGTAACAGCAACCCCTATCCCACAAACCTGCGCAATTGCTGCTTCACCCAAGGCTCGGCACTGACCAGCACCACGCCGAGCAAAACCATTACGGCCCCGAGCACAAAATTCACGCTAAGCGGTTCATCCAGCAAGAGCACGCCAAACGTCACCCCAAATAATGGGGTAATAAAGGAAAACACCGCCAAATTCGAGGCCAAGTACTTACGCAGCAACCAGAACCACGTCAGGTAGCTGACAAACGACACCACAATGCCCTGGAACAGCACGCTGCCGACCGCCAAGGGCGTCCACGAGACCTTGTCGATCTGCCCGCTGAGCAAGGCGATCAGCACTAACCCGACAAAACCTACTGCCAGTTGGTAGAAGAGGGTCAACGTCGCAGGCGCCTCGGACAAACGCGAGCCCCGTACCACCACGGTCGTCGCACCCCAAGCCAAACCGGCCAGCACACCGAAGGCATCGCCGAGCAGCATGCGCCCGTCCATTTCTTCGAACGACACGCCCCCGGCAAACGCAGTAGCAATTCCGCCGAACGCCAACAGAATGCCCAGCCACTGCAGCAGGCGCAGCCGCTCGCTGGGCAGCATGAAATGTAACCCAAGTGCCGTGAACACCGGCGCGGTATAGAGGAACACAGACATGTGCGCCGCCGATGTCAGCTTCAGCCCCTCGGCAATGAACAGGAACTCCAGGCCAAACAAACCGCCGGCCAGCAACCCGCCACGCCAGGTGCTCCCCACCTGCCCCCAGCCACCGCGCCAGCAGATCATCAAGCCGACCAGCACCGCCGCAAGGCCGTTGCGCAGAGCGGCCTGCATCACCGGCGCAATATCAACCGCCGCAGACTTGATCAGTACCTGTTGGCAACCCCAGATCAGGCACAGCCCGAGCATCACCTGAAAGGCAAAGGCGTCGGGGCTCTTGCGGGCCGCGCTCATAGGCGGCCCTCCTGAGTGATCGATGGCATGGGCAAGGCTCGGCAGTTTTCAAAGAACACCGATTATCGGGTTTCCTTGGCCGACCTTGCCAGCCTCAAAACGACCTCAAGCGATCTGCGCTTTTGCAGACACGTGCTCGAAGGTGGTTTCGTCCAGCGCATCTTCCTGGTCATCCAGTACCTGGCGCGGGTGCTCGAAGCCCGGGATGCTGCTGTCGATCAGGCTCAACAGCCGCGACCCGCGCTCGGTGAGCACGAAGTTCTCTCCATTGCCGCCATCCTCTGGCGGCCGGCTCTCGACGAAGCCGCGCTCGAATAGCAGCTTCTCGTACTCGCAGGCACGGGTTTTCAGATGGTCCACATCCCCCACCGGCTGGCCCTCGGCGGCCAGAGCCGCAGCGTGCTGCTCGGCATAGGGGCGTGGTGTGAAGCTGTGACCGGCGCCGTTCTGCACTTCGTGCAGCAAGCGCTCGATCAGGTCCCAGTCGTAGGTAATGCTCATGGCTATGGCCTCTTGCTGTGGACGCATGGGGTACACAGCTTGGGACCGGTCGCGGGTCTGGTGCGTTCCAAAAGATCTCAGCGCTGGCGCTGCTGGGCTTGCATGTACTGGCGCAGCAACTGATTAATCCGCGTCTGATAACCCGCCCCCTGATCCTTGAACCAGGTGAGGACATCAGCGTCCAGGCGAATGGTTACTGCCTGCTTCGCCGGGACACGCAGTTCAGCCTGCTGGAAGAAAGCCTGGTCCAACTCGGGGATATCCGAGGTATCAATATCTTTATCGTCCATTTGAGCCAGGCGGCTCCAATCAGTTTTCGATGCTTTGGTCATAGTGTTTGGCCTCCCATCTGGTGGCTTTACGTGCGGAAATGATGCGGATTACCTCACCCTGCCTCTCCGTGTACACGACTACCCCAAGCAAGGCATTGAGCCATCCCAAGCTTACCCAGCGCTCCTCAGCGTATTGTGCGCTGTCGTCCCGTCGGGTCAACATGGGATGGTTGAACATGTCGGGCACATCAGCGAAATCGATGCCGTGCTTTCGGATATTGGTTTGATTTTTCGTTGCGTCCCACTCAAATATCATGGGGCGCCCTGTATTTACAGATGTACATACGATACCTCCTCTTTCATCGCGAGACTAGGACGAGGTCACTCGCGCATCAATGGGGCCAGGAGGTTAAACGCCAGTTTCGGAAAGGGATTACAGCCGAGATAGAAAAGCCGCACAGATCCATTACAGGCCATAGCCTTCAGATCATTGCTGCTTCGTGAGATAGCCAATAAACAACCGAAACAACTCCGCATTCCCGGCAATCCCCAACCGCTGCCAGATGTTGTGCCGGTGCACCTTGACCGTCCCTTCCGAAATCCCCAGCGCCCGCGAGATCGACTGGCTGCTGTGCCCCTGCAAAATCAGCTTGGCCACATGCCGCTGGGTTTCGGTCAACTGGCCCTGGAGGATATCGACGAAGGCGTCTTCCAACTGGCTGTCCGAGTCCTGCGGGTCGGCCAGGTCTTCGGCATGAGCAAGGTGCAGGTGCTGGCTGAAAATGGCATCGATCAGCGGCGTCAGCGCAGCGAGGCGTTGGGTTTCATCGGTTTCGAACGCCCCCTTGTGCAAGCCGCGCATCAAGGAAAACACCAGCGCCGTGCGTGGGCGCACAGGGACGATGAAGCCGATTTCTTCGATCAAGCTGCCGTGGTGCATTGTTGGTGCAAGCGACGTAGAACGGGTCGAGCAAATAGCCCCCACGCAGATACGCCTTGAGCGTACGCTCGGTCACCCGCTGGTTGTAGCCATCGTGCACCAACAGCGCCGGCTGGTTGAAGCGAAACAGGTAAGCGCAGCTCATGTCGAAATCGACCACGCCCTTGAGCGCAGTGTCGATGGCCGGGCCCAGTGCGTCGCTGCCGATGCTGCGAATCACCGTGGCCAGGCGGTTGGCGTGGTCGCTGTTCATGGCTGCGGCCTGTGCGGGTGGAAAGAGGGGCACGCATGCCGCCCTGCGGCACGCGCCGGACGGCATTGAACGATGCCTGGCCCCGTCAGTACAACGGTGCGCTGACCGGCAACAGCCCCGCCTGTTGCTCCTGGCGGCCCAGTTCCTCAGCTTTAGGCACTGCCAGCCAGTAGGCCAGGAGCATGCCCAGCAGGCCGCCGGCAAGTTTGCCGATGATCAGCGGGCCAATGAGCGTGGGCTGGAAGTTGGCCGAATAGGCCAGGTGGTCACCAAAGGTGAAGGCTGCGCACACGGCGAAGGCGATCACCAGCACCTTGTCTTTCGGCGGCATGTCGCCCACCAGGCGGAACATTGCCAGGATGTTCGCCGAAGCAGCGAGCACGCCGGCAGCGCCCACCGGCGACAGGCCAAACCTGGAGGCCACCGTTTCGATCGGCCGCGACAGGAAGCGCTTGATCAGGTAGACCATCGGGAACGCGCCGCACAGCATGATGCCGACGTAACCGGCAATTTCCAGCGCCCGGAACTGGTCGTCCTTGTCAGCGATGATCGGCGCAAAGCCCCAGCCGCCGAACAGCGCAGTGAATGCACCGGTGAAGTACTCGACGATCGACGCCACCAGTACCAGCGTCGCCGCCGCGTACATCAATTGCCCCAGCTTGAGGAACAGGCTCACCATCAGGTTGGGGAAGTACCGCAGGGCCGCCGCCAGCGCCACGCAGAACAGGATCAGCGGCGACAAGTTGCGCAGCAAGGTCGGCAGGGTGAAGTGCAGCGCCTGGGTCGCCGCGCCTGCGGTGGCGATGTCCGGGCGCACGCCAAGGCCCATGGCCTGCATGCCCATGGCAATCAGTACGATGCTGATCGGAATGCTCAGCAAACCGGCCATGATGCCCAGTGCCATGTACTTGTGGTCGGCCTTGTTGAGCATGGCCAGGCCCACCGGGATGAAGATCGGGCCGATGCTGTGCAGGCCAGCGGTGAATTCTTTGGCCAGTTCTGATTCTGCATTGATGATCGACGCGATGGCGCCGACCACGGCGCAGGCCATGATCACGTAAATGACGTAGGTGCCTATGTTTTCCATCTGCTGCCTCTGTGTTGTTGGAGTTGGCTTGGGGGCAGAATTGAAGGGTGTAGCCTTTTGTTGTTGTAGGGCCGGCAGCACGGTGCCGGCCGGGTGTTACATGGCGGTGTAGGCGTTGTCGACGAACAGGTGCGAGCCACTGACGAAGCTCGACTCGTCGCTGGCGAGGAACAGTGCGGCAGCGGCCACTTCGGCGGGGTCGCAAAGCCGGCCCTGCATGGTCTTGATGGCTTCGTCGGAGGCATCCACACCGTAGCCGCGCAGCAGGTCGAGTTCGCGCCGGCCGTGGGCGGTGCCGATGAAGCCCGGGCAAATGGCGTTGCTGCGGATGTGCTGGTCGCGGTATTCCACGGCCAAAGCACGCGCGAACATGTGGCAGGCGCCCTTGGTGGTGCAGTAGAGCACTTCCATCGGCGTGCCCACCACGGCCGAAATCGACGACGTGCAGATCACGCTGCCGCCACCGGCGGCCAGCATGCCCGGCAGCACTGCCTTGGTCACCAGGAACATGCTTTTCACGTTGACGCTCATCAAACGGTCCCAATCGGCTTCGCTGGTCTCCAGAAAGGGCCCGGCAGCGATGATGCCTGCGTGATTCATCAGCACCGTGATCGGCCCGAAGTGCGCCTGGGCCTGGCTGACGGCGCGGTGCACCTGATCGGCCACGGAAACGTCTGCCGCGACGAACAGGGCTTGTCCGCCCGTTGCATTGATGCGCGCCGCTACGGCTTCACCTTGGCTGCTGGGCAAGTCGAGGATCGCCACCTTGGCGCCCTCGGCGGCAAACAGCTCCGACGCTGCCAGGCCACATCCCCCTGCCCCGCCGGTAATCAGTGCCACCTTGCCTTTCAATCGATCCATGGGTCTGCTCCTCGGTTGTTCTGGTTGTGGCTCCAAACTAGAGCCGAGGGCAGTCGGGGTTCATATACCCAGGGGTATAGGCCAGGTGCACAGGGGCTTCCGCCGGTCGTGGAGGCGGAACTTACCGGCATGCAGGCGCCTCCACCGGGCATCCCCACCGCCGGAGGTATAAAGGATGAAACCGCTGCTGCGCATCGCCTGTGCGACCGCCCTGTTCTGCGCCCTGCCCGCCTGGGCCTGCACGCCGGAAGAGGCCACCCAGAAACGTGAAGAACTGGCCGGGCTGGTGAGCCAGCTGACCGAACAGAACCCGCAGAAAGCCAAGGAAATTAACGATGAGCTCCAGGGGATGGAGCTGGGGACGGCGAGCAAGGACTTGCCCGACAAGTGTCAGCTGATCGACAAGCGGATCAAGGAGCTGAAGGAGGCGGAGAAGAAGGCGGATTGATCTATTACATCAAGACCCAATCGCCGGCAAGCCAGCTCCCACAGTGATCGCATCGCCCTTGAGGCTGATGGAGTACCTGTGGGAGCCGGCTTGCCGGCGATAGGGCCAGCATTGACTGATTACTCAGCAGCAGGCTTGCGCTTTTTCAGCGGTGCCAGGCCATCGGAGCTGGTCAGCGGTGCATTGGCCTTCGGCTTGGCGGTAGGCTTGCGCTTCACGGCCTTCTTGTCGCCAGTTTTCTTCTCGGTCTTTTTCTTCTTGGTGCCGGCAGCCTTGCCCGACGCCTTGACCTTCTTCGGCCCGTTGTAGGTGCCCTTCACTTCCTTGATCACACGGCGCTCGAACTGCTGCTTGAGGTAGCGTTCGATGCTGGACATCAGGTTCCAGTCATTGTGGGTGATCAACGAAATCGCCAGGCCTTCGCCGCCGGCACGGCCGGTACGGCCAATGCGGTGCACATACTCGTCGCCGCTGCGCGGCATGTCGAAGTTGATCACCAGGTCCAGGCCGTCGATGTCCAGGCCACGGGCCGCCACGTCGGTGGCTACCAGCACCTTGGAGCTGCCCTGCTTGAAGCGCTCGATGGCCAGCTTGCGGTCCTTCTGGTCCTTTTCACCGTGCAACACGAACGCTTTTACGTCCTTGGCGACCAAGTGGCCGTAGATACGGTCGGCAAGCACGCGGGTGTTGGTGAAGATGATCGCCTTGTCGAATTTTTCGTTGGCCAGCAGCCACTGCACGATCGCCTCTTTGTGCTGGTCGTGGTCAGCGGTGATGACCTGCTGGCGGGTACCTTCGGCCAGCTGCGAAACACTGTTGAGCATCAGGTGCTCAGGGTCTTTCAGCACTTTGCCGATGATGTCGCGCAGGGCAGCGCCGCCGGTGGTGGCCGAGAACAGCAGGGTTTGCTCGCGGTTCTCACACTCCTTGCACAGGCGCTCCATGTCTTCGGCGAAGCCCATGTCGAGCATGCGGTCGGCTTCGTCGAGGATCATCACCTGCACGTGGGACAGGTCGAGGTTGCCGGCATTGAGCTGCTCGAGCAGGCGGCCCGGGGTGCCGATCAGCACGTCCGGCACCTTGCGCAGCATGGCGGCCTGTTCCTTGAAGTCCTCACCGCCGGTGACCAGGCCCGCCTTGATGTAGGTGAACTGCGAGAACAGCTGCACTTGCTTGAGGGTCTGCTGGGCCAGCTCGCGGGTCGGCAGCAGGATCAGCGCGCGGATCTCGACGCGCGCGCCTTTCAGGTCGACCAGGCGGTTGAGCAGCGGCAGGACGAAGGCCGCGGTCTTGCCGCTGCCGGTCTGCGCGGTCACACGCAGATCACGCCCTTGCAGGGCCAAGGGGATGGCCGCGGCCTGCACCGGTGTTGGCTCGACAAATTTAAGCTCGGCCACGGCTTTAAGCAGGCGTTCATGCAGGGCGAATTGGGAGAACACGGAGGTAACCTCAGGCAAGTGCGGGAAATTCAGTTGCATAGGGTAACGTTTTCTGCAGCCGGAGCCGAATTTCTTTTGGCAACTTTGTCGCCATCCGCGCTCTAATGGCGCTTCGTTTCGCAAGCAAAGACCGTACTCAAGCTCATGGATATGCAAAAACTCTGGCGCGACAGCCTCGACCTGTGGGGCACCCTCGACCAACACCCGATGCTCCACGCCGCCATCGGCCTGGCCGTGCTGCTGCTGGTTTCCCTGGTAATCGGCCGCCTGGCGCGCTTTCTGATCCTGCACGGCACGCGCCTGCTGGCCCGCCAGCCTGCGCTCAAATGGCTCGACGACCTGCGCCACAACAAGGTGTTTCACCGCCTGGCGCAGACCACACCGTCGCTGGTCATCCAGTTCGGGCTGAAACTGGTACCGGAGCTGTCCGATACCGCCCAGCACTTCCTTGGCAATATGGCGCTGGCGTTTACCCTGCTGTTCATGACCCTGGCGCTGTCGTGCCTGCTCGATGGCCTGCTCGACATCTATGCCCGCACCGAACATGCCCGCACCCGCTCGATCAAGGGCTATGTGCAACTGGCGAAGATGATGCTGTGGATTTTCGCCTCCATCGTCATCGTCGCCACCCTGATCGACCGTTCACCCCTGTTGCTGCTGTCAGGCCTGGGTGCGATGTCGGCAGTATTGCTGTTGGTGTACAAGGACACCCTGTTGTCGTTCGTCGCCAGCGTGCAGCTCACCAGTAACGACATGCTGCACGTCGGCGACTGGATCGAAATGCCCCAGGTCGGCGCCGATGGCGATGTGGTCGATATCACCCTGCACACGGTGAAGGTGCAGAACTTCGACAAGACCATTGTCTCGATCCCCACCTGGCGGCTGATGAGCGAGTCGTTCCGCAACTACCGCGGCATGCAGCAATCGGGCGGCCGGCGGATCAAACGCAGCCTGTTCATCGATGCGGCGGGCGTGCGTTTTCTCACCCGAGAAGAAGAACAGCGCCTGAGCGGAGTGCGCCTGCTCGCTGACTACCTGGCCGGCAAGCGCCAGGAGCTCCATGAATGGAACGAAGCCCTGGGGCCGGTGGCCGAGCTGTCGGCCAACCGCCGCCAGCTGACCAACATCGGCACCTTCCGCGCCTTTGCCCTGGCCTACCTGAAGAACCACCCCAACGTGCACCAGGGCATGACCTGCATGGTCCGGCAGATGCAGACCGGCGCCGAGGGGGTGCCGCTGGAGATCTACTGCTTCACCACCACGACCGTGTGGGCCGAGTACGAACGGATCCAGGGCGATATCTTCGATTACCTGCTGGCGGTGTTGCCGGAGTTTGGGCTGAGCTTGTATCAGCAGCCGAGCGGCAATGACATGCGCGTGGGGCTGGCGGGGCGCGCTTCGGTAGAGCCAGTGCCGCGTCGCCTGGAAGAAATGAGCGAGGCTTGAGATTGTTGGGGCCGCTTTGCGGCCCTTTCGCGACACAAGGCCGCTCCTACCGGGGATTTGCGTTCTCCGTAGGAGCGGCCTTGTGTCGCGAAAGGGCTGCGCAGCAGCCCCAAATCACCCCGCATAACCCCGTGTGGCCGAGTACGAGCGGATCCATCTGCACGGATTTCGTTGACGCTGGTCGTGATGTCGTCTTTCGTGCCTATTTCAAGGAGTCTTCATCATGCCCAATTCAGCATCATCGAGCAGGGCCTTTGCCAGGGCGCAGAGATAATGGGAAGCCCAGAGCAGCTGGGGTTTATCTTCCATCAGCCCGTCGATGGACAGGTCGCGGGCATAGCCGATCAGTTCTGAGGCTTGTTCACGGGCATTCTGGCAAGGAATGCCGGGCTCGATGCGAAACAGAGGATGGGTCCGGTTTTCACCTTGATAGAAGGTTGTTTTGCCGACGGTGAATTTCGTTTCTTCGATGACCATAGGTTCATCTCCCTGAAGCTGTAAATGCCTGAGCTGGCCCTATCGCCGGCAAGCCGTGCTCCCAAAGAGCCAGCCCCAGACAAATCATGATGCGGATTAATGCAACGTCTGCGGGTCCGCCGGCTTTTGGACTTGAGCCAGCGCTGATTCGAGCAACCTGCGGAGGGTGTCCAGCTCGTGCATCGACGTCATCATCAATACCGAAACGGGTGATTTCGGTTGCATCAACACGGCTTGCTGAGCGACGGCTTCAGCGCATAGCGCGTAGTCCGCTGCCATCAGCAGCGTGTCTTCCAGGGAATGGAGGTTGTAGGGTGGATCGGGGACTATCTTCAGCATGGTGTAACCCTCAATTTGTGATTGGGGACCACCGCCATTTGCTGTCAAACAAAGGGTGGCAGCTGTGCACGGGTTGACAGACCGGTCAAATTGAGAAACCCGGCGCACCCAAAGGCGCCCCACGCACAGCCACCATTGAAGGCAAAGCTATGGATTGCAATTTGAGTCGGCCTGTCAAAGCCGGTCGTTGAATGGCAACGACCGGCTGAGACTAGTGACCAACCCAGCACACCACAATGGCCGGCAGTATCTTTGGGAAATGCCCTACAAGAAAGGGGCAAAATCTGATTTTTCAGCTGCTGGGCGCAACACCATGTAAGGCGTACAGGCCATGTGTGCTTCAAGATTCGTCCGAGCGGCCTTGTATTGCGAAATAGCTGCGCAGCAGCCCCAAATCACCCCGCATAACCCAGCAGGTACAACAACCCGGTCAAGGTGACTAAAGAAGCCACCGTCGACAACAGTATCGTCCGCGATATCAGCCCCGCTTCCCGGTTGTAATACTCCGCCAGCATGAAGGGCCCGGTCCCCGTCGGCAGCGCCGCCAGCAGTACCGCTGAAGCAGCCCACATGTTCGGCAGGCTGAATACCTTGAACGCCAACACCCAAGTCAGCGCTGGCTGCCCTACCAGCTTCATCGCAACCAGTGGCCATGGGCTGGCCTGAGCGCCGCTGCGTTTCTCTGCCAGAAACGCCCCCAGCGAAATCAATGCACAGGGCGTGGTGGCCAAGGCCAGCATGTCGAGAAAATGCATCACCGGCTCCGCCAACCCCAACCCGGACATTGCCCAAGCGGCCCCAGCCACGGGCGAAATCACCAAGGGGTTCTTCGCCAGCGCCTTGCCCACTACCCACATGGCGCGGCCGATCCGCTTCTCTTCCTGTAGGCCAATTTCGATCAGCGTCAGCGATATCGCGAACACCAGGCAGACCACGATCAACGAAGAAATCAACGCAGGCTGCAGCCCGGGCTGACCGAACAGCAGCAAACACAGCGGGATGCCGATATAGCCGGTGTTGGCATACCCCGCGCTGAGCCCGTCGATGCTGGCCGCGACCAGCCCGTGGCCGCTGAACAGCCGCCAGGCCAGCGTGGCCACGAACATCGCCAGCGCCCCTGCGCCAAAGGCCACGATGAACCCTGGGTGCCATACCTCGCTCCAGGTTGCGGTGGCTGTGACCTTGAACAGCAGGGCCGGCAGGCACAGCCAGACCACCATCTTGTTGATCTCGGCCGCAGCCTTGTCGCCAAGCTTGTTGGTCCGGCGGCAAAGATAACCGACCAGGATCAACGCAAAGATCGGCGCGACGATGACCAGGATGGTGTGCATGTCAGGCCCTGCGCACCAGCGGTGCATCCGTGCGGCTGCCCAGGCGGCTCAGCCACACGGAGGCCAGGATGATCGCGCCACCGATGAGCAAGCGCCCCAATGGCTCGTGCTGGTTCCAGATCAGCAGGTTGAGCAGCAGCCCCACCGGCACGTGCAGGTTGTTCATCACCGCCAGCGTAGCGCCGGACACCATGCAGGCCCCCTTGTTCCACCAGTACAAGCCCAGCGCTGTCGGGCACAGCCCGAGGAACAGCAGCACCAGCCATTGCACGTCGGTGCTCGGCAAATGCTGGGTGTTGCCAAACAGCAGGAAAGCCGGCAGCACGACGATCAACGCCCCCAGGTAGAAGTAGCCGAAACGCTTGTAATGCGGCAGGTCGCTGGGGTGGCGGGCAACCAGATGGCGGTACAGCACCTGGCCGGCAGCGTAGGTGAAGTTGGCCAACTGCAGCAGCAAAAAGCCGATGAAGAAGTCGCCACTGATGCTGTCGAAGCGGATCACCGCCACCCCTGCGACCGCGACCAAGGCAGCGAGCAAGGCCCATGGGTTGAAGCGGCGGTTCAGCGCATCCTCGATCAGGGTCACGTGCAGTGGCGTGAGGATCGTGAACAGCAGCACCTCAGGTACGGTCAGCACGCGGAAACTCAGGTACAGGCAGACATAGGTGATGCCGTACTGCAGCGCACCGATCAGCAGCATCGAGCGCATGAAGCGCGGCTCGACCTGGCGCCAGCGGGTCAGCGGCAGGAAAACCAGGCCCGCCAGCACCACGCGTGCGAGCACGGCAAAGTAGCTGTCGACGTGCCCGGCCAGGTACTCGCCGATCAGGCTGAAGGAAAACGCCTGGATCAGCGCGACGATTATCAGGTAGCCCATGGTTGCCTCTCGTAAATCAAGGCCGCGACCTTAGCGGGTTGCGACCGATGTGTTCAACCATGCGCAATGTGGGGGCTGCGCATTTCATGGGCGTGAGTGATTCACACACAAAAAAAAACCCGGCCATCGAGGCCGGGCAGGTACACCCAAAGGAGCAAACAAGGTGTCAGGGTTGGGAATTGGTTGACGCTCAGGCCACCGCGGCCAGCTTGGCCTTGGCCTGGTTGATGCCTTTCTCGTGGAAGTCACCGCTCATGTTCAGGCCTTCGGCATGGATGAAGTTCACATCGTGAATGCCGATGAATGCCATCACCTGGCGCAGGTACGGCTCCTGATGGTCGCTGGTGGCGCCGGCGTGGATGCCGCCACGGGCAGTCAGGACAATGGCGCGCTTGCCGGTCAGCAGGCCTTGCGGGCCGGTCGGGGTGTACTTGAAGGTGATGCCGGCACGCAATACGTGGTCAAGCCAGGCCTTGAGCGTGCTGGGGATGGTGAAGTTGTACATCGGTGCAGCCATCACCAGCACGTCGGCCGCCAGCAGCTCATCGGTCAGCTCGTTGGAACGGGCCAGGGCCTCCAGTTCAGCGGCATTGCGTTGCTCTTCAGGCTTCATCCAGCCACCGAGCAGGTTGGCGTCCAGGTGCGGCACCGGGGTCACCGCCAGATCGCGAACGGTGATCTCGTCGGCCGGGTGCGCTGCTTGCCAGTGTTCGATGAAGTCACGGGTCAGTTGACGGGAAACGGAATCCTGCTGGCGGGCGCTGCTTTCGACGATCAGTACGCGGGACATGGGTGCCTCCATCGGCAAAATGGGTTGCGATTCGATGGAGGTGAGATTAAGGCTTGACCTATCGATAAAAAAGCGTAAAAAGTGGGTGCAATCTATCGATTAATCAGTTTTATTCCGCTTTGCAGTTCACTGCGATGCGCAGCTTGATGATCTGCCGGTTGAACTTGGCCGTGACGTCCACACTTTTGCCCGCCGGTACATTCACCCGGCGTACCCGTGGCGCTTCCGGGCCGTTGCGGAACGTCACCTTGCAGGCCGCCGGCACTTGCCCATAGTTGTTCAGGGTGATGGCTCCGATGTCGTACGCGGTGTCGTAGGCGGTGTAGTCCAGCTTGACTCCGGCCAGTTCCTTCTCCACGTCGATGGGGTAAGCCATGGCCCCGAGGGGCAGGCACATCAGTATTGCCGCACAACATTTCTTCATGGGGCGCTCTCCTTGAAAGAGCGCAGCTTAGGTCAACAGGAGCCAAAGATGAAAGCGCCGCGCGTAACCCTGGATCAGTGGCGAACCTTGCAGGCAGTGGTCGATCACGGTGGGTTTGCCCAGGCAGCCGAAGCCCTGCACCGCTCGCAGTCATCGGTCAGTTACACGGTGGCGCGCATGCAAGAGCAGCTCGGCGTACCACTGCTGCGCATCGATGGCCGCAAAGCCGTGCTGACCGAGGCGGGCAACGTGCTGCTGCGCCGCTCACGGCACCTGGTCAAGCAGGCCAGCCAGCTTGAAGACCTGGCCCACCACATGGAGCAAGGCTGGGAAGCCGAGGTACGTGTGGTGGTCGATGCCGCCTACCCCAGTGCCCGCCTGGTACGTGCCCTGGCCGCGTTCATGCCGCAGAGCCGCGGTTGCCGGGTGCGCCTGCGCGAGGAAGTGCTGTCCGGCGTCGAGGAGGTGATGCATGAAGGTATCGCCGACCTTGCCATCAGCAGCTACAGCATTGGCGGCTATCTGGGCACCGAGCTCAGTGCCGTGGAGTTCGTGGCTGTCGCCCACCCCGAGCACAGCCTGCACCGCCTGGGCCGGGAGATCACGTTCCAGGACCTGGAAAGCCAGTTGCAAGTGGTGATCCGCGACTCCGGCCGCGCCCAACCCCGCGATGTCGGCTGGCTCGGCGCCGAACAGCGCTGGACCGTCGGCAGCCTGGGTACCGCCACGACCTTCGTCAGCAGCGGGCTGGGCTTTGCCTGGCTGCCGCGGCACATGATCGATCGCGAACTGCGCGAAGGCGTGCTCAAGCCGCTGCCACTGGACCAGGGTGGCAGCCGTCATCCACTGTTCTACCTTTATTCGAGCAAAGAGAAGACCTTGGGCCCGGCCACGCAGATTCTCATCGACCTGCTGCGCAATTTCGACACCGCGCCACTGGACGTGCCCTTCGCAGCCCCCCCGCAAGCCTGAGAGAACCGCGCCCATGGCCTATTTCGAACATGAAGGATGCTCGCTGCATTATCAGGAATACGGCCAGGGTGAACCCCTGGTACTGCTGCATGGCCTGGGCTCGAGCAGCCAGGACTGGGAACTGCAGGTACCCGCGCTCAGCCGCCATTACCGGGTGATCCTCATGGACATCCGGGGCCACGGCCGCTCCGACAAGCCCAATGATGGCTACCAGATCGCCACATTCAGCGAAGACCTGCTGGCCCTGCTCGAACACCTGCAGACCGGCCCGGTGCACTTCGTGGGGCTGTCGATGGGCGCCATGGTGGGCTTTCAATTCGCCGTCGACCATCCGCAATGGCTGCGCAGCCTGTGCATCGTCAACAGCGCCCCCGAGGTCAAGCGCCGTACGCGCAGCGACTGGGTCTGGTGGGCCAAGCGCTGGGGCCTGGCACGCATCCTCAGTGTCGAGACGGTCGGCAAGGGCCTGGCCCAGCGCCTGTTCCCCAAACCGGAGCAAGCCGACTTGCGCCAGAAGATGGCGCAACGCTGGGCGCGCAACGACAAACGCGCCTACCTCAAGAGTTTTGACGCCATCGTGGACTGGGGCGTGCAGGAACGCATCGGCCAGATACACTGTCCCACGCTGGTGGTCGCTGCCGACCACGATTACACCCCGGTACAACTCAAAGAGCGCTACGTTGCCCTGATGCCGCAGGCAAGGCTGGTAGTCATCGATGATTCCCGGCACGCTACACCCCTCGATCAACCCGAAGTCTTCAACCAGACTTTGCTGCAGTTCCTCGCAGCCGCTTCCACCTCTCAAGGATCTTTGAGCCCATGCTGAAAAAACTTCTGCTCACCGCCTGCTCGGTCGCCTTTGCCACCACCGTCATGGCCTCCGACAAGACCCCTCACGTAGTGCTCGACACCAGCTTCGGCCAGGTCGAAATCGAGCTCGATGCCGAGAAGGCGCCGGTCAGTACCAAGAACTTCCTCGAATACGTCGACAGCGGTTTCTACAACAACACCATTTTTCACCGTGTGATCCCAGGCTTCATGGTCCAGGGCGGTGGGTTCACCGAGCAGATGGTGCAAAAGCCGACGCGTGACCCGATCCGCAACGAAGCCGGCAACGGTCTGCAGAACACCCGCGGCACCCTGTCGATGGCACGCACCTCCGACCCGAACTCGGCCACCAGCCAGTTCTTCATCAACGTGGCCGACAACGACTTCCTGAACCCGGGCCGTGACCGTGGCTATGCAGTGTTCGGCAAAGTGACCAAGGGCATGGAGGTGGTCGACCAGATCGTCAACTCGCGCACTACCGTCAAGAAAGGCATGCGCGATGTGCCGGCCGATCCGGTGTTCATCAAGTCCGCCAAACGCATCGACTGACTGCAGGCTTCACAAGGACGTGAAACCGCCTGAGGGTCGGGTTGAACAGGAGTGTTGTCACCCATGCTGTACCGCCGTTTCGAGCAACTGATCGACATCTTCCGCGACGCGCCCAGCGAGTCGCCGCCCACCCAGGTGTGGCCCTTCTACCTCTATTACCTGCGCCAGGTGTGGCCGAGTTTTCTCGCCCTGCTGGTGGTCGGCCTGGTTGCCTCGCTGATCGAGGTGGCGATGTTCAGCTACCTGAGCCGCATCATCGACCTGGCCCAGGGCACGCCCAATGCCAATTTCTTCAGCGAGCACAGCAGCGAACTGATCTGGATGCTGGTGGTGGTCCTGCTGCTGCGGCCGATCTTCTTTGGCCTGCATGACCTGCTGGTGCACCAGACCATCAACCCGGGCATGACCAGCCTGATCCGCTGGCAGAACCACACCTATGTGCTCAAGCAGAGCCTCAACTTCTTCCAGAGCGATTTTGCCGGGCGTATCGCCCAGCGCATCATGCAGACTGGCAACTCGCTGCGCGACTCGGCCGTGCAGGCGGTGGACGCGTTGTGGCACGTGCTGATCTATGCGATCACCTCGCTGGTGCTGTTCGCCGAGGCCGACTGGCGCCTGATGCTGCCGTTACTGGTCTGGATTGCCAGCTATGTCGCCGCACTGTTTTATTTCGTGCCACGGGTCAAAGAGCGCTCGGTGATCTCCTCCGACGCCCGCTCCAGGCTGATGGGGCGCATCGTCGACGGCTACACCAACATCGCCACCCTCAAGCTGTTCGCCCACACCGACCACGAGCAGCAGTACGCCCGCGAAGCGATCCGCGAGCAGACCGAAAAGACCCAGCTGGCGTCGCGGGTGATCACCAGCATGGACGTGGTCATCACCAGCCTCAACGGCTTGCTGGTAGTCGCCACCACCGGCCTGGCCCTGTGGCTGTGGAGCCAGTCGCTGATCACCGTAGGCGCCATCGCCCTGGCCACCGGGCTGGTGATCCGTATCGTCAACATGTCGGGCTGGATCATGTGGGTGGTCAACGGCATCTTCGAGAACATCGGCATGGTGCAGGACGGCCTGCAGACCATCGCCCAGCCGGTCACCGTCACCGACAAGCCCAAGGCAGCGCCGCTGAAAGTGACCCGTGGCGCGGTGCGTTTCGATAACGTCGACTTCCACTACGGCAAGGCCCGCAACGTCATCGACGGGCTGAACCTGGACATCCGCCCGGGCGAAAAGATCGGCCTGATCGGCCCCTCCGGCGCCGGCAAGTCGACCCTGGTCAACCTGCTGCTGCGCCTTTACGACGTGCAGGGCGGGCGTATCCTGATCGACGGGCAGGACATCGCCGAGGTGAGCCAGGCCAGCCTGCGGGCGCAGATCGGCATGATCACCCAGGACACCTCACTGCTGCATCGCTCGATCCGCGACAACCTGTTGTACGGCCGCCCGGATGCCAGCGAGCAAGCGCTGCACGAGGCGGTGCGCCGGGCCCGTGCCGACGAATTCATTCCTCAGTTGTCGGATGCCCAGGGCCGCACGGGCTTCGACGCGCATGTGGGCGAGCGCGGGGTCAAGCTGTCCGGTGGCCAGCGCCAGCGCATCGCTATAGCCCGGGTGCTGCTCAAGAACGCGCCCATCCTGATCATGGACGAGGCCACGTCAGCACTGGACTCGGAGGTCGAAGCGGCGATCCAGGAAAGCCTGGAAACCCTCATGCAAGGCAAGACGGTGATCGCCATCGCCCACCGCCTCTCGACCATTGCGCGGATGGACCGCCTGGTGGTGCTGGACAAGGGGCATATCGTCGAAAGTGGCAGCCACAGTGAACTGCTGGCGCAACAAGGCTTGTATGCCAGGCTGTGGCATCACCAGACGGGCGGGTTCGTCGGGGTGGATTGAGGCCTGTCGGGTTTCAATCCCGGCGGTAAGGCAACATCCCCCGTGCCTCTTCGGCATAGCCCATAACCCCTGCGCGCTCCTGCTGCAGGAAATCGTCCACCGCCCGGCGCAGGCCTGGGTGAAGCAGATAATGCCAGGAGCGGGTCAGCACCGGCTCGAAGCCACGAATCAGCTTGTGCTCGCCCTGCGCGCCGGCATCGAAGCGCTGCAAGCCTTCGGCAATCGCAAAGTCCATGCCCTGGTAAAAACAGGTCTCGAAGTGCAGCCGGTCGAACTCATCCAGGCAGCCCCAGTACCTCCCAAACAGGCTGTCGCCACCCACCAGGCTCAGGGCCATGGCGACATCGCGACCGCCCTGACGCGCCATCACGACCCTTAGGGCCTCGGGCATGCGCTGCGCCAGCAAGCTGAAGAATTCACGGGTCAGATAGGGCGTACGCCTGCGCACTGCGTAGGTATTGGCGTAGCAGAGGTAGACGAAATCCCATTGGGCCTCCTCAAGTTCATCGCCACGGTACCAACGAAAGTCGATGCCCTGCCCTGCAACCTGCTCACGTTCCTTGCGCATCTGTTTGCGCTTGCGCGAACTCAAGCTGTCGAGAAAGTCCTGAAAGTCGCGGTAGCCATGGTTGCGCCAGTGGAACTGACATCCCAGGCGCTCCATCCAGCCCGGCAGGCCGGCCATCTGAGCATCTAGGCCAGGGTCGGTGAAGTTGATGTGAGCCCCGGATAGCCCGCCTTTGCCCAGATACTCAGGCAATGCCTGGAGCATGAGCAGGCCATCGGCCGGGTCAACGCTGAGCAGGCGCGGCCCGCTGACCGGGCTGAACGGCACGGCGCCAAGCAGTTTGGGGTAATAGGCAATACCAGCACGCTCGCAGGCGTCGGCCCAGCCATGATCGAACACGTACTCGCCGTACGAATGCCACTTGCGGTACGCCGGCAACAGCGCACGCACTTGCCCGTCACGCTCCAGCACCAGGTGTTCCGCCGCCCAGCCGGTGGCTGGCGCAACACTGCCGCTGTCCTCCAGGGCGCTCAGGAACGCATGGCGCAGGAAGGGTTGGCCGGCAGGTACCAGGGCGTCCCAGGTCGCGGCAGGCAGGTCACGCAGATGGGCAAGGCTGTAGAGGCTGGTCACGATGTCGACTCGCGGAGTGAGGGCATCAGTATCAGGGAATACCGGCCTCTCACTCAAATGCCGAATGCCGGCCCGATCCTTCCATTCTCAATTACTTAACGGCAGTGCCACCAAATAGACATTATTCTGTCATTCGCCCCCGCAATACTTGCGCCTGTTTTCCGGAACCCTAGAACCTGTCTATTCAGGCCCTTTCCGAAGACATGCCAACATGGGGGTGGACGCTGAGCCTCCCCAATATTTTTCAGTAGGGAGAACCTTATGCGTCTTGTTTCTACACTTACCGGAGTGAGCCTCACCGGCATGATGCTGGCTCTGAGTACTCCGGCCAGTGCGGCTGTCGACGCCAAGCTGCTCGAAATGCTCCGCGCCAACGGCTCGATCAACCAGGCGCAGTACAACGAACTGCAAGGTGACCTGGCAAAAGAAACCAAGGAAAAGGCCGACCAGAAAGCTCAGTCAGAACGCATGAGCTCCTTCGAACAGAAAGTGGCATGGGCCGCCAAGACCCAGGTCAAAGGCGATATCCGCCTGCGCTACGAGGACGTCAACGTCGACGACCCGAACAGCAGCAGCGGCAACCAGGACCGCCAGCGCGTTCGCGCCCGCGTCGGTTTCTACAGCGAGATCAACCCACAAGTCGACGCAGGCATCCGCATCGCCACCGGCAGCAGCGCAGACCGCCGTTCGACCAACCAGAGTTTCGATAACTACTTCGACAAGAAATCGCTGTGGGTCGACCAGGCCTACCTCGACTGGCACCCGAGCGCAGTACCGAACCTGCACCTGATCGGCGGCAAGATGGCACAGCCTTGGGTGAGCATGGGTGACATCATCTGGGACGGCGACATCAACCCGGAAGGCGTTGCCGCCACCTACAAGACCGACCTCGGCGGCGCCGAAGTCTTCGCCAGCGCGGGCCAGTACACGCTCAAGGACAACGTGGACGGCGACGGCGTGCAGTACAAGCACGACGCCCAGGTCTACCACGGCCAGTTGGGCGCCAAGTTCGCCCCGGCCGATGTGCTCAAGCTCACCGTCGGCGCGAGCATCTATGGCTACGACAACGACAAGGAAGCGACCATCCTGCAGTCGTTCGGCAATACCACCAACGAGTTCAACCTGGTGGAAGGCTTCGGCCAGGTGGACTTCACCGGCCTCGCCATCCCGTTGTCGGCGTATGGCCAGTACGTGAAGAACACCGAAAGCACCGATGGCGAAGACCAGGCCTGGCTGGCTGGCCTGAAGACCAAAGTCGGCGCCTGGAGCCTGGATTACAACTACCGCGATGTTCAGCGCAACGCCGTGGTCAGCCTGTTCACCGACTCCGACTTCGGCAACGGTTACACCGGCTCGCGCGGCCACAAGTTCAAGGTCGGTTATGAAATCGACAAGAACTTCTCGCTGGGCGCCGCTTACTTGATGGCCAAGACCGACCTGTCGCAGTTGCCGAACAGCGATGCCGATGTCGACACGCTGCAGGTGGACCTGGAAGCCAAGTTCTAAGCTGCAACGCCTGAGCTTCACTCAAGGCGGGAAATGCCGACCCCATCCGGCATTTCCTGCCTTTTTTTGCCTTCGAGAAACGCACTGGCCCTGCCGCCGGCAAGCCGGCGCAGGGCTGACTGTCAGCGTTTACGCAGAATCACACTACCAATCGAGTAGCCCGCACCAAACGAGCTCAGCACGCCCAGCGAACCCTTGGCCAGGTCATCCTGGTACAGGTGGAAGGCAATCACCGACCCCGCCGAGCTGGTGTTGGCATAACGGTCGAGAATGACTGGTGCATCTTCCTCGGCCACTTCACGGCCCAACAGCTTCTTGACGATCAGCTGGTTCATGCTCAGGTTGGCCTGGTGCAGCCAGAAGCGCTTGACGTCGGAGGGCTGCAGATCGTTCTCGCCCAGGTGCTTGCCGATCAGCTCGGCGACCATCGGGCAGACTTCCTTGAATACCTTGCGGCCTTCCTGCACGAACAACTTGTCCCGCGTACCGACGCCCTCTTCCGCAGCACGGTTGAGGAAGCCGAAATTGTTGCGGATATTGTTGGAGAACGAGGTCTGCAACTTGGTACCGAGGATATCGAACTGGTGTGCCGAGGTGGCCTGGTCGGCACGCTCGACCAGCACGGCAGTGGCAGCGTCACCAAAAATGAAATGGCTGTCGCGGTCACGGAAGTTCAGGTGCCCGGTGCAGATTTCCGGGCTGACCACCAACAACGCACGGGCCTGGCCCAGTTGCACGCTGTTGGCTGCGGTCTGGATGCCGAAAGTGGCCGAGGAGCAAGCCACGTTCATGTCGAAGGCGAAGCCCTGGATGCCCAGCGCCTGTTGCACTTCGATGGCGATGGCCGGGTACGGGCGCTGCAGGTTGGAGCAGGCGACGATCACCCCGTCGACATCGGCAGGGGTGCGGCCTGCGCGCTCGAGTGCCTGACGGGCAGCGGCCACGCCCATCTCGCAAAGGATCGACTGCTCGTCGTTGGAACGCTCCGGCAGGCGCGGCTTCATGCGCTGCGGGTCGAGAATGCCGGCCTTGTCCATGACGAAGCGGCTCTTGATGCCCGAGGCCTTCTCGATGAAGGCGGCGTCGGAAAGCGGCGCAGCTTCGACCTCGCCGCGCTCGATGGCGGCAGCGTTGTCGCGGTTGAACTGTTGCGACCAGGTGTTGAAGGATTCCACCAGTTCTTCGTTGGAAATGCTCTGGGCCGGGGTATACAGGCCGGTGCCGCTGATCACGACGTTATGCACGATCGTTCCTCTGGTCAAAGGCCATCGCCACAGGGCGCTGGCTGGAGTAATAGCACTTTAGTACCAAGTTCAAGGCGCAGGTCGAACCCGCAAGGGGCCGCAATGCGGCCCCAAATTGCCTCAATATTGCCACAACTTGCGGGGTTTAGGCTTCCACCTGAGACCACTGTTTGCTGAGACGTTTGTCAGAAATCGGTACTTTCGTGCCCAATTGCTGGGCAAACAGCGACACCCGATATTCTTCCAGCAACCAGCGGTACAAGGTCAGCTGCTCGTCGCGCTTGCCTTCCTGGGCATGCTTGTCGGCACGGGCCTTGTACTGGGCCCAGAGGTTGGCCAGCTCGCCACTCCACACCCTGTCCTTCTGTACCTGGCTGCCAAGCTTCTCCAGGCGCAACTCCACCGCCCTGAGGTAGCGCGGCAGCTCCTTGAACCAGGCCGAAGGTGTCTCGCGCACGAAGCCCGGATACACCAGGTTGGCCAACTGCTGCTTGATGTCGTTCAGCGCCACCGCCTGGCTCAGGTCGATCTTGCCTTTGAAACGCTTCTGCAGGCCGTGCCACAGCTTGAGCACTTCCAGCGTCTGGCGGGCCAGGCGCTCGGCATGCTCGGCCCAGCTGCCGCGCTTGCGCTCGGCAAGCCCGGCCAATGCTGCACCATCGCGCGGTAACGTGGCCTCCCCTTCGAGGATGCAACTGTCGAGGCTGGCCAGCAGGATATCCTCCACCAGCGCCTCGACGCGGCCCAGTTCGCGGTACAGCAAGCCCAGTTCGGTCAGCCCCGGGAGCTTGCCGCGCAGGAACTTGGCAGGCTCTGCCAACTGCTGCAGCAACAGGCGCTGCAAGGCACGGCGATGCTGGAACTCGGCTTCGGCCTGGGTCGAGAAACGCCCCTCGCGCACGCTGCCGCTCTCTTCCACCAATGCCGGGTACACCGTCATCGACAGCCCGGCGATCTTCTGCTGGGCGGTCTGCTTCACTTCACTGAAGGCCTTGGCCTGCACCGGCTGCGCGCCCTTGTCGTCGCGCGGCACCGCCAGCGCTGCCTGGCTGGCGGCGGCAAAGCGTGCGGTCAACTCGGCCAGGTCGCGGCCCTCACCGAGGAACTTGCCCTGGCCATCGACCACCTCGATATTCATACGCAGATGCCCTTCGACCAGGCCTACCGACTCTGCCCAGGCCTCATCGGACACACGGGCACCGGTCATGCGCAACAGCTCCTGGCCCAAAGCCTGAGGCAAGGCACCCTGGCCGAACGTCATGCGTGCCAGCGACGCCTTGACGAAGTCCGGTACCGGCACGAAGTTCTTGCGCAGGGCCTTGGGCAGGTTGCGCACCAGCGCCACGCACTTGGCTTCGAGCAAGCCCGGCACCAGCCACTCCAGGCGCTCGCCCGGCAGGCTTGGCAACAGCGGCGCGGGCACCCTTACCGTCACGCCGTCACGTGGGTGGCCCGGTTCGAAGTGGTAGCTCAGCGGCAGGCGCAGCTCGCCGACCTGCAGGCTGTCCGGGTATTGCGCCGCAGTGACTTCGCTGGCCTCACGGGCCAACACGTCTTCCTCACGCATGATCAGCAGGCTGGCATCCTTCTGGCTGCCCATGCGGTACCAGCTGTCGAAGGTCGCGGTCTGGTGGATCTCCGCTGGCAGGCGCGCTTCATAGAAGGCGTAGAGGGTTTCTTCATCGGCAAGAATGTCGCGCCGGCGCGCCTTGGCTTCCAGCTCGTCGAGCTCTTCAAGCAGGCGCTTGTTGGCGGCCAGGCACTTGGCCCGCGACTGGATTTCGCCTCCAACCAGCCCTTCGCGTATGAACAGCTCACGCGAGGTAACCGGGTCGATCGGACCGTAATGCACTGGGCGGCGGCCGACCAGGATCAGCCCGTAGAGGGTGATCTGCTCGTAGGCCACCACCTGCCCGCGCTTCTTCTCCCAGTGCGGTTCGAAGTGGTTTTTCTTGACCAGGTGAGTCGCCAGCGGCTCGATCCAGTCGGGCTCGATCTTGGCCACCATGCGCGCATACAGCTTGGTGGTCTCCACCAGCTCGGCGGCCATGACCCACTGCGGGCGCTTGCGGCCAATGCCCGAGGACGGGTGCACCCAGAAGCGCCGCTGACGCGCGCCCTGGTAGTCGCCGTCTTCGGTCTTGTGGCCGATCTGGCTGAGCAGCCCGCTGAGGATGGCTTTGTGCATCTTCTGGTAGTCGGACGGGTCCTTGTTCACCGTCAGTTGCAGGTCACGGCAGATCAGCGCCAACTGACGATGGGCGTCACGCCATTCGCGAAGGCGCAAATAGTTGAGAAAATTCTTGCGACACCAGTTGCGTAGCGGGTTGGCCGTCAGCGCCTGGCGCTGCTCCTCAAAGCCTCGCCACAGGTTGACCAGTGCGGCAAAATCGGAATCCACATCCTTCCACTGCGCATGCGCCTGGTCAGCCGCCTGCTGACGCTCCGGCGGGCGCTCGCGCGGGTCCTGCACCGACAATGCACTGGTGACGATCAGCACTTCCTGCAGGCTGCCCTGACGGGCGCCTTCGAGCAGCATCCGGCCCAGCCGGGGGTCGATCGGCAAGCGCGCCAGCTGACGGCCCAGGGGCGTCAGCTGGTTCTCGCGGTTGACCGCCGACAGCTCCTGCAGCAGGTTGAAACCGTCGCTGATGGCCTTGCCATCCGGCGGCTCGATGAACGGGAAGGCATCGATGGCGCCCAGACGCAGGTGCAGCATCTGCAGGATCACCGCCGCCAGGTTGGTGCGCAGGATCTCGGGGTCGGTGAAGGCTGGCCGGCCGTTGAAGTCTTCTTCGCTGTAAAGGCGTATGCAAATGCCCGGCTCGACACGGCCGCAACGGCCTTTACGCTGGTTGGCGCTGGCCTGGGATACCGCTTCGATCGGCAAGCGCTGGACCTTGGCCCGGTAGCTGTAGCGGCTGATGCGCGCGGTACCGGTGTCGATCACATAGCGGATGCCTGGCACGGTCAGCGAGGTTTCCGCCACGTTGGTGGCCAGCACCACTCGCCGGCCAGTGTGCGACTGGAAGATACGCTGCTGCTCGGCCGGAGACAGGCGCGCATACAGCGGCAGGATCTCGGTATGACGCAACTGGGCCTTGCGCAGTATCTCGGCGGCATCGCGAATCTCGCGCTCGCCCGGCAGGAACACCAGCACGTCGCCGGGGCCCTTGCCCTCGCTGCGCTCGTGGTGGGCGATCTCATCGAGGGTGGCGAGGATCGCCTGGTCGACGGTGAGGTCGTCCTCGACCTGGTTGCCTTCTTCGTCCTGTTCACTGGTCAGCGGGCGATACCAGGTGTCCACCGGGTAGGTACGGCCGGATACCTCGATGATCGGCGCACCATCGAAATGCTTGGAGAAGCGCTCCAGGTCGATGGTCGCCGAAGTGATGATCAGCTTCAGGTCCGGGCGGCGATGCAGCAGGGTCTTGAGGTAGCCGAGCAGGAAATCGATGTTAAGGCTGCGCTCGTGCGCCTCGTCGACGATGATCGTGTCGTAGCGCTCGAGGAAGCGGTCATGCTGGGTTTCGGCCAGCAAGATGCCGTCGGTCATCAGCTTGACCAAGGTGTTGGCGTCGCTCTGGTCCTCGAACCGCACCTGGTAACCGACCAGGGCGCCCAGCGGTGTACCCAGCTCTTCAGCCACACGGGCAGCAACGCTGCGCGCGGCAATCCGCCGTGGCTGGGTGTGGGCGATCAGGCCGTGGCTGCCGCGGCCCAGCTCCAGGCAGATCTTGGGTAGCTGGGTGGTCTTGCCCGAACCGGTCTCACCAGCAATCACCAGGACCTGGTTTTCGGCCAATGCCTTTTTGATCTCGTCGCGCTTGGCGGCAATCGGCAAGCTGTCGTCGTAGCGGATGCGCGGCACACTGTGCTGACGCGCGGTCACCTGGGCGCAAGACGCCTGGACCTTCTCCACCCACTGCGCGAGCTTGGCCTCGTCGGGGCGCTTGCGCAGCTCATGCAGTTGCCGGCGCAGGCGATGGCGGTCGGCGATCATGGCGTGGTCGAGGTTTTGCAGCAGTTTGTCGATGGCGTGGTCAGTCATGGGGCTTTTTAGTGATGCAGGTGAGCCTGCTTTTGCATGATCGGCATTCGAAGGATGCGCGATTGTCGCAGATTTACCGGCTTTTTGCTGTCTGTACCGGCCCCCGCCAATGTTTAGCCGTTACCAGAGTGAAGGTTGCCATTCACTGCTTTAATCAACGTGACGTCGCATGTGAGTATCCAATGCATGATCCCCGTCCAGCCCATCGCCCCGCCGCTTTCGCGCCCTTCGCTACCGAAGGCCCGCACCTGCGCCGGTGAAAATCCGCTGGTCCATGTGATCCTGGCCTTCTGGGCCCTCTGGCATTGCCGCCACGCCCGCCCACCGGACACTTCACTCGCGCATCTGACAAAGCCCGGCCACCTTTCGGCCGATTGACTCAGCCGGACCGCCGCCAAGCGGCGGTCCTGTATGCACACGAGCGAATCCCTCATGCACTTTGCCCCCGTTGAACACGCCCGACGTTTCCTTGCCGAAAACCCCGATATCGAGCTGTTCGAACTGTTCATCCTCGACGCCAACGGCGTGCCGCGCGGCAAGCTGCTGCACCGCGACGAGCTGCTGGCGGTTTACCAGAGCGGCCGCCCGCTGCCCAGTACCATCCTGGGCCTGACCCTCAATGGCGATGACGTGGAAAACTCCGGGCTGGTCTGGGACGTCGGCGACATCGACTGCCGCGCCTACCCCTTGGAGGGCAGCCTGGTACGCCTGCCATGGCGCCGCGTGCCGACCGCCGCCGTGCAAGTCAGCATGCACCCCAGCGAAGGCCTGCCGGCCAGTGTCGCCGACCCGCGCCATGTGCTGTTACGCACCATCGAAGCGCTCAAGGCCGACGGCTACCACCCGGTGATGGCGTGCGAACTGGAGTTTTTCCTGCTCGACCAGCAGCGTGACGCCCAGGGCCGGCCGCAACCGGCCCTGGACAATGATGGCGGCCGCCCGCGCAGCACCCAGGTCTATGGCCTGCGTGAGCTGGAGCAGATAGAGCCGTTTCTCGCCGACCTTTACGCGGCCTGCAAAGCCCAGGGCATCCCGGCCCGCACGGCGATTTCGGAATACGCCCCAGGTCAGGTGGAAATCACCCTGGAGCATGGCGATGCCCTGGAAGCGATGGACCAGGCCGTGCGCTACAAGCGCCTGGTCAAAGGCGTGGCGCACGCCCACGGCATGCAGGCGTGCTTCATGGCCAAACCCTTCGCGCAACTGGCCGGCACCGGCATGCACATGCACCTGAGCCTGGCCGACAGCGCCGGCAACAACCTGTTCGCCAGCGAAGACAAGGCCGGCACTCCCCTTCTGCGCCAAGCGGTTGCCGGCATGCTGCGCCACCTGCGCGACTCGCTGCTGCTGTTCTGCCCCAACGCCAACTCGTTCCGTCGTTTCCAGGCCAACAGCTATGCACCGCTGGCGCCAACCTGGGGTGTCGACAACCGCACGGTCAGCTTGCGCGTGCCCGGCGGGCCAGCCAACAGCCGCCATGTCGAACACCGCATCTGTGGCGCCGACGCCAACCCGTACCTGGCCGCTGCGGCGATTCTCGCTGCCAGCCACCGCGGCATCCGCGAACAACTCGACCCGGGCGCACCGGTCGAAGGCAACGGCTACGCCCAGGCCACCGAACACCTGCCCACCGACTGGCTGACCGCCCTCGACGCACTGGAGCGTTCGGCGTGGGCACGCGAAGCACTCGGCGCGGACTTCCTCGGGGTGTACTTGAAGGTCAAGCGTGCCGAGTATCGCCAGTTCATGGCCGAAGTCAGCGAACAGGACTGGCGCTGGTACCTGCACCAGGCCTGAGCCTCACCCTATTCAGAATAAGGAACACCCATGAACGCAGCAGTGAACAACGGCCCGGCCCAGCGCGCGCCGTCCTACTACAGTGCCTCCCTCAACGACCACACGCAGTACCCGCAGCTCAAGGGCACCGTGCAGGTCGACGTAGCCATTATCGGCGGCGGTTTCACCGGCGTAGCCACCGCCGTGGAGCTGGCCGAGCGCGGCCTGAAAGTGGCGGTGGTAGAAACCAACCGCATTGGCTGGGGCGCCAGCGGCCGCAACGGCGGCCAGGTCACCGGCAGCCTCTCGGGCGACGAAGCCATGCGCACGCAGATGCGCGACCGCCTGGGCAGTGAAGTGGATGACTTCATCTGGCACCTGCGCTGGCGCGGGCACCAGATCATCGAGCAGCGGGTCGAGCGCTATGGCATCGACTGTGACCTCAAGCGCGGCCACCTGCATGCAGCGATGAAACCGTCACACCTCAACGAGCTGCGCGCCTTCGAGGCCGAAGCGCAGCGCCGCGGCATGGGTGATCAGGTGCACATGCTCGACCGCAACTCGGTTGCCGAACACCTGCAAAGCCCGTTGTACCTGGGCGCGCTGAAAAACCTGCGCAACCTGCACCTGCACCCGCTCAACCTGTGCCTGGGCGAGGCGCGTGCCGCCCATGCACTGGGCGCGCTGATCTTCGAGAACTCCGAGGTACTGGACATCGTGCACGGCCCGCGCCCTGCAGTGGTCACTGCCCAAGGCCGAATCGAAGCACGCCAGGTGATGCTGGCCGGCGACGTTTACCACAAACTGGAAAAGCGCCAGCTAAAGGGCAAGATCTTCCCCGCCATGGGTGGCATCGTCACCACCGCGCCGCTGGGCGAACTGGCCGAACAGATCAACCCCCAGGACCTGGCGGTGTACGACTGCCGTTTCGTGCTCGACTACTACCGCCTCACTGCCGACAAACGCCTGCTGTTCGGCGGCGGCGCCAACTATTCGGGCAAGGATTCCCGTGATATCGCAGGTGAACTGCGCCCGTGCATCGAGCGCACCTTCCCGGCCCTCAAAGGGGTGCCGATCGAGTTCCAGTGGAGCTGCGCGATGGGTATCGTGGTCAATCGCATACCGCAGCTGGGCAAGCTTTCGGACAACGTCTGGTATTGCCAGGGCTATTCGGGGCACGGCATCGCCACCAGCCACATCATGGGCGAAATCATGGCCGAGGCGCTGACTGGAACGCTGGAGAAGTTCGATACCTTTGCCGGGTGCAAGCACATCAAGGTGCCGATGGGGGACCTGCTGGGCAATCCGCTGTTGGCGGCAGGGATGTGGTACTACCAGATGCTGGAAAAACTGCGTTGATTGCGCTCCCCCTGTAGGAGCGGCCTCGTGTCGCGAGAGGGCCGCAAAGCGGCCCCAGATTTTCAGCGTGATGCGGATATTGCGGGGCAATGGGCAGCGATCAGGCGATCTTCTTCAAACCCTGCTTCTTCAGCTCTTCATCACGCAACTCGCGGCGCAGGATCTTGCCCACGTTGGTCGTTGGCAGCGCGTCGCGGAACTCGATGTAACGCGGCACCTTGTAGCCGGTGACGTTGGCACGCATGTGCTCCATCACCTGCTCCTTGGTGACGGTCATGCCCGGCTTGACCACGATGAACACCTTGATCAGTTCGCCCGACTTTTCATCCGGCACGCCGATCGCAGCGCACTGCAGCACACCCGGCAGGGCTGCCAGTACGTCCTCCAGCTCGTTGGGATACACGTTGAAGCCCGAGACCAGGATCATGTCCTTCTTGCGGTCAACGATGCGCATGTAGCCATCCGGCTGGATCAGGGCAATGTCCCCGGTCTTCAGCCAACCATCACTGTCGAGGATCTCGGCGGTGGCATCTTCACGCTGCCAGTAGCCCTTCATCACCTGCGGCCCCTTGACGCACAGCTCGCCCACCTCGCCCAGCGGCAGTTCGGTGCCACTGTCATCGATGACCTTGCACAGGGTCGAGGGCACCGGGATACCGATGGTGCCGACCTGGTTGGCTTCGGCCGGATTGACCGCCGCAACCGGGCTGGTCTCGGTCATGCCATAGCCTTCGCAAATGGCGCAACCGGTGACGGCTTTCCAGCGCTCGGCCACGCTCAGTTGCAGCGCCATGCCACCGGACAAGGTGATCTTCAACGCCGAGAAGTCCAGCGCACGGAACGCCTCGTTGTTGCACAGGGCAACGAACAGGGTGTTGAGGCCGACGAAGCCGCTGAATTTCCACTTGCCCAGCTCCTTGACCATTGCCGGTAAGTCACGCGGGTTGCTGATCAGCACGTTATGGTTGCCGATCAGCATCATCGCCATGCAATGGAAGGTAAAGGCATAGATGTGGTACAGCGGCAGCGGCGTGATGAGGATCTCGCAACCTTCATGCAGGTTCGAACCCATCAGCGCCCGACACTGCAGCATGTTGGCCACCAGGTTGCGGTGCGTCAGCATTGCGCCCTTGGCCACACCTGTGGTGCCGCCGGTGTACTGCAGCACGGCAACATCATTGGCTTGCGGGTTGGCCTCGGCCACCGGCTGGCCCTTGCCCAGCGCCAGGGTATCGTTGAAGCGCACGGCGTTCGGCAGGTTATAGGCCGGCACCATCTTCTTCACGTACTTGATCACGCTGTTGATCAGCAGGCGCTTGAGCGGTGGCAACAGGTCGGCCACTTCGGTGACGATAACGTGCCTGACCTGGGTCTTGGGCACCACTTTCTCGGCCAGGTGCGCCATGTTGGCCAGGCACACCAGGGCTTTGGCACCGGAGTCGTTGAACTGATGTTCCATTTCCCGTGCGGTATACAGCGGGTTGGTGTTGACCACGATCAGGCCGGCGCGCATGGCACCGAACACCGCTACCGGGTACTGCAGGACATTCGGCAGCTGTACGGCAATGCGATCACCCGGCTTGAGGTCGGTGTGCTGCTGCAGCCAGGCCGCAAAAGCGCCCGACAGGGCATACAACTCGCCGTAGGTGATGGTCTTGCCCAGGTTGCTAAAGGCCGGTTTGTCGGCAAAGCGTTGGCAGGATTGCTTGAGTACCGCCTGGATATTGGGGAATTCGTCAGGATTGATTTCCGCCGTAATCCCGGCTGGGTATTTATCCTTCCAAAAATGGTCGATCATGGAAGCCCACTCCTTCAGCAACAGCGAAGTTCGATTTACGCGTCGATGCGTTTATTATTGATATGAGATGGCGGTTCGTTGCAAACCGAATCATCTGAAAGCGGGCCGAGAGTAACAGCTTTGCAAAGGGTCGCCTAGAGGCCAAAACGGGCCTTATGGTCACAAAAATGACTCAATGAAGGATACAAGTCATTTTTAGAGTATTTGACTTAGAGCGCCAAGTTTCAAGCGGCAAGCTGCAAGCTAGAGCGGCGCACGCCCCCCCTTGCAGCTTGAAACTTGAAGCTTGAAGCTCGCCCCCCTTACGCGATGTCGCGCAGCTCGCGACGCAGGATCTTGCCCACCGGTGTCATCGGCAACGACTCGCGCAGCACGATGTGCTTGGGCACTTTGTAACCTGTGAAGTTGGCCTTGCAGTAGGCCTTGAGTTCATCGACGCTGAGCCCGCCTTCACGGGCCACCACGAACAGTTTGACGGCCTCGCCCGAACGCTCGTCAGGCACGCCGATGGCGGCGCAGTTGGCTACCTTCGGGTGGCCCATGATCACGTCTTCGATTTCGTTGGGGTACACGTTGAAGCCCGAGACGATGATCATGTCCTTCTTGCGGTCGACGATACGCGTAAAGCCGTCCGGGTCGATCACTGCAATGTCGCCGGTTTTCAGCCAGCCATCAGCATCCAGGGTCTGCGCCGTAGCCTCGGGTTGCTGCCAGTACCCCTTCATCACCTGCGGGCCCTTGATGCACAACTCGCCCCGCTCACCGAGCGGCAGTTCATTGCCCTCATCATCGATGACCTTGAATGCTGTGTCTGCCACCGGTATGCCCACGGTACCCAGGCGTGCCAGCTCGCCATAAGGGTTGGTGCTGGCCACTGGCGAAGTCTCTGTCAGGCCGTAGCCCTCGACAATGCGGCAGCCGGTCAGGCTCTCCCAACGTTCGGCGGTGGCCTTGACCAGTGCCGTACCGCCAGAGTTGGTCACCTTGAGCGCCGAGAAATCCAGCTGCCGGAAGCCCGGGTGATCCATCAGCGCCACGAACAGGGTGTTCAACCCCAACAGTGCGGTGAACCGCCATTTGCCCAGTTCCTTGATGAAGCCAGGGATATCGCGCGGGTTGGTGATCAACACGTTATGGTTGCCGGTGACCATCATGCACATGCAGTTCGCGGTAAAGGCATAGATGTGGTACAGCGGCAGCGGCGCGATCATCACCTCCTGGCCTTCCTTGATCAGCTTCTGCCCGTCCGGGCCATGCTGCGAAAAGCACGCCAGCACCTGCAGCATGTTGGCCACCAGGTTGCCGTGGGTGAGCATGGCGCCCTTGGCCAGGCCCGTGGTGCCGCCGGTGTACTGCAGCACGGCGATGTCGTCCAGGCTCAGCGTTACCGGCTTGTGGCTCAGCGCCGCGCCCTCGCGCAGTGCCTGCTTGAACGAGATAGCCTGGGGCAGATGATAGGCCGGGACCATTTTCTTGACCTTGTCGACCACGGTGTTGATCAACCACCCCTTGGCCATGGGCAACAGGTCGCCCATCTTCGCCTCGATCAGGTATTCGATGCCGGTATCGGGCAGCACCTCCTGGACCCGCTTGCCGAACATGTTCAGGTACACCAGGGCGCGGGCACCGGCGTCTTTGAACTGGTGGCGCATTTCACGCTCGGTGTACAGCGGGTTGGTGTTGACCACGATCAGCCCGGCGCGCAGGGCGCCGAACACCGCAATGGGATACTGCAGCACGTTGGGCATCTGTACGGCGATGCGGTCACCCGGCACCAGGTCGGTATGCTGCTGCAGCCAGGCAGCAAAGGCCGCCGAAAGGCGGTCGAGTTCGCCATAGGTCAGGGTCTTGCCCAGGTTGCTGAACGCCGGGCGGTCGGCAAAGCGCTTGCAGGATCGCTCGAAAACTTCGACGACCGAGGTGTACGCATGGATATCGATGGTGGAAGGCACGCCCGCCGGGCGCTTGTCATTCCAGAAGTCGGCTTGCATTTATTATTGTTCCTCTGCCTGAACCCGCTCTTAGCCTGTAATCCCTTTGCCTGATGGGAAAAAAGGCGTTCAACCGACGTTAGCAGGTAAGCCTGAGGTGGCATATATGCCAAGTGCCGCCATTAACATTGTGAATCTTATTTGTGCCCTTCCTGCAATCCGGCCGCTTGCGCATACACTGTGCTCGTACCCCAGCGCAAAGGATCCGCCATGCCTTACGACGCCTTCTGGCTGCCGGCCAGCGAGCATTGCAGCCTGTACGTGCACCAATGGCTGCCGGCCACGCCGGTCAAGGCCGTGGTGCTGCTGGCGCACGGCATGGCCGAACATGCCGGGCGCTACCAGCACCTGGGCCAGACGCTGAGCGCTGCCGGCTATGCGCTGTTGGCTGCGGACCTGCGCGGCCACGGCCGTACCGCCGAACGGGGTAGCCTCGGCCTGTTCGCCCGGCAACATGGCTGGAATGCCGTGGTCAACGACCTGGCCCTGCTCACACAGCACATCGGCCAGCAGTTCCCCTGCACACCGCTCTTCCTGTTCGGCCACAGCATGGGCAGCTACATCGCCCAGGCCTACCTGATGCACCACAGTGGCAGCGTGCACGGGGCGATCCTCAGTGGCTCCAATTTCCAGCCGCCGGCGCTATACCGCATGGCGCGCCTGATCGCCCGGCTGGAGGCGTTGCGCCAAGGCCCGCAAGGCAAGAGTGCGCTGATCGAGTGGCTGTCGTTCGGCTCGTTCAACAAAGCCTTTAAACCCACCCGTACCGCCTTCGACTGGCTCAGCCGCGACCCTGAAGAGGTAAACAGGTACGTCAGCGACCCGCTGTGCGGTTTTCGCTGCAGCAACCAGTTGTGGCTAGACTTGCTGCACGGCCTGGCGCAGATCAGCCAGGCGAAGAACCTCGCGCAGATCGATCCGAACCTGCCGTTGCTGGTGATTGGCGGTGAATGTGATCCGGTGAGTGCCGGCAAGCGTCTCACCCATCTGGCCGACGCCCTGCGCGCGACCGGCAATCGACATGTACAACTGCGCGTCTACCCCAAGGCGCGGCACGAAGTGCTCAATGAACTCAATCGGGACGAGGTCACCGCCGATATCCTCGCGTGGCTGGAGCAGGCGCTGGCCCTTGGCCGCCCTGCCCGCAGTGAATGATAACGGCCTTGTCCGCCCATCAAGGAAGCGCCAATGACCCAGGTCACCAACACGCCTTACGAAGCTCTAGAAGTCGGCCAGAAGGCCAGTTACGAAAAGTCTGTGGAAGAACGCGACATCCAGCTGTTCGCCGCGATGTCCGGTGACCACAACCCGGTGCACCTGGATGCCGAATTCGCCGCCAAGAGCATGTTCCGTGAGCGCATTGCCCATGGCATGTTCAGCGGCGCGCTGATCAGCGCGGCAGTAGCCTGCACCCTGCCCGGCCCCGGCACCATCTACCTGGGCCAGAAGATGAGCTTCCAGAAGCCGGTGAAAATCGGCGACACCCTGACCGTGCGCCTGGAAATCCTCGAAAAGCTGCCCAAGTTCAAAGTGCGCATCGCCACCAACGTGTACAACCAGAACGATGAGCTGGTTGTAGAGGGCGAGGCAGAGATCCTGGCGCCGCGCAAGCAGCAGACGGTAGAGCTGGTATCGCCGCCCAATTTTGTCGCCAGCTGATGGCTTCAGGCAGTACCGGCGACAGGGCCGGTGCTGCCGGGTCATTCCAACGCCTGCAGCTTTCCCTCGATATGCCGCCGTTCCGGCGCCTGATGCGTCAACTCCAGCGCCTGCCGCCAGGCCGCACGGGCCTGTTCTGCCTGACCCAACTGGTAATGCAGCTCCGCCCTTGCCGCATGCGCCAGGTGATAGTCGCGCAACTCGCCAGTTGCCAGAATTGTTTCAATCTCCGCCAACCCCACCCGCGGCCCGTCCCGCTTGGCCAATGCCACCGCTCGGTTGAGCGCCACCACTGCGGACGGCCAATGCCGCTGCAGCACATCGTAAAGGCCGACAATCTGCGCCCAGTCCGTTTCACTGGCGCTCGCAGCCTCCGCATGCACCGCTGCAATCGCCGCCTGCACCGTGTAGGCACCGAACGCCCGGCTGCGCAGCGCCAGTTGCACCAATTCACAGCCTTCGCTGATTTGCGCACCGTCCCACAGGCTGCGATCCTGCTGCTCGAGCAGCACCAGATTGCCTTGGGCATCGCTACGCGCGTGCTGGCGTGACGCCTGCAGCAACATCAGCGCCAGCAAACCGACCGCCTCCGGGTCCGGTAACAACTGCACCAGCAAGCGACCGAGGCGAATCGCTTCGTCACTCAACGCCTGTTGCACCAACGCCTCACCCGAAGACGCCGAATAGCCTTCGTTGAACACCAGGTAAATCACCCGCAACACGCTTTCCAGGCGCTCAGGCAATTCGTGCAGCTGCGGCACCTGGTAAGGAATGCGTGCGTCGCGGATCTTGGCCTTGGCGCGCACGATGCGTTGGGCGATGGTCGCCGGGCTCTGCAGGAAGGCACGGGCGATCTGCTCAGTGGTCAGGTCACAGACTTCGCGCAACGTCAAAGGCACCTGCGCATCGGCAGCCAGAGCCGGGTGGCAGCACGTGAAGATCAGCCGCAGGCGATCGTCGGCGAGCAACGCCTCATCACTGGGGTCTTGCCCCTGGCCCTCGATGAGCATGATCAGGTCAGCCTGCGAACGGTCGAAACGCGCACGCCGCCGCACCGCGTCAATGGCCTTGAAACGGCCGGTCGACACCAGCCATGCACGTGGGTTTTGGGGGATACCGTCACGCTGCCAGCGCTCGACGGCAATGAAGAAGGCATCATGCATGGCCTCCTCTGCCAGGTCGAAATCCCCCAGCAGGCGGATCAGCGTCGCCAGGATACGCCGCGAGTCCCGGCGGTAAACCCCCTCGATCTCGGCGCGTACCTGCACCAGCGTTGCCATCAGTCCGGCATCCGCTGGGTCACCACCTCCACCAGGCGGTCCAGGCTTTCTCCCCACCCCTGGTGAAAACCCATTTCTTCATGGGCCGTGCAGTCGGCAGCACTCCAGTGCCAGGCGCGGGCGGTATAACGGGTCTTGCCGTGTTCCTCGTCAAAGGTCACCACTGCGGTCATGAAGGCCTTGGCAGACGGCACCCAGCCTGGCCCGAACGCATCGGTGAACACCAGCCGACGTGGCGCGGCGATCTCCAGGAACACACCCTGGGTGGGATACTCGGTACCGTCGGGGGCGCGCATCAAGGTGCGAAACAGGCCGCCGACCCAGAGCTGCATTTCACATTCCGGCGTGGTCATGCCATGCGGCCCCCACCACTGCATCAGCCAATGGGGTTCGGTCCAGGCACGGAACACCTTGGCGGGCGGGGCGTCGATCAGGCGGCTGATGGCCAACTCATGTTGCGCTTGCGCAGGTTGGGCAAGGCTCATTCTTGTTGTTCTCCGTTGCGGTCAGGGTTGCAGTTCGCGCACGGGCCTTACCTCAACGCTGCCGACCCGTGCGGCCGGGATGCCTTTGGCAATGTTCAATGCCTCGTTGAGATCGCGGGCATCGACCAGGTAAAAACCCGCAAGCTGCTCTTTGGTCTCGGCGAACGGGCCATCGGTCAGGCTCATGTGGCCACCGCGCATACGTACCGTGGTGGCGGTCTGCACCGGTTTCAGCGCCTCAGCCGCGAGCATGCGCCCACAGCGCTGCAGCGACTCGGCGTAAGCCATGCATTCGGCATCTTCGGGGCTGTCGGGCAGGCTGTGCAGCAGCCCCTCGTCACAATAGACCAGGCACAGGTATTTCATGGTGATCTCCACGGCATTGGCAAAGTGCGTTTGGCGATAGCTGATCAGGGTTTGAGATCAAACAGCGCTTTCTGGGTTTCCACATCGAAAGGCGCCGACCAGTGCTCGTGGATGACCCGCCACTGGCCGGCGGTCTTGCGATAGCCCACGGTGACGCGCATGAAACCGCACTGGCTTTCGTCATCCGACGGGCCGCAGCGGTTGAGCCAATGGGCCAGGCCCAGCTCGCCATCGGCGTACACCGTGAGTTCGGCCAACTCGAACGTCATCGGGCCGGTGCAAAAACCCATGCACATTTCCCAATGTGCCTGGTACAGGGCCTTGCCCTTGAACTGCAGTTCCTTGATCGCGTCGAAGGCGACGATGTCGTCGGCATAGGGGGCGGTGATACCTGGGATGTCACGATCGCGCACCGCTTGCATCCAGCGTTCGATCAGTTCACGGATTTCGCTTTCGGCCTGGGTATTCATGAGGGGCTCTCCGAAGTGCGGGTGGCGCCGGTACTCGGCGCCTTCAACACTGGTCGAACGAGAGAGCGGGAAATCGACAACAGGGAGGAAAAAGGCTGACAGGCGCGGCGGCACCCTGTAACTGCCTACACGCCCGGGCTGGCCAGTATGAATTCGCGATAGCCCGAAACGATCACGTACACCGCGAAATAGCAGAAAATCGCTGCCGAGAGCAGGTATGACCACGTCAGCAGACGGTCACCGAGCAAACGCCCACCATGGCTGGCGATGCCGCACAGGCTCAGGCACCAGACCAGCCCTGCAGCGAAAAAGCCGCCGAGAAACAACCCGGCCTCCAGCAGGCTACCGCCACCGGAACGGGAAATCAGCACGCCACCGACAGCGGCGAACCACAAAATGGCGGTGGGCGACGACATGGCCAGGAAGATACCGCGCATGAATTCGCGCCAGGCCGATTCCGCCACCACCTCGCTGCGCGCTTCCATATGCCCGCCGCGCCAGGCCGCCAGCAGCATCTTCAGCGCGAACCACACCAGCAGCGCCGAACCACCCAGCCACAAGGCCCAGCGCACGCTCTCGAACTGCAGCAACACGGTCATGCCGGCCAGCGCTGCGATCGCATACACCAGGTCACCGACACACGTGCCCAGGCCGAGCCAGAACCCCTGCAGGAAACCGCGCTGCATGGCCAGGGTGATCATGGCGATATTGGCCACACCGATATCAAGACACAGGGACAGGCTGAGGAGAAAACCGTTGGAGAAAGGCATTGAATACTCGATGACGGGTAAATGAGCGCCGTAGAGCCTGCCATGAGTGATTGCGGGATTGGAAGAACAAGTGTTCGATCAGGCCAGCGCCGCCTGTTCAAACACCTCGTCGGCCCACTGGTTCAGGCTTTTGCCTGCCGCACGGGCAGCAACGCTGGCAGCGGCATGGATTTCGGGCCGAATACGCAGCATGACCTTCCCCGATGCCGGCTTTTCGGGAGTGATGCCCTGTTCCGCGCAATCGGCCAGGTAGTCCTCCAACGCATGACGGAAGGCCTCATGCAGTTCCGGGACAGAACTTGCGTGGAAACTGATGATGTCGCGAATCCCCAGCACGCGGCCGACGAAAATATCGTCACGCTCATCATATTCAATACGGGCGGCATAGCCCTTGTAGCGCATGCAACTCATCATTTCACTCCTGCCCGCAGCAAGAATTCGCGGGCCTCTTCAATCTGATACCGCCTGGCCTCCTTGCCTGGATGGGGACGATGGCACCTCCAGCACTGGCCGCCAAGCACCAGTTTGACCCGGGAGCCTTGCCGCTCCAGCACCTGCCCCCCGAGGTGCAGCACCAGCGTTTCAATCTCGGAAAAGGCTAGTGACGACGTGGTTGGCGTCCTCAGGATAGCGTCGAGAATTTTTCGGTATCGAGTATTCATGGAAAAATGCTATCAAAATAAGATAGCACTTATTCCAAGATATTCATTCAGGATCTTTCATTGCCCCCGAGAATCCGCGCATACCGCGCCCGGTCCACGTTCGCTCCGCTCAACACCACAGCCACGCGCTTGCCGGCCTGCTGTTCGCGCTCTTGCATCAACGCCGCCAGGGCTGCGGCACCTGCACCTTCGGCAGTGTTGTGCGTGGCCTCGTGGTAAACCCGCATGGCTTCGGCGACTTCACTGTCGGTGACCCGCACGATCCGCGCAGCGTGCTCGCGCACCAGGGCAAAGGCTTGCGGATGGGGTACCCGGCAAGCCATGCCATCGGCGAAGGTTTCGGCAGTGGCAGTGGTGACGATATGGCCCTGCTCAAAGCTCTGGGCATAGGCATCAGCCGCGCTGGACACCACACCGACGATCTGGGTTTTCAAACCCAGCAGGTTACGCGCCTGGATCAGCCCGCAAATGCCTGACCCCATGCCGATCGGCACGTAAACGCAGTCCAGGTCACGCACAGCCTCGAACAACTCCAGGGCATAAGTGGCCACGCCCCGCACCAACTCCGGGTGGAACGAAGGCACCATGGCATACCCCAGCACCTCGGCCAGCCGCGCGGCTTCTTCACGGGCCACATCGAAATCCGCACCGTGCTCGACCAACTCGGCCCCCAGTGCGCGCATGGCGGCGTTCTTCTCTGTGGAATTGCCCTCAGGGACTACGATGACCAACGCAATGCCTGCCTGCCGTGCCGCCAGGGCCATGCTTTGGCCGTGGTTGCCACGGGTTGCGGTGACCAGCCCGCGGGGTGGATTGCCGCCCGCCAGCAGCGAGCGCACATAGACCAGACCGCCCCGGACTTTGAAAGCCCCGGTGGGTGCGTGATTTTCGTGCTTCACCCACACCTCGCAGCCCAGCCGCTCAGCCAGCAACGGCCAGGCGTGCTGGGGCGTGGCGGGTACATGTTGGTGAACGAAAGCGGCGGCTTCGCGCAGGGCGGCAAGGTCGAACATGGCGATCATCCCTTTTCGGTAGGTGGTTGATCCGATCCTAAGCGCCGGGCATTGTATGGGTACAACCTTATATTGCATGGGTAGCAATTTCGTGTGGATCCCGCAGCTCGTCGAGGATGACCAACCCCGGTATCTGGCTCTGGTCGATGCAATAGGCAACGCCATCGAGAGCGGCGTGCTCAAGGTCGGTGACCGCCTGCCGCCGCAACGGCGCCTGGCCTGGAAACTGGGCCTGAACCCCAGCACCACCCAACAGGCCTACCGTGAAGCCGCCGCTCGCCACCTGGTGGCGGGTGAAGTGGGCCGCGGTACCTATGTGCTGGCGGGGAGCAAGGAAGCGACCTTGTTTCGCCTCAAACACTGCGAAGGGCAAACGCGGCTGATCGACCTGTCGACCAATGTACCGGTTGCCGATCCGCACAATCATGATCTGCACGACAGCTTGCGCAGGCTGCTGCAAGGTCACGACCACGGCTTGCTCGACCATTACCTGGGCCCCGAGCAGTTGCTGCTGGGGCGCATCCGCGGCGCCCACTGGCTGGGCAATCGCGGCCTGGCCCTGTCGGCCGACCACCTGTTGCTGTGCGGCGGAGCCCAGCAGGCGCTGGCCCTGGTGCTGCAGTCATTCTGCCAGGCGGGTGAGCCCGTCATGCTTGAAGCCCTGACCGCTCCGGGCATCAAGGCCGCCTGCCGGCAACTGCGTCTGCCCGTGCATGGCGTCGCACTGGACAACCAAGGCCTGCGGCCCGATGACCTGGACCGGGTGGCGCGCGCCAGCGGTGCCCGCGTGCTGGTGACCACACCTACCCTGCACAACCCCACGGGCGCCTGCATGGATGATGCTCGCCGCGAGGCAATCGCTGGGGTAGTCAAACGCCTGGGGTTATTGGTGATCGAAGATGATGTGTATGGCGCACTCAGCGACCGGCCGCCGCTCTACCCGCTATTGGGCGATCAAGGGATCTACATCAGCAGCCTGTCCAAGACGGTGGCCGCAGGCTTGAGGCTGGGGTGGATCGTGGCCAGCGCGAAGTTGCTGTCACAGGTCGACCCGCATGCCCAGGCCAGCCACTGGCCGGTGTCGCCATTGGGCTTGCATGTCGCTTGCCAATGGATCGATGACGGTACCGCCACACGGCGGCTGGCCTGGCAGAAAGCAGAAATTTGCGAACGCTGGCGCCTGGCACGCAGGCTGCTGGCTGGTGGGCTGCACAACACAGGCCAGCCTTCACCGCACGCGTGGCTGGGCACGCCGCAGGGGGCTGAGGCGGTGGTAACGCAATGTCGGGAGCAAGGTGTGGAAGTCGTCCCGGCGAGTGTCTTCGCCATTGGCGCAAGTGAGGTGCAGGCCGTGCGCATCAGCCTGTCGGCGGCAGGCAGCCGGGCTGAACTGAAACGCGGCCTGGAGGTAATACGGCAGGTACTTTCTGCTCAATGAACCCAGGGTGACGAAAGCAGCCTCTTCGCTACTGCCCGGTGCGAAAAGGCCGCTAACGCAGGAGCATCAACCCTGCTGGCAACCTTCGCCCATGGCGCGGTACTGAATGGTGTGCACCTGGCCCTGATGGTCTTCATAGGTCATGGTCGCAGGCACCACTTCGCAGACATTGGGGATGGTCGACAGGTTGATCACCCGTTTGATGTCAAGGTTCATGGAGTAGTCGTACTGCTGGGCCACAGGCTCGGTGGAGACGGCTTTGGCCTCATCGGCAAGGGCGAACGAGGACATACCGACCAATGCAAGAATCAGTAATGGTTTCATGGATGTTTGGCCTTTAAATCAATCAAGCTGATCGATTGACTTCATATGCCGTCAATGGCGCGGAGAAGTTGTCATCAACTGCGAAGATGACACGAAGTACCGATCCCGCTTTGTCGTACTGCCAGGGGGGATACGTGAAATTCTACTCCCGGCCTGGAATAGTTGAACCCCGAACTCGGACATTCACCCTTGCAGCTTTTGCAACAATCTGCGACAAAGCGAAACGGATTGATGGCCCGAAATCATTGGGCTAGAGCTGTTTGCCAGCGGAATACCATGACGCCACTCCTCTGCACCCCACTGACCGACCTTGAGCGGCGGCTGCTAGACCACTTCTATCGCCAGCAGGGCTCACGCATGCGTGCGGCCAGCGACGGTGAGTTGTGGGTGGCGCGCAGCGGCGCAATCGTTGCGGGCTTGAGCTTGAGCGCTGTTGCCGGTGGCCGGTGGCTCACCGGCCTGCTGGTAGCCCCAGAGTGGCGAAACCAGGGTGTGGCCGCGCGCCTGGTCAACGCAGCACTGGCCGAAGGTCGCGGCCCAACGTGGCTGTTCTGCCACCCGGACCTCGAAGCCTTTTACCAACGTCTGGGTTTCTCCCCGGCGAGCAGGTTGCCTGAAGCGCTGGGGTCACGCCTGGCCCGCTATCAACGCAGCAAACGCCTGATGGCGATGGTGCATGGTCAGTCGTCGCTGGCGTCCAGGCCAGGGAACAGTACCTCGGTGTAACCGAACTTGGCGAAATCCTGAATCCGCGAAGGATACAGCCGCCCGATCAGGTGGTCGCATTCATGCTGTACCACGCGCGCATGAAACCCGTCGGCAACCCGGTTGACCGGATTGCCCTGCGGGTCGATGCCCTCATAGCTGATGTGCTTGTAGCGAGGCACCACCCCACGCAGGCCAGGCACAGACAAACAGCCTTCCCACCCCTCCTCGATCTCGGTGGACAGCGGAGTGATCACCGGGTTGAGGAGAATGGTCTGTGGCACCGCCTCGGCATCGGGGTAACGCTCACTGCGCTCGAAACCGAAAATGACCAGTTGCAGGTCGATGCCGACCTGCGGTGCGGCCAGCCCCACGCCGCCGACATGGCGCATGGTTTCGAACATGTCGTCGATCAACTGCTGCAGTTCGGCGCTGCCGATCAGGTGTTCTGGCACCGGGGCTGCGACGCGCAGCAAGCGCTCGTCGCCCATCTTCAGGATGTCACGGATCATCGCGGGTTCTGCTCGGTAGGCTGGGGCTCGACCGGATGTTCATGGCCGAGCACGGTCAGGGTTTCCTTGGCTTTATCGCCCTCGAAATCCTTTTCGCCAGGGTCTTTGCCCTCAGCGGACATATGTTCGATCACAGCGTTCATCTCCGCGCCCAGCAACAATACGGCGGCAGAAATGTAGAAATACAACAGCAATACAATGATCGCACCGATACTGCCATACATGGCGTTGTAGTCGGCGAAAGTCTTCACATAGTAAGCGAATGCCAGCGAAGCGATGATCCAGACCACCACCGCCAGCACTGAGCCTGGAGTGATGAAGCGAAACTTCTGTTTCACGTCGGGCATCACGTAGTAGATCACCGCCACCGCCACCATCATCAGGATGATGATCGCCGGCCACCGCAAGATCGTCCACACCGTGACGATCACTTCCTGCATGCCGATCTGAGCCGCGATCCACTCCATCACCTGAGGCCCCAGCACCATCAACGCTGCCGCCGCCAGCAGCATACCGGCAATGCCGACGGTATAGACAATCGACAATGGTATGCGCTTCCACACCGGGCGCCCTTCGGGCACGTCATAGGCGGCATTCATGGCACTCATCATCAGCCGTACGCCTGCAGAGGCGGTCCACAACGCGATGACGATACCCACCGACAGCAGGCCACCTTTGGACTGCTGCAACTGATCGATGACGGGGTTGACCTGTTCCAACGCCTGGGGCGGCAGTACCAGCTCCGATTGCATGCGCAGCCACGAGAAGAAATCCGGCAGGTGCAGAAAACCGATCAGTGCGATCAGGAACAGCAGGAACGGGAACAACGAAAACAGCATCTGGTAAGCAAGCGCAGAGGCGTAGGTGGACATCTCGTCGTCAAGGAATTCCTTGACGGTGCGCACCAGGATGCGGTGAAGGGGCAGGCCACCCAGGTCGGGAAAAATCATAGCGTCTCCTTTCGCCGCTTGATCAGTACATCAGGGAAGTCTAATAGACCACGCGACTGGTGTGCTGCTCCCTGCTGGACTTGAAGAAAAATTCGCCGTCTTGATCAACAGCCCCATCCCCGTCTGCTGGCGACGGGGCTGTAGTCATACCGTGATCAAGGCTTTTTCACAGCATCCTTGACGTCGCCCTTGACCTGCTGCCCTTCGCCCTTGATTTCCTGGGCCTTGCCTTCTGCGCGCAGCTTGTCATTGTCGGTGACTTTGCCAACACCTTGCTTGATGTTGCCCACTGCTTCGTTGGCCATACCTTTGACTTTGTCTTTAGTGCCGCTCATGGCAAATCTCCTGCAAATGGAGACACGTGATCCGTGTCGACAAAAGGTGGACCCAGCGGCCAGTTCAGGAGTTTCAAACATTTTTGCAATCTCAAGCCGAGCGGTAAATCTGCGGGCGAATACCGCACTGAATCGGCTACCTACGTCTGCGCAATGCCGGCCTGCTGCCCTAGAATCGCGGGCAAACGGCAGCCCTATAGAGGTTGCATGCTTATAAAAACAACAGCTTACGGAACCTGCACCCATGCGTTTGATGCCCCTGCTGGCAGCCTTGCTGCCGCTGCTGCCCCTGCCCGCGCTCGCTGGCGCACCGGCCACCGAAACCCTGCGGGTCGACCGCTACAGCGACGACGGCCAGCCAGGCACCCTGCGCTGGGCGATCGAAACCAGCAACCAGAAGCCCGGCCACTACCGCATCGACATCGCCGCAGTCGGCCAAGCGCCATTTGTCATCCGGCCGACCCGCGCCCTGCCTGAAATCAAAGGCCCGGTGCAGATCACCGGCCTGCCTTGGGCGCGCGACGGCCAATACGTCGCGATCGACGGCGCCGGCTATATCAAGGACCAGGGAGTACGCACCTGCCCCGGCGCCCTGCCCGGCCAGTTCGGCACCAACGTGCGCACCACGACCAACCCCGGGCTGGTGCTGCGCGACACCCAGGGCGTGCACCTCAGTGGCCTGGAAGTGCGCAACTTCTGCATCGGCATCCTGGTCAACCGCGCCAGCCACAACGTCATCGAAGACAACCGCATCGTCGCCAACAAGGGCGGTGCCGGTATCATGCTGACCGGCGATGACGGTGCCGGTAACCCCACGGCCACCACCACGGTCAACAACAAGGTGCTGCGCAACCAGCTGATCGACAATGGCGATGGCCTGGAGCTGACCCGCGGCGCGGCGTTCAACCTGGTGGCCGACAACCTGTTCCGTTCGACTGCAGCCAACCCGGAGCCGTCCCAAGGCATCGAGATTCTGCTGGGCAACGACAACAGCGTGGTACGCAACCGCTTCGAGAACTACTCCGACGGCCTGCAGATCAACTGGGGCAAGCGCAACTACCTGGGCGCCAATACCTTCAGCGGCAACTCGATCGGCGTCAGCGTCACCGGCCAAGGCAATATCCTCGACGGCAACCTGATCCACGGCAACCGCATCGGCGTGGCGCTGCGCCCGGAGCCGGAAGTCACCACCACGCGCCTGACCGGTAACCGGATCTGGGGCAACAGCCTGGATATCCGCCGCTGCGAAGCTGGCGGCTCTTGCGTACCGGATCAGCGCACGGGCGCCATCGTTTTTGGCGTGCCAGCCCAGGCCCATGCACTGTACGTAGGCTCTCGCGGGGTCGGTGCCGACCTGCCGAAAAAGGACCAGGCCGTGATCTGCGATGCCAAGGGCCAGCCCAAGCCCTGCCAGCCGCTGCCCAACCATAACCAGCAGGCACCACGGCTGTTGGCCCTGAACGACAATGTGCTGCGCGGCGAAGTGCAGGGGCCGGCATCGAGCCTGCTGCGGGTCGAGCTGTTCGGCAATGCCCAGGCACAAGGCACGGAGGCTGAGCAGTACCTGGGGGAAGTACTGGTGAACAGCGATGCCAAGGGGCAGGCGCAGTTTGCCCAGCGGCTGGAGAATGCCGATGGGGTGCGCAGCTTTACCGCCACCGTGACCACGGCCGATGGCGCGTCCTCCGAGTTGAGCCAGCCACTTCGCCGCTAGGGTAGCTGGCCCCATCGCCGGCACGCCGACGACGGGGCCATCAAACCTTGCTCCGCTACCCGCCACCCCTCACAATGCAGCCCTTCATAGCGTCACACCGCAGGAACCTGCATGAAACTCGACAAACCCGCCGCCATCGCCCGGCGCAACGAAGCATTGGCCAAGCCGGTGCTCACCAGTGCCAACACGCTGTTCGCCATCCTCGACCCCAAACGCAACCTGTGGTGGTTCGAAGTACCGGTGGCGCTGCTGCGCAAGGGCCAGCCCGACTGGGTCAACCTGCTGCTGCACACCCCTGAAAGCGACGAACTGCAGCACCTGAAGGTCCCGACCAACTTCCTCAAGGCGCATCAGGAACAGATGGAAGTACGCAATGCCGGCAAGCGCCGCTCGACCATCAGCCTGGCGCTGAGCGCCGACCGTGACTCGCTGCTGCGCGACACCCGACCGGGCGGCGAGCAGCTCGACTTCAGCACATTCGTGCAGGCCTGACCTCAGGCCCGCTCGATGCGATCGTCATGGATGACGATCCGGCCCTGTTTGAACAACGCGCCGATGGCCTTCTTGAAGTTGCCCTTGCTGACGTTGAACATGCGGCTGATCACCTCTGGGTCGCTCTTGTCGCACACCGGCAACACACCCCCTTCGGCCTCCAGGCGCTGCATGATCTGCTCATGCAAGCCGTCCGCCAGCGCCTGGCCAACCGGTTGCAGGCTCAACGCGATCTTGCCGTCATGGCGCACTTCCTTGATGAAACCCTTCTCATGCATGCCCGAACGCATGAACTTGAAGATCTCATTCTTGTGGATCAGGCCCCAATGACGGTTGTTGATGATGGCCTTGAAGCCCATCGGCGTTTCGCCCGCCACCAGCAGCTCGACCGGCTGACCGACCTGGTAATCGGCCGGGGTGCGGTCCAGATAGCGGTCCAGGCGTGAAGTGGCGGTGATGCGCCGGGTGCGCTTGTCGAGGTAGACATGCACCACGCAGTAGTCGCCGATCTTCAGCGGCCGCGCCTCTTCCGAGTACGGCATCAGCAGGTCCTTGGACAGGCCCCAGTCGAGGAAGATGCCCGCACCGTTGATGTCCTTGACCTTGAGGCTGGCGAATTCGCCAACCTGCACCTTGGGCTTCTCGGTGGTGGCGATCAGCTGGTCTTCGCTGTCCAGATAGAGGAACACGTTGAGCCAGTCATCGACCTCGGTTTCGGCGTTCTTCGGGATGTAGCGCCCGGGCAGCAGGATCTCGCCGTCGGGGCCGCCGTCCAGGTAGAGGCCGAAGTCCACGTGTTTCACGATTTGCAAACTGTTGTAACGCCCAAGCAGAGCCATTTCCGATGTTCCTCAAGACAAGACGGCTATTCTACACCTGAAGCCAGCGCGCCGCCCGACCGCTGATTCGGCGGAACCGTCGTGGAGTACTCGCGTCTACCGTGTGGCCAGCCATCTGCAAGGGATCAGCACATGTTTCTACGCCTGTCCAAAGCCCTGATCATCGCCACGGCATTTGCGCTGGCACTGGTGGCCTGCAGCCGTATAGACCTGGCCTACCGCAACCTCGACCGGCTGGTCCCGTGGTCGCTGGACGACTACCTTGCCATGAACCGTGACCAGAGGTCGTTGCTCGACGAACGGCTCAAGCAGCACCTGGCCTGGCATTGCACGACCGAACTGCCCGGGTACCTCGACTGGCTCGACCGCGTACGCAGCATGGTCGCCGCGGGGCAAGTGACCGACCAGGCGCTGCAACAGCGCATGAACGAAGCCCGGCAGGCGATCGGTCGCGTTGCAGAAGCCATCACCCCGTCGGCCGCCGAGCTGCTGCGCGGCATGAGCGATGCCCAGGTCGCGCAGCTGGGCGAAGCTTTGCGTGAAGACATCAGTGAACGGCAAGAGAAATACGTCGATACACCCCTATCCAAACAGGTCGCCCGCCGCGCCGAGCGCATGGAAAAACGCCTGACACCCTGGTTCGGCGAACTCACCGCAGCACAACGCCAGCGCGTACAAACCTGGGCACAGGCGCTGGGCGACCAGAACCGCCAGTGGATCGCCAACCGTGCGCACTGGCAACAACAGCTGATGATGGCCATGAACCAGCGCAGCGACGAAAGCTTCGAACCGCGCCTGGCGCAATTGCTGCAGCGCAAGGAAAGCCTGTGGACTGCGCAATACCGCGCTGCCTTCGAGAACAGCGAGCAACAGACACGCAGCCTGTTGATCGACCTGCTGCAACAGAGCAGCCCGGCCCAGCGGCAGTATCTTCAGGGGCGGCTGGCCAAGGTGCGTACCGACTTCAGTGAGCTCAAGTGCCTTAAGGGATAGGCAGGTCAATCGATGTCCGCCCGACAACCCGCCTCAGCGCCCTTTGCGCCGATACGGGAACACATCGATCACCTTGCCTTCGCGGATAGATGCCTGCAGCCCCTTCCAGTAATCCGCGTCATACAGCTCCCCATGCAGCCTGCTGAATAAACGCCGCTGGCCCATATCGGCAAACAGAAACGGTGGGAACTCCTCCGGGAATACATCGTGCGGCCCGATCGAATACCACGGCTCCCCCGACATCTCGTCCTCCGGGTAGCGCGGCGGTGGGATATGGCGGAAATTCACCTCGGTCAGGTAGCTGATCTCGTCATAGTCGTAGAACACCACACGACCATGGCGGGTAACCCCGAAGTTCTTCAGCAGCATGTCGCCTGGAAAGATGTTCGCTGCGGCCAACTGCTTGATGGCCAGGCCATAATCCTCCAGCGCTTCGAGCACCTGGCCTTCGCTGGCCTGCTCCAGGTACAGATTGAGCGGGATCATGCGCCGTTCGGTCCAGCAATGGCGGACCAGCACCGTATCGCCTTCCACAGCCACGGTGGACGGCGCCACCTCCAGCAACTCGGCCAGGCACTCAGGCTCGAACTTGGCCCGGGGGAAACGAAAGTCGGCGAACTCCTGGGTATCGGCCATGCGCCCGACCCGGTCGACACTCTTCACCAGGCGGTACTTGTCGATCACCGTGGCACGGTCGACCGTCTTGGACGGCGAAAAGCGGTCCTTGATGATCTTGAATACGGTATTGAAGCCCGGCAAGGTGAACACACTCATCACCATACCGCGCACACCGGGTGCCATGATGAAACGGTCGTCGGTACTGGCCAAGTGGTTGATCAGCGCGCGATAGAACTCCGACTTGCCGTGCTTGTAGAAACCGATCGAGGTGTACAGCTCGGCAATGTGCTTGCCTGGCAGTATGCGCTTGAGGAAATTGACGAACTCGGCCGGCACCGGCACGTCGACCATGAAGTACGAACGGGTGAAGGAAAAGATGATCGATACCTCGGCCTCGTCGGTGATAAGCGCATCCGCCTCGATGCCATGGCCTTCGCGGTGCAGCAGCGGGATCACCAGGGGCCACTGTTCATCGCTGTTGTACAGCCGGCCCACCAGGTAAGCACCCTTGTTGCGGTACAGCACCGGCACGAACAACTCCACGGCCAGGGCCGGGTCCTTGCATACCCAGTCTGGCAGGCAGTCGCGCAGTTGCTCTTCAAGGCGCGACAGGTCGCTCTCGAGGTCACCGTAGTCGAACGCATAGTCGCGCAAGATAGCCCGCAACACGCTCTTGAGGCTGCCATCGGGCATATAGGTGCGGGTCTGGGCAGCGCGCTCGTGGCTGCGTATCGACGGCCGGGTGGTGTGGATGAACATGCAGCCATCGCTGATCTGGTCATGGCTGAACAGGCTGCAGAACAAAGAGTTGTACCAAGTCTCCGACAGCTCATCGTCCAGCCGCGGGTCGATCAGGCGTATATAGGCACTTTTCACCAAGGGCCACTGTTCGACCTCCAGCAGCACTTCTTCATCGAACCCGTCACGCAGCCAGCCGTTGACCTCACCGACCTTCTGCTCATAGAGGTTGATCCGCGCCGCCGCTGCCCGCTGGATGTCCTGCCAGCGCGCCTGCTCGAAGCGCTCGCGGGCGCCCAGGGTGATGCGGCGAAAGTGTTCGCGGTAGTCGTCGAAGCCATCGAGGATCATCCGGGCGATTTCGCCGGCCGGCCAGTGCTGGGTCATGCAGGACACCTCGGTGCGGGGTGAGTTAGACAGCTTAGTCGCCTGTGCAACTTTGCGGAGCCTCTACCGGCTTGCACCGCAAGAAAGGACAAGAACCGCCCGTGCGCCATCGCGTACACTCGCGCCCTGCCCTGTACCCGGAGACCACCGTGAGCCCCATCGCCCTGACCCGCCTGCTGACCCTTGCCGCCGTCTGGGGGGCGAGCTTTCTGTTCATGCGCATCATCGCCCCCGAGCTGGGCACCGTGCCTACCGCCTTCTTTCGCGTGTCCATCGCCTGCCTCGGCCTGATCGCCATACTCGCCGCAGCCCGCGTACGCTGGAACTTCGAGGGCAAACTCGGCGCTTGCCTGGTCCTGGGCATGATCAACTCAGGCATCCCCGCCACCTTCTATTCGGTGGCAGCCCAGGTACTGCCGGCGGGGTATTCGGCGATTTTCAACGCCACCACGCCACTGATGGGGGTGCTGATCGGCGCACTGTTCTTCCGCGAGGCCATGACCCTGCCCAAATTGTGCGGCATCTTCCTTGGCCTGTTCGGTGTCGGCATTCTCAGTGGCGCGGGCCCGGTGGCACTGGACATGGCACTGCTGCAAGGCGCCCTGGCCTGCCTGGCGGCAACCACCTGCTATGGCTTCGCAGGCTTTCTGGCGCGGCGCTGGATCAGCGGCCTGGACAGCCGCCTCTCGGCGCTGGGCAGCATGCTCGGCGCCACGCTGATGATGACGCCACTGTTCGCCTGGAGTGCGCTGACCCAGCCGCCTGCCAGCTGGGGCGGCTGGCAGGTGTGGCTGTCGCTGCTGGGCCTGGGCCTTGTGTGCACGGCCTTCGCCTACATCCTGTACTTCCGCCTGCTGGCCGAGATTGGCCCGGTCAAAGCCAGTACCGTGACCTTCTTGATTCCGGTCTTCGGGGTGCTGTGGGGCGCGTGGCTGCTGGACGAATCGCTGTCGATGGGCCACCTGTATGGCGGCCTGCTGATCGCTGCCGCGCTGTGGCTCGTGCTCAAGCCCGCGCGCCGCGCTCAGGCCTGATACAGCACTCTGTAGGAGCCGGCTTGCCGGCGATAGGGCCAGTACAGACAACAACGCCAAAGGGCATTACGATAAGCAGCCCTCACGACACGTAACGCCCCATGCCCCCCGAGCAAACCCCAGCCTACAAGATCGTGCTCTGGCGCCTGGAGCAGGATGCCCAAGGCTACCCACCCGCATCGGTCGAAGGCCTCTGGGCAAAACGCACCGCGGCTGGCTACCAGGTCGACAGCATCCCCTTCTACGCCTACGGCATCGCACCTGGCGACACCATCAGCATCAGCGAAGAGGGCGAGCAATCCTGGTTCGAAGGCTTGCTGCACAGTGGCGGCGCTTCGGTATTTCGCGTTCTTGTGAAGGCAGGCGGTGATCTGGAGCAGGTTCGTGCGGCACTCGAAGATTTCGGCTGCCCCAGCGAAGTCGAAAAAGCGGTCAGGATGCTGGCCGTCGAAGTCCCGCCTTCGCGCTCACTCGACACCCTGCTCTACTACCTGCTGACGCAGCGCGAAGCCGGCACCCTGGACTTCGAGGAAGGCGTGCTGCGCCACGCCATCCCCGAAGAGTTTCGCTGACGGCCTATGCTTGGGCCATGCGACTGGCAGGCTTGCTGAACACGAACAGCAAACCGACCACAATCAGCCCCATTCCCAGCAGGCTGAGCGGTGCCAGGCGATTACCGAAGATCAGGAAGTCCATCACCGCAGTCACCGCTGGCACCAGGTAGAACAGGCTGGTGACGTTGACCAGATTACCTTTGGCGATCAGGCGGTACAGCAGCATGGTCGCCAGCAGCGAAACCACCAGCCCCATCCACAGCAGCGCACCAATGAAACTGCTGCCCCATGCAACGTGCAGTGGCTGCAGCGGCGCGAACACAGCGCACATGGCAAACCCCGCCAGATACTGCAGGCCCAGCGTGCCCATGGGGTTGTCGGTGATGCGTTTTTGCAGGATCGAGCCAAAGCTCATGCTGCCCAGCGCCAGCAAGGCAAACAGCATCCCGGCCAGCGACACTCCGCCGAGGTTGATACCCTGATAGACCACCATCACCAGCCCGCCGAGCCCCAGGCCCAGACCGAACAGCCGGCGCCAGGAGCGCTGGCGCTCCATCAGCACCACAGTGAGGATCGGTTGTACTCCCATCACCGTGGCCATCACGCCGGGGGTAACGTGGGTATTGAGCGCCAGCAGGTAGAAGATCTGGTAGGCACCGAGCAACACGCAGCCGGTGCCAAGGGCTCGCAACATCGCCCCACGTGTGCGCGGCCAGCGCAGGCCCAGCAACGGGCCGATCAGCAGCAACCCGGCGAGTGCCAGCGCTGAGCGCAGCAGCAGGAAAGCAAACGGGCTGGCATGGGCCAGGCCAAGTTTGGAGACGATGGCGCCACTGCTCCACAGCAGGACGAACAGGCTGGTAGTGGCCGCCGAGGCCACGGATGCTTTGGAAAAGACAGACATGCATGCACCTGTATTCGGGCAGATAAGCCGAACGGTGGGCGTGAACTTCAGTTAGGGAAGCCGCCGACCGTGTTCAGTAGGTTGCGCGTGTGACGGGATGCGGCCAAAGGCCGGTTAGCCCGGCACAACCACGCAGCGAGGCGGAGCTACGCCGCCTACAACGCCACTGACAGGTGGTGGGTAATGACTGATCATGGCCGGCTGCTGACTGCCACGCACGGCCCCGCCCGCGACTGGCGCGATGGCAAAGCTTGCGGTGGACAGGATGGCAGGCATGAGCAGGTCTTCGGGGAGGTGAATGCTGTGGAATATAGCGGTGAATCAGGGCCAGGACAATAGCTGGCTTCTGTGATGCCTGTTGGGCCCTGTCGCCGGCGATAGGGCCCTGCAGGCACCGAAACTTCAGAACAACCAGCGATACAGCAGGTACGCCACAACCACCGCCAGTACCGGCCGCAGGATGCGGTAGGCCTTGGGGTTGGCACGCTTGAACTGCTTCACGCGGGTGCTGATCCTGTTGCTGAAGCGCTTGCTCCAGGCATAAGCCTGGTTGATCCCGCCCACCCGCTCGTCATCGGTGTTCTGCGGTGCAGTGGCGCGGCCCAGGAAGGCGCTGACCTTGCGGTTGATGCGGGCCATCAGCGGGTTGCTGAGCGGGCGTTCGATGTCGCAGAACAGGATCACCCGGGTGACGTCGGTTTCGTTCTTGACCCAGTGCACGTAGGTCTCGTCGAACATCACGTCCTCGCCATCACGCCAGGCGTAGGCCTGGCCGTCGACGTAGATGCGGCAGTCGTCGGAGTTCGGCGTAGACAACCCCAAGTGATAGCGCAGCGAGCCGGCGAAGGGGTCGCGGTGCGGGTTGAGATGGCTGCCGCCGGGCAGCAGGGCGAACATCGCGCCTTTGACGTTGGGGATGGCGCTGACCAGCTCGACGGTCTTCGGGCACAACGCCTCGGCCGACGGCAGCGGTTTGTCGTACCACTTCAGGTAGAAACGCTTCCAGCCCTTCTTGAAGAACGACCCGAAGCCTGCGTCATTGTCTTTTTCGGCGGCGCGGATGTAGCCCTCATCGAACAGGCGCATGGCCTCCTCACGGATCTGCTGCCAGTTGTCCTTGAGCACGTCCAGCTCAGGGAAACGCTGGCGGTCCAGGTACGGCTTGGACGGCACCCCGGAGAAAAAGTACATCAGGCTGTTATAGGGTGCGAACAGCGCAGAATGGTTGACGAACTGGCGCAGGACTGGCAATCGCGCCTTGCCGCGCAGGTGGACGAACAGCACGCTGCCAAAAAAAACCAGCAGGACACCTGCCTTGGCGACGAAGGAAAAGGTCATGCAACACTCCTTGGAAAGGGAGCAGGCCAGCGCTGCCTGCCCCCATCAAAAATCATCCTGCCATCATAAACCCATCACGCCCAGGTAAAAACAACCCGGGCGGGAACTCACTCATGAAGATTTTGCAATAAACCCAAGCGCAGGGGCAGCTTGCCGCTTGCCGCTTACTGCTGGTTCTCCTGCTCGCTGAACATGTCGGCGAACAGCATGCTCGACAGGTAGCGCTCGCCGGAGTCGGGCAGGATTACGACGATGGTCTTACCCTGCATCTCTGGCTTTTCCGCCAGCCGCACCGCAGCAGCCATCGCCGCGCCACAAGAAATGCCGCAAAGGATGCCCTCCTCCTGCATCAGGCGGATGGCCATCGCCTTGGCCTCTTCATCGGTCACGGTCTCGACCTGGTCGACGATCGACAGGTCAAGGTTCTTCGGCACAAAGCCGGCGCCGATGCCCTGGATCTTGTGCGGGCTGGGCTTGAGCTCCTCACCGGCCAGGGTCTGGCTGATCAGCGGCGAGGCCACAGGCTCGACCGCCACCGAGAGGATCGACTTGCCCTGGGTGTGCTTGATATAGCGCGACACGCCGGTGATGGTGCCACCGGTGCCGACACCGGCCACCAGCACGTCGACCGCACCGTCGGTGTCGTTCCAGATTTCCGGGCCGGTGGTCTTTTCATGAATGGCCGGGTTGGCCGGATTGTCGAACTGGCCTGGCAGGAAGTACTGCGCCGGGTCCGAGGCGACGATCTCGTTGGCCTTCTCGATCGCGCCTTTCATGCCCTTGGCAGGCTCGGTCAATACCAGCTCGGCGCCCAGGGCCTTCAGCACCTTGCGACGCTCCAGGCTCATCGAGGCCGGCATGGTCAGGACCAGTTTGTAGCCACGGGCGGCGGCGACGAAGGCCAGGCCAATGCCGGTGTTGCCCGAGGTGGGCTCGACGATGGTCATGCCGGGCTTGAGCTTGCCGCTGCCCTCGGCGTCCCAGACCATGCTCGCGCCGATACGGCACTTGACCGAGTACCCAGGGTTGCGCCCTTCGATCTTGGCCAGGATGGTCACACCGCGCGGGGCGATGCGGTTGATCTGCACCAGCGGCGTATTGCCGATGGAATGGGCGTTGTCTGCGTAGATACGGCTCATGGCAGGGTCCTTGGCATGAAGTGGCGGGGAAAGGCTTAAAGGGTAAGCCTGCCCCGTTGGCCCGTAAAGCCCGTTCGAACTCGCCCGGGCGGCCTGCGGTCAACCGCACAACCCGCCTTGGAGATCACTGCGATGAAAGCCCGTTATCGCTGGCCACTGGTCGGCCTGGCCAGCCTGGTCGTGCTGTTGGTGGCCCTGCACCTGGCGCTGCCTTACCTGGTGCGCGACTACCTCAACGACAAGCTGGCGGACATGGGGGAGTACCGTGGCCAGGTCACGGACGTGGAACTGGCCTGGTGGCGCGGGGCCTACCAGATCAATGGGCTGAAGATCGTCAAGACCAGCGGCAAGGTTCCGGTGCCGCTGCTCGATGCGCCACTGATCGACCTCTCGGTGAGCTGGCAAGCGCTGTGGTATGACCATGCTGTAGTGGCCGAAGTCACCTTTTTACGACCGGTGCTCAACTTCGTCGACGGCGGCAACAAACAGGCCTCGCAGACCGGTCAGGGTACAGACTGGCGCCAGCAGCTGGAAAAACTGCTGCCGATCACCCTCAACGATGTGCGCATCGATGACGGCACGCTGACCTTCCACAACTTCAACTCCAAGCCGCCGGTCGACCTCAAGGCCACCCGGCTCGACGCCAATATCCGCAACCTGACCAACGTACGGGACGACAAAGGCCGGCGCGACGCCAGCTTCGAGGCTAAAGCCCTGCTGTTGGGCGATGCCAGGGTGCAGAGCCGCGCGACCTTCGACCCGTTCAGCGACTTCGATGATTTCGAGTTCCGGCTGCGCGCGACCGGCATGGAGCTGCGCAGGCTGAACGACTTCGCCAGTGCCTATGGCAAGTTCGATTTCAATGCCGGGCACGGCGATGTGGTGATCGAGGCCCAGGCGGAAAACGGCCGGCTCAATGGCTATATCAAGCCGTTGCTGCGCGACGTGGACGTATTCAACTGGCAGCAGGACATCGAGGACAAGAACAAGGGCTTTTTCCGCTCGGTGTGGGAAGCGCTGGTCGGGGCCAGCGAAACGGTGCTGAAGAACCAGCCGAAAAACCAATTCGCCACCCGTGTGGAACTCAGCGGCAGCGTGCGCCAACAGAACATCAGCGCCTTCGAGGCGTTTTTGCAGATTCTGCGCAACGGGTTTGTCCAGGCGTTCAATGCACGCTATGAGCAACCTGCGCCCGATTCCGACTGAACAGGCGTGACGAGCCATTCAGGGACTGAATACCCGGTCTGCGTTTGCAGCCGCCTGGGGCCGGGGTATAGTCGCTGACAACCAATGAAGACATGCCGTACCTGTACTGGCCCCCGCAGAGGACACTCCCGATGAAGTTCGAAGGCACCCGCGACTACGTCGCCACAGACGACCTGAAACTGGCGGTCAACGCGGCCATCACCCTCGAACGCCCACTGCTGGTCAAGGGCGAGCCAGGCACCGGCAAGACCATGCTTGCCGAACAGCTGGCCGCCTCCTTCGGCGCCCGCCTGATCACCTGGCACATCAAATCCACCACCAAGGCCCACCAGGGCCTTTACGAGTACGACGCGGTCAGCCGCCTGCGCGACTCCCAGCTGGGCACTGAAAAAGTCCACGATGTGCGCAACTACCTGAAAAAGGGCAAGCTCTGGGAAGCCTTCGAGGCCGAGGAGCGGGTGATCCTGCTGATCGACGAAATCGACAAGGCCGACATCGAGTTCCCCAACGACCTGTTGCAGGAACTCGACAAGATGGAGTTCTACGTCTACGAAATCGACGAGACCATCAAGGCCAAGCAACGCCCGATCATCATCATTACCTCGAACAATGAAAAAGAACTGCCCGACGCGTTCCTGCGCCGTTGCTTCTTCCACTACATCGCCTTCCCGGACCGCGACACCCTGCAACAGATCGTCGATGTGCACTACCCCAACATCAAGCAATCGCTGGTCAGCGAAGCGCTTGACGTGTTCTTCGACGTGCGCAAGGTGCCGGGCCTGAAGAAAAAGCCCTCCACCAGCGAGCTGGTCGACTGGCTCAAGCTGTTGATGGCCGACAACATCGGCGAAGCGGTATTGCGCGAACGCGACCCGACCAAGGCGATTCCGCCGCTGGCCGGCGCCCTGGTGAAGAATGAGCAGGACGTTCAACTGCTCGAACGCCTGGCCTTCATGAGCCGGCGCGGCAACCGCTGACAGGAGCTGGCCATGCTGCTCAACCTGTTCAACGAAATGCGTGCGGCCAAGGTGCCGGTGTCGGTGCGCGAACTGCTCGACCTGCTCAACGCCCTTCAACAGCGCGTGGTGTTCGCCGACATGGACGAGTTCTACTACCTGGCACGGGCCATCCTGGTGAAGGACGAGCGCCATTTCGACAAGTTCGACCGGGCTTTCTCGGCCTACTTCAAAGGCCTGGAAAACCTCGACCGGCACCTCGAAGCACTGATCCCTGAAGACTGGCTGCGCAAGGAGTTCGAGCGCTCGCTGACGGATGAGGAACGCGCACAGATCCAGTCACTGGGCGGCCTGGACAAACTGATCGAGGAGTTCAAGAAACGCCTGGAAGAGCAGAAGGAACGCCACGCCGGTGGCAACAAGTGGATCGGCACCGGCGGTACCAGCCCATTCGGCTCTGGCGGTTTCAACCCTGAAGGCATCCGCGTGGGCGACGCCGGCAAACGCCAGGGCAAGGCGGTGAAGGTCTGGGACCAGCGCGAGTACAAGAACCTCGACGACCAGGTCGAGCTGGGCACGCGCAACATCAAGCTGGCCCTGCGCCGGCTGCGCAAGTTCGCCCGCGAAGGTGCCGCCGAAGAGCTGGACATCGACGGCACCATCGACCATACCGCACGTGACGCCGGGCTGTTGAATATCCAGATGCGCCCCGAACGGCGCAACACGGTCAAGCTGCTGTTGCTGTTCGACATCGGCGGCTCGATGGATGCCCACGTCAAAGTCTGCGAAGAGCTGTTCTCGGCCTGCCAGACCGAGTTCAAGCACCTGGAGTACTACTACTTCCACAACTTCGTTTATGAATCAGTGTGGAAGAACAACCTGCGGCGTACTTCGGAGCGCTTCTCCACCTTCGATCTGCTGCACAAATACGGCGATGACTACAAGGTGGTGTTCGTCGGCGACGCGGCCATGGCGCCCTACGAGATCACCCAGCCCGGTGGCAGTGTGGAGCACTGGAACGAAGAGGCCGGGTATGTGTGGATGCAGCGCTTCATGGAGAAATTCAAGAAGATCATCTGGATCAACCCGTATCCGAAACAGGCCTGGGATTACACCGCATCGACACACCTGGTGCGTGACCTGATCGAGGACAAGATGTATCCGCTGACCTTGCAAGGGTTGGAGGATGGCATGCGGTATCTGTCCAAGTAGTTTGGCCTGTACCGACCCTATCGCCGGCAAGCCCCACAGTTACAACTAAGCATTTGAGCCTTGTGGGGTACCCGCGGGAGCCGGCTTACCGGCGGTAGCGCCGGTAGCGTCACCGCCAACCGTTCAGGCAAGCCTGCTGCTCCCGCCAGGCCTCTTCCTGCACCACCGCCCTGAACCGCACCGCCGCCCCCGGCATGCACTGGGCCAACTGCGCCAACGCCAACGGCGTCAACGCCCCCAGCCGCGGATAGCCACCGATGGTCTGCCGGTCATTGAGCAGCACGATCGGCTGCCCGTCCGGGGGCACCTGCACCGCCCCTAACGCAATACCCTCCGAAATCATCGGCGCGCCCTGATAAACAAGCTGCGGCCCGAGCAAACGAATGCCCATGCGGTCGCCACGGCTGTCCAGCGTCCAGTCACGATTGAACGCCTCGAACAGGCTCATACCGCTGAAATCACCGATCTGCGCGCCCATGACCAGATCGAGCACGGGCTTTTGCCGATAACGGGGCCGCAGCACCTCTGGCACTTCGCGCAGGGCCGGCTGCGTGCCGGCAAACGCCAACAATTGCCCTTTGCCCAGCGCGGTCCCTCGCCCATCGATACCGCCCAGCTCTTCACGCACAACAGTAGCGCAGCTCCCCAGCACGGCTTCACCTTGAAACCCGCCCGGCGCCGCAAGATAAGCACGCACGCCCTGCTTCGGTTGCTTCAAGGTCAGCCGCTGGCCCTTGGCCAAGGCAAAGCTGCGCCAGGGTGCCAGCGGCTGGTCATCGACACGAGCATCCAGGTCGGCACCGGCCAGGGCGAGTACGCAATCCTGCTCGGCCACTCCCGTGAAGCCGCCCAGCGCCACCTCGACCACCGGCGCACCCAACGGGTTGCCCAGCAGCCAGTTGGCCCAATTCATCGCCACCCAATCCAGCGCACCGCCCTGGGTCACCCCCAGGTGCCGCACACCAAAGCGCCCGGCATCCTGCAACTGGCACAAGGCGGTGCTGGCTTCGATTTTCAATTGCGTCATGCCTGTGCCTCCAACGGGCTGTCGTCACCACCCAATGCCAGGAACTCGGCATGGGACACCGCCACGAAGCGCACCCGATCGCCCGGCTGCAGCAGGCTGTAGCCTTCACGCTCGTGGTCGAACAGGCGAACCGGAGTGCGCCCTATGAGGTTCCAGCCGCCAGGCGACACGGCGGGATAGGCCGCAGTCTGGCGCTCGGCAATGCCGACACTGCCGGCCGCCACGCGCTTGCGCGGAGTGCTCAGCCGCGGGGATGCCAGGCGTTCGTCCACCAGCCCCATGAAACCGAACCCCGGAGCGAAGCCAAGGGCGAACACCGGGTACTCACGCTCACTGTGCAGGCGGATCACCTCTTGCTCGCTCAAGCCGCTGCGTGCGGCCAGCAGCGGCAGCTCAGGGCCGACACTGGCGTCGTACCACACGGCAATCTCGTGCCGGCGACCGCTGGCGCCCGCGTCTGGCTGCAGCCCCTCCAGCGCCTGGTCGATCAACGCCCTCGCCTGCCCTGGCGGCATATCGAACTGCACCATCAGCGTGGTGTAGGACGGTACCAGGTCCACCAGGTGCTCACCGAAGGCGGCACTCAAGCGGTGGCTCGCGGCGAGCAGCCACGGCATGTTGGCCTCGTCGATCCGGTCGAACAGGCGCACCATCAGGCTGTCGATCGCAACCACTTCGATACGCAGCTTCATGCCGGCCCCAGCGCATCGAGGGCCTGGCGGATCTGCCGCACCGCCGCCACCGAGCTGTCATTGTCACCATGCACGCACAGGGTACTGGCGTGCAGGCGCAAGGCACTGCCATCGTGGGCCACCAGCGTTTCACCACGGGCCAGGCGCAAGGCCTGCTCGACCACCAGGGTCGAATCGTGATGAACCGCACCCGGTAGGCGCCGCGACAGCAAATGGCCGCTGGCGGTATAGGCGCGGTCGGCGAACGCTTCGAACCACAGCGGCACGCCAACCTCGTCACCCAAGGCTTGTGCGACGCTGTCGTCGGCAGTGGCCATGAGCATCAAGGGCAAGCCAGCGTCATACGCCGCCACGGCTTCGAGCACGGCACGCAGCTTGAGCGGGTCGGCCATCATGTCGTTGTACAGCGCGCCATGGGGCTTGATGTAGGCCACCCGGCCACCCTGGACCTTGCAGATACCGTCAAGAGCGCCGATCTGGTAGTGCAGCAGATCGCGAATTTCCTCGGCACTGCAGGCCATGGAGCGTCGGCCGAAGCCGACCAGGTCCGGGTACGCCGGGTGGGCGCCGATGGTCACGCCATGCTGCAGGGCCAGGGCCACGGTACGGCGCATGGTGCCGGGGTCGCCGGCATGGTAGCCGCAGGCGATGTTGGCGCAGTCGATGTAGGGCATTACCTCGGCGTCCAGGCCCATGCGCCAGCTGCCGAAGCTTTCACCCATGTCGCAATTGAGTCGCAGGCGTTTCACCTGGCGTGCTCCCGTGTCGATGTTCATGTGCCTACCTTAACGCGCCTGGAGGTGTTTGCCGCGGGTTTCCGGCAGGCTCAAGGCTGCCAGAATCACCACACCGTACGACACCGCGGCGAACCCGCCAATGCCCAGCCCCAGCGGCACCTTCTGGCCAAGCAGGCCGATCAGCAAGGGGAACATCGCGGCGATGACCTTGCCGATGTTGTAGCAGAAGCCCTGCCCCGAGCCACGGATACGGGTGGGGAACAGCTCGGTGAGGAAGGCCCCCATGCCGCTGAAGATGCCCGAGGCAAAAAAGCCCAGCGGGAAACCCAGCCACAGCATCACGCCATCGCTGACCGGCATCTGGGTGTACAGCAGCACGATGATGAACGAGCCCACGGCGAACAGGATGAAGTTCTTCTTGCGCCCCAGAATGTCAGACAGGTAAGCGCTGACCACATAGCCGATGTAGGAGCCGACGATCACCATCGCCAGGTAGCCACCGGTACCCAGCACGCTCAAGCCGCGCTCGTTCTTGAGGAAGGTCGGCAGCCACGAGGTGATGGCGTAGTACCCCCCCAGCGCACCGGTGGTCAGCAGCGACGCACGTATTGTGGTCCAGAGCATGCCGGGGGCGAAGATCTCGTAGAACTGCGAGGGCGCCTCGGCGCTCTGCACCGCCTTGGCCTGGCGATACACCTCAGGGTCTTTGACCAGGCGCCGGACGAAAATCACGAAAATGGCCGGCACCAGCCCCAGCAGGAACAGCGCGCGCCACGCCTGCTCCGCCGGTAGCCAGGAGAACAGCAGCGCATAAAGGATCGCCGTCAGGCCCCAGCCGATGGCCCAGCCGGACTGCACCATGCCCACCGCCTTGCCACGGTCCTGGGCGCGGATCACCTCACCGATCAGCACCGCGCCGGCGGTCCATTCGCCGCCAAAGCCAAAGCCCATAAGAGTCCGGGCGATCAGCAACTGTTCGTAGTTCTGGGCGAAGCCGCAGAGGAAGGTGAAAAAGGCGAACCACAGCACCGTCAGTTGCAAGGTGCGCACGCGGCCGATGCGGTCGGAGAGGATGCCGGCGACCCAGCCGCCGATAGCCGACGCAATCAGGGTGCTGGTGTGGATCAGCCCGGCTTCGGTCGTGGTGATGCCCCACAGCATGATCAGCGTAGGGATGACGAAGCTGAGCATTTGGGTGTCCATGCCATCCAGGCCATAGCCGATCTTGCAGCTCCAGAACGTGCGCCGTTGCTGGGAGTCGATGTCGCGGTACCAGGCGAACGGCCCGGTCGAAGGTGGGGATTGCACCTGTTGCTGCACGCCGCTTGGGTTCATGCTTGCCTCGGCTTGTTGGTATTGTTTTATGGGCGACGTCTGGCGTCGCGGCCTGTGCGTCATGTTCAGAGCCCGCAGCGCCCGAGTCCAACGAGAAAAACCGCCGGTCTGGAACAAGAAAAACTGATCATGAACCTACGCTTCCTCGAAACTTTCGTCTGGGTCGCCCGGCTCAAGAGCTTCCGCCTCACCGCCGAGAAACTTTTCACCACCCAGGCGTCGGTCTCCAGCCGCATCGCGGCACTGGAAGCCGACCTGGGCGTCAAGCTGCTGCTGCGCGATTCACGCGGCGTCAGCCTGACCCCGGAGGGCAGCAAGGTGCTGGAGTATGCCGAGCGCATGCTCGACACCGCCAAGGCCATGAAACAGTCGCTGGACAGCGACCGGGCCAAGGTCGGGCGCATCCGCCTTGGCGTGATGGACACCGTGATCCACACCTGGATGAGTGCGCTGGTGGCCGAGTTGAGCGAACGCTACCCCCAGGTGGAAATCGAGCTGGTGGCCGATACTGCACTGAACTTGCGCGAACAGCTGCAAAAAGGCTTTCTCGACGTGATCCTGCAAACCGACCTGCTGCGCGAACAGTCGATCCGCAGCCTGGACCTGGCGCGCTACCCGATGGGCTGGGTGGTGGCGGCCGGCTCAGCCCAACACCGCGACTACGCCTCGCTGGCCGAGCTTGGGCGTGAGCGGATCGTCACGTTCTCGAAGAACTCACGGCCGCACCAGGAAGTGCTCAGCCTGTTGCAGGCCGCAGGGGCCGAAACCCCACGGCTCAACTGCGTGAACTCGGTGGCGGCGATCACACGGCTGTTGCGCGACGGCTTCGGCATTGGTGCGCTGCCGCCCGCGCTGGTGGACGCCGAACTGAGCCGGGGCGAACTGGTGCTGCTCGAAGGCTTGCAGCCGCCGCCGAGCCTGGAACTGGTGGTGGCCTGGCAGACCGGGGTGGCGCTGGTGGATGAGGTGGTCGGGGTGTGCCGGCAGGTGCTGGAGCGCTATGCGCGGGATGTGGGTGGGCAGCGGATTGTGTTGGTTTGAACAGCACCACCTGCGGTGATTCATCCTACAGACCCTTCTGAAATTCGCCCTCCCCCCTCCCCTATCGTGGTGGGCACAACATCGCTTGAACCGTAGCAAATGCGGCAATCCGACCTCACGCAACCTCCATGAAAGCGGCGATTTTGCTGGGTGCCCGCACGTTGACAGCTCAGTCTCCCGAAGTATTTACTTTCCCCCGTTTCAAGGCCAGAGCACGGAGCACCGCATTGACGGGCTGGCCATACTGTCAGGGAGATAAGTCTGATATGAGTATTGCAATACTGCGCATGGCCGTCTCGGCACCGTCGAACAAGGGCGGTAGGCCATGATTAAAGGGAACATCTACGACCGCCTCTCACAAAGGCGCGAAGCCGCTCAAGCACTCGCCCAGGAAGAAGCAGAACGACAGGCCGCCGCTGAAGCGGCCTTGCAAGCGGCAACACTTGCAGAACTCGCCCAACCTTTGCCACTGGTAGCCGATCACAACGAACTGCACGTTGCCGGGTTGCGCCTGGTCATGCCGCAAGGCCTGAACCTCCACGAGTCCACCACCACGCTGCAACTGGGGCCGCACCAGGTCACCCTGACGGCAAAACGCCAAAGCGTTGCACAAGGGCAAACACTCGACCATCTGCTTGAACAGCATCTGGCAGAGGCACGTCAGCGCCATACGGAAGTCACCCTTATCCGCAAGCACCCCTGCACCTTGGCGGGGCACGACGCGCTCAATCTCGACTACCGCTTCACCAATGGCCCTGAGGCCCGCCACTGTCGAGCGGTGATGATTCTGGTGCCTGAACGTGTTGGCCAGGAAGCTCAGGCGCTCACGCTCACCACCGTCGTCGACCCCGATCAAGAGCCCTTGGCCAACTGGTTGATCACCTTCGATGCCATGCTGGCCAACATCACCAGCGCGCCAGCCGTTGCCCGGGGGTAGTTGCCATGTTCGAAGCAGCACGCTGGGGCGACGACATCGAGCACACCTCGGCCCTCACAGGGTTCCTTGCCGGCGCGGTTGCGGGACTGGCGCTGGTTACAGCCGCATCGTTCATGGTCTGTACGGGCGGGTTGGGTGGTTTTCTGCTGCTCATGGTCGTTGGCCTGGGCGCCAGCGCCCTGCCCGGTCTGGGCGAGGATTTCGGTTCGACTTTTGGCTCACCCACAGGGCAGATCGAGCAGCCCGGTTGTTCCCCGAACGTTTTCATCAACGGCCGCAACGCTGCGCATGTCACCGAAAGTACCGCCGTGTGCGAGCAGCACCCAGCCCCCGTTCAGGTTGCCGAGGGGTCCAGCAACGTGTTCATCAATGGCGTCGCGGCGGCGCGCAAGGGTGACAAGCTGACCTGTGGCGCCAGCATCGCAGCCGGGTCGAACAACGTGTTCATCGGCGGCGGCACGCAGCGCTACCTCAAGGTCAGTGAAGAAGTGCCGGACGAGCTGCGCGTCACCGTCGATGTGCTGATGGTCGTGGCCTCCATGGGCCGCTCAGTGTTCAACGTCGCGACCATGGGCCTGCAAGCAGGCCTCAAGGCCGCAGGCCCCTGCGCCTTGCAGGTTGGGTTGACCATCGCCGGCAGCTACCTGGCAGGCCGCTACCTGATTGGCCCTGCCGTGGAAAGGGCCATCGCTGGTTTCGTCGGCAACCCGGTTGACCTCACCCGCGGGCGCAAGGTACTGGCCGACGAAACCGATTTCGTCATCCCCGGCCTCATGCCCATCGAGTGGTCACGTTTCTACGCCAGCGACCTCGATACCGGCAGCGTGCTCGGGCGCGGCTGGACCTTGCCCTGGGAGCAGAGCCTGCGCCGCAATGGGTGCTTCGTGTACCTCAAGGACAACCAAGGGCGCAGTGTTCCTTTCGCCGATGTCGAGCCGGGCGAGCGCATCTACAACCCACACGAGCAGTTGACGCTGGTGCGCACCCTAGGTGGCCATTACATCCTGCAGACGCTCGACAACCTGTTTTTCTACTTCGGCGAAGTACCCAACGACAACCAGGAGGTGCCCCTGCAGCGCCTGGAAAACGCATTGGGCCACTACCTGCACTTCACCCACAACGCCGACGGCTGCCTCACCGACATCAGCGCACCAGGCGGCATACGGCTGCACCTGCACTACGAGGCCCCCTTTGGCCGACTGGCCTCGGTCAAGCGCATCATTGCCGACGCAGCCGTCGAGACCTTGGTGCGTTATCGCTACGACGACAAGGGGCAGCTCGCCCAGGTGACCAACCGCAACGGCGATACCACCCGCACGTTTGCCTACACCGACGGCCTGATGTGCCGCCACACCAATGCCCTTTGCCTGATCAGCGAGTACTTCTGGCAAGTCATCGATGGCCAACCCCGGGTGGTCGAACATTCGACCACCGACGGCGAACACTTCCATTTGCGCTACGACTTCGCTCAACGCACCAGTTGGGCAACCGATGTGCTTGGCCGTGAGCTGGAGATTCACTACAACGAAGACAACCGCGCCATCGCCAGCCGGGATTTCGGTGGCGAACGTTACGCGATCGACTTCGATACATACGGCAACATCATCGGGTTCACCTTGCCCGATGGCAATCGCCTCGCGCTCAAGTACGACGACTTCGGCAGGCTGGTCGAGGAAACCGACCCACTTGGCCGCAAGATCAGCTACAAGCACTACCGCGCCACACCACTGGTGACTGAAACCCGCTTCCCGGATGGCAGCGTGTGGAAAGCCCGCTACGACGACAAAGGCAACCTGCTTGCCGATATCGATCCGCTTGGCAACAAGACCGAGTACCTCAACAGCGACGACGGTCTGCCGCACACGATCATCGATGCCAACTTCAAGTCCAGGTATCTATGGTGGAACGCTTACGCCCAGGTCGAGCGCTTCGAGGACTGTTCGGGCAAGAGCACCTACTACCGATACGACGAACGCCAGCACCTGATTGCCGTCACCGACGCGCTGAACAACACCACCACGCTGGAGCGCAAACCTGACGGCGAAGTGCTGCGCATCAATCACCCGGACGGCACGGCAGAATTCTTCACCTACAACAGCCTTGGCCAAGTGCTGACGCACACCGACGGTAAAGGCCAGACCACGCGCCTGCAGCGCACCTCGCGTGGCTTGCCGAGCAGCCGTCAGGATGCCAAAGGCGAATGGATCCGCTATGAGTACGACAAGGCTCTGCGCCTGACGGCGCTGGTCAACGAGAACAGCTCAGCCTATCGCTTTGCCTACGATGCCTCGGACCGCTTGATTGAAGAAGTGCGGGTCGACAACCTGACCCGACGCTTCAGCTATGACGCAGGCGGCCATCTGATCCGGCTCGATGAGATTGGATACGGTGAGAATGGCGCGCGCCCGGAGCGCAATACGCTGTTCGAGCGCGATGCGATTGGCCGGCTGATGGCCAAACTCAACCGTGATGCCCGTCAGGATTATGCATACGACGAGGTCGACCGGTTAGTGAGCATTCAGCGCCGTCCGACCGGTATCGGCAAGCAACTCGGCATCGCCGAGGAAAAGCTGGAGTACACCTACGACCTGCTGGGGCGCCTGACCCAGGAACTCACACCGCAAGGTGCGCTGGGTTATGAATACGACCCTCTCAGCAACCTGACCACGCTGACCCTGCCGGATGGGCGCAAGGTCAACCACCTGTACTACGGTAGCGGTCACCTGCACCAGTTGAACCTGGACGGCCAAGTCATCAGCGACATGGAGCGCGACGACCTGCACCGCGAGGTGTACCGCACCCAGGGCAAGCTCACCAGTTGTTTCGGTTACGACGCCATGGGGCGCAAGGCGTGGCAGTTTGCTTCGACATTGCCCGCTGACAAGCTCTCGCAGGTTCATAACCCCGGTATCAACACCTCACTGTTGGTGGAGCACGCCTACAACCCGATTCACCGCCGCTACCAGTACGATCCGGCGGGGGAACTGGTACGCACGCTGGACAAGCTGCGCGGAGAGATCAAGTACGAGTACGAAGCCAACGGCCAGTTGCACAGCCGCGATACCGGGTCGTTGGTAGGCAGTGAAGAATTCCGCTATGACCCGGCAGCAAACCGGCTGGACTTCAACGCACGGCAGTTTGAGAAGGTCAAGGACAACCGCATCAAGCGCTGGCAAAACCAAGAGTACCGCTACGACCCATGGGGCAACCTGATCGAGAAAAGCTCGGGGCACAGCAAGCTGCAGAGCTTTAGCTATGACTGCGAGAACCGGCTGGTGCGTGCTGAGACAGTGGTCGACGGCAAGCTGGAAAGTACGGGCGCTTAT
>NZ_JBHFCS010000009.1:0-200559 GCF_044143025.1 Pseudomonas sp. TR47 | reverse complement strand
CCGATATTCGCACACCTTTCTCCAGGCAAAGATGTTTTGTCCCTCTCGCACCTGCGCAAACGCGCCGAAGGGTGCGACAATTATTCCTGTTCGTTTACGTGACTTTGCCCTGCCCAAGCTGCGTCAAGGCTTAGGTTCGGGGCATCCTCGCGCCCGAACATAGCGATGCCAGCGTGCCGTGCTGCGCATTTCTGGACCTTCACCGTCCTATACAACTGAGGTTACAAGCAAGATGGCCAAGGCCGCCGATGTCGTTGTGCAATGCCTGGAAAACGAAGGTGTCGAGTATGTGTTCGGCATTCCTGGTGAGGAAAACCTCGACCTGCTGGAATCCCTGCGCAAGTCGAAGATCAAGCTGGTACTGACTCGCCACGAGCAGTCTGCGGGCTTCATGGCAGCCACCTATGGCCGCCTGACCGGCAAGACCGGCGTCAGCCTGTCGACCCTGGGCCCTGGCGCGACCAACCTGGTAACTGCCAGTGCGTACGCCTACCTGGGCGGCATGCCGATGATGATGATTACCGGCCAGAAGCCGATCAAGAAGTCCAAGCAGGGCCGCTTCCAGATCATCGATGTGTGCGGCATGATGGACCCCATCACCAAGTACACCCACCAGTTCGCCTCGGCCGACAACATCCCTTCGCGCATGCGTGAAGCGTTCCGCCTGGCCGAAGAAGAAAAACCGGGCGCCGTGCACCTGGAGCTGCCGGAAGACATCGCCGCCGAGCAGACCGATGCCATGCCGATCCCGCGCAGCCTGCACCGCCGTCCGCTGGCCGAGCACGTGGCCATCGAGGCTGCCATCGAGAAACTGCGTACCGCACGCAGCCCTATCCTGGTGATCGGTGCTGGCGCCAACCGCAAGATGACCGCCAAGGTCCTCAAGCAGCTGGTCGATAAGACCGGTATCCCGTTCGTCACCACCCAGCTGGGCAAGGGTGTGGTTGACGAGCGCAGCCCGCGCTTCCTGGGTAACGCTGCGTTGTCGTCCGGTGATTTCGTGCACCGTGCGATCGAAGCGGCTGACCTGATCGTCAACATCGGCCACGATGTGATCGAGAAGCCGCCGTTCTTCATGGTCCGTGGCGGCACCGAAGTCATCCATATCAACTTCCGTTCCGCCGAAGTCGACGCCGTGTACTTCCCGCAGGTAGAAGTGATCGGCGACATCGCCAACGCCGTCTGGCAGATCGCTGAAGGCCTGGGCGACACCTCGCACTGGGACTTCACCCGTCTCATGGCGATTCGTGAAGCCAACGAAGCCCAGATCGCCGAAGGCGGCGACGATGACCGCTTCCCGGTCTACCCTCAGCGCCTGGTTGCCGACATCCGTCGTGTTCTGCCGTCCGAAGGTATCGTCGCCCTGGACAACGGCATCTACAAGATCTGGTTCGCGCGCAACTACAAGGCCCACAAGCCCAACACCGTACTGCTCGATAACGCCCTGGCGACCATGGGCGCCGGCCTGCCGTCGGCCATGGCAGCGCACCTGGTGTACCCGGACCGCCCGGTGATCTCGGTGTGTGGCGACGGCGGCTTCATGATGAACAGCCAGGAGCTGGAAACCGCAGTCCGTCTGGGCATGCACGTTACCGTGGTGATCCTGCGTGACGATGGCTACGGCATGATCCGCTGGAAGCAGGCCAACATGGGCTTCACCGATTTCGGCCTGGACTACGGCAACCCGGACTTCGTCAAGTACGCCGAAGCCTACGGTGCCAATGGCCACCGCGTGGAAAGCGCCGAAGGTTTGCTGCCGCTGCTCGAGCACTGCATCAAGACCCCGGGCGTGCACGTGATCGACTGCCCGGTCGACTACAGCGAGAACGACCGCATCCTCAACAGCGAGCTGCGTGAGCGCGCGCTGGCGGTGTAAGCCTTAAGGCCCGATCGCCGGCAAGCTGTTCCCACGGGAATATCACTGGTCTCTTTGGCCAGTGATTGGCAAGTGGGGCGGTTTGCCGGCGATCAGGCTCTACAGAGCAGGGCCTGCGCTCGTTGGCGCGCATATATTCACCACCGCTCAGATCTCGCTATTCACCATTCAGGTTCTCAAGCCCCATGGAGAACACGAGAACATGACGATTGGATCGTCATACAACCACCCCGCCAACCTGGCCATTGAGCCTCCTTCAACCTCGCAACCTTGGGCTGCGCTTCCCGAAACCACCAGACCTTTTGTTTGGATGATCGATTTCACCTTTGATCACTACCCGCATTATCAGATGCTGTAGGTAATGGAATTCGTGGCTATCAGGTAGATAAGTCTTACCGGAGGTCTTCGCTTTTCCCACAGGTCTGTGGGAGTGCGCTGACTGTCGCTCCCCAGCCTGACCCCGTTTTACTGGCGCTCTTCCACAACAACCAAAAAAGGAAGCCGCCATGTCCGAACTATGCCTCCCCATAAGCCCGGTAAAAATCGCCGTCATTCAGTACGACCCTCAGGTTGGGCTAGACAATCGCGATGGCAACCTGAAACACGGGTTGGCCCTGGCCCGGCGAGCTGCTCGCGAAGGTGCCAACCTGATTGTGCTGCCTGAACTGGCAAACACCGGTTATACCTTTCAGTCGCGTGCCGAAGCCTATGCTCATGCCCAGACGTTACAGGACGGGCCCAGCCTCCAGGCGTGGGCGGACTTTGCGCAGGAACAACAGGTTTATCTGGCCGCAGGCTTCGCGGAACGCGATGGTCTGAAACTCTATGACAGTGCAGTGCTGTTCGGGCCTGAGGGGATGCTTGGGCATTACCGCAAGGCCCACCTGTGGAATCAGGAAAAGCTGTGGTTCACCCCCGGCGACCTGGGCTTCCCAGTCTTCGAAACGCCCATCGGGCGTATAGGTTTGTTGATCTGTTGGGATATCTGGTTTCCCGAGGTCCCACGCCTGATGGCGGCGCAAGGTGCCGACATCCTCTGCAGCCTGAACAACTGGGTATGGACGCCACCACCGCTGTTCGATGCTGCCGGACGTTGCATGGCTTCATACCTCACCATGACGGCAGCACACGTCAACAATGTCTATATCGCCGCCGCCAACCGAATCGGTAGCGAGCGGGGAGGCCGTTTTCTGGGTTGTTCGCTGATCGCCGGGACCAACGGATGGCCCATCGGTGAAACGGCCAGCGCAGATCACGAAGCCATCCTCTATGCCGATGTCGATCTCAGCGCAGCCCGTTCGGCGCCAATCTGGAACAGCCTCAACGACTTGCCGCGAGACCGGCGTACAGATCTTTACGACGCCACGCTCGGCTATCGCATGCATGCACCGATGCCACGCTGAGGAGACGGAAATGAAGGTTAAACTCATTTCGCCTCAGCAATTGATCCCAGCATTGATGCTGGCCAGCCTGACAGTATTGCTGGCTGCCAGCCTGGTGCTTGGTCAATGGCCGGATTATGCACAGTGGACCGCGACACTTGATCAGCCACTGAGCCGCCTGCGCTGGATAGTCGCAGACATCAGCGAAGTCACTTTTTACAAGCATGAACTACCCGCCCTCGGCTTGCTGCTCGGCGCTTGCCTGGCGCATTGGGCCTATATCCGTGGCTACCGTTGCCAGGGCTTCGCCATCTGTTATGGCAGTGGCTTGTGGCCCTGGGTTTTCATCAGCTCGCTGCTTGGCTTGCTGCTCAGTCATGCCTTGTGGGGCTGGACCTTGGCCAGTGGCGCCTGGCAACCCACATTCGTCGCCTTCGTCTCGCTGCCTGCTGCCATGGTTCTGCTGTTTGGTGGCGGCTGGCAGGTGACGATCATCGGTGCGGTGTTGGGCGCACTGCTGGTAGCACCAGCCAGCCTGTTGCTGGTCAATTACCTGTGCTACCCCCTGCAGTTGCCTGCCGTGATCGGCAATGTCAGCGGGATGGCTGTAGCAAGCGTGATGGCTTTCATGCTGTGCAGGCGCTTTCCATCGCTGGTCGAGCGCGGCCGCAGGCCCGAGACGTTGCAGGCTGTTGCGCCAAACCCGGACTATGGCGTGGTCTGGTCACTCAGGCGAGTTTTGGCCGATTTCAGCGAAGGGCCATTTTTCGGAAATGAACTGGCCAGTCTGGGGCTCTTGCTGGGTGTGCTGGCCGCCTACATGCTAGCGCCCGCTGCACCCGCCTATGGCTCGCAACTGGTTGTTCAGCTGGTGGCCGGGCAGGGGTTGTCTTCACTGGTTGGTGTAGTGATCTGGCGTCGCCAGTGGCAAGCGCGTGACTGGTATCCCACCTACATTCCCATTGTGTCGGTTGTTCCTGCCGCGGTGCTGACCCATGGCGGTAGCTGGCAGGTGGTCATGCTCAGCGCAGTATTGGGCGCGCTGATCGCACCGCCGTTGGCTGTGGCCATCAGCCAACGGTTACCGAGCCATATGCATGGCTATATCGGTAACGTTCTATCCATGGCCATCAGTACATTAGGTATCGTGCCGCTGGTCGGGCTTGTTACGGGAGTTGGCGTATGACGGAAGTTGAAAATTTGCCTCGCTTGTCGATTGCCAGCCTGGGAGGAACAGCCAGCATGCAGGCTGATGCATCAGGGCGGGGGGTGACGCCAAGTCTCGACTGTGAGAGGCAATTGGCCTCGTTACCCCAATTGCGCGAGATGGCGCACCTTGAAGTGGCCACGCTGTGTCTGGTCCCTAGTGCCTCACTGAGTTTCGTGATGCTTCTGGATGTGCTGGCCTGGGCTCGCGCTGAAATCGAAGGTGGCTCGCAGGCAGTGATACTCACTCAGGGGACCGATACGCTGGAGGAGACGGCGTACTTTTTCAACCTGCTCTGGCCTTTCGACGCACCGCTGGTGCTCACCGGTGCAATGCGCCCGCCCAGCCAGCCGGGGAGCGATGGGCCGGCCAATCTGCTGGCGGCGACGCAGGTAGCTCTGGCTCACGCTAGCAGGGGAAGAGGTGCGCTGGTAGTGATCAACGACCAGATCCACTGCGCAACACGGGTACGCAAGACTGCCAGCCTGTCGATGGCCGCGTTCGAGTCGCCTGGCAGTGGCCCCGTTGGTGAACTCGTAGAAGGCTTGGCGGTTTATCGTCAACCGCCTTGCCCGCGCAGGGTGCTACCGCTCCCCGAACGCGTCGGGCATCGGGTTGCGCTGCTGGAAGCTTGCCTGGATGCAGACACAACCTTGCTGCAGGCTGTTGCGGCCTTTGGCTTCGAGGGGCTGGTCATATCCGGGTTTGGTGCCGGGCACGTTTCCAGCGCCTGGTCCGATGTGTTGGGTGAGCTGGCGGCGAAGCTGCCGGTGATTGTCGCTACCCGCACCGGAAGTGGTACCACCGCTCGGGCCACCTATGGTTTTGCGGGGGCCGAGATCGACTTGCAGTCCAAAGGCGTACACATGGCCGGACAACTCTGCCCGCGCAAGTGTCGAATATTGTTGTGGCTGCTACTCGGCACGGGGCAACAGTCGTCGCTGTGCACCTGGCTACCCCAATAGGGTAACTGCCCGCAGCTCTGTGGCTGTGGGCAGCCCTTGATCCGTCGCTGTGATAGGGTGCACACACTTTTGCTTTTCAGGATGTGCAACCATGCTCCCCCCCCTCAGCGAAAAAGAACTCCACCGCCTCGAAGACCTGCTGATCACCTACGGCAACGACTATTCGGTACTCAACCTTGCCGAGCTCAACGGCTTTTTCACCGGCCTGGCCAGCTCGCCGTCGCGGGTCAACCCTGAGCAGTGGTTGCCTGCGGTCGCCGGTGGCAAGGTGCCGAAGTTCAAGAAGCCTGCCCATGAAGAAGCCTATACGGCACTGATGCTGCGCTATGCCCACCAGGTGGCGGAACAGCTTGAGCAGAACGTTGACGGCTTCGAGCCGGTGTTCGAAGAAAGTGAAAGCGAGGAAGGGCCGGCGATCATCATGGAAGAGTGGTGCTTTGGCTACATGCGCGCTACCCAGATTGCACAATGGGGCGACCTTCCGCCCGAGCAGGATCAATTGCTCAAGGCTATTTCGCTGCACGGGCTGGAGGATAACTTCGAGCTGCTCGATACCATGAGTTTCGATGAGCTGCAGGCCTGCGTGCCACATGTGGTCGCAGCGGCGAAGGGCTTGTATCGGTATCAGAAGCAGCAGCGCCACTGACCCGATGGGGCGGGGCCCTTTTGGGTCTGCCCCGCCCACGGGCCCTTGGGAACCCAGTGATTATTTCGCATACCGAAATTATGATCTTCCCCCAGCACTGATTCTGCAACTCAGCGATTCAGCGCAGCATGTGCTCCACCAGCACCACGCCGGTGCTGACCCTGGAGCACAGACCATGATCAAACTCTACAACTTCCCCAAGTCCGGCCATGCCCATCGCATCGAGCTGATGTTGTCGCTGCTGGACCTGCCCACCGAACTGGTGTTCGTGGACCTGGCCAAGGGCGCGCACAAGCAGCCGGAATTCCTCGCCCTCAACCCCCTCGGCCAGGTGCCGGTGATCGATGACAACGGTACTGTCATTGCCGACTCCAACGCCATCCTCGTCTACCTGGCCAGCACGTACGACAAAGCCGGCCATTGGCTGCCCCAAGACCCGGTCACCGCCGCCCGTGTGCAACGCTGGTTGTCCACCGCCGCAGGGCCGCTCGCCTTCGGCCCGGCCGCTGCCCGTCTGGTTACCGTGTTTGGCGCCTCATTCAATACCGACGAAGTCATCGGTCGCGCCCACGCCTTGCTCAAGGTGATGGACCGCGAACTGGCCGAGTCGCCATTCCTGGTGGGCGACCAGCCGACCATCGCTGATGTGGCCAACTACTCCTACATCGCCCATGCCCCCGAGGGCAACGTCTCGCTGGAGCCGTACCCCAACGTACGCGCCTGGCTGGCACGCATCGAAGCGCTGCCAGGCTTCGTCGCCATGCCACGTACCGCCGTGGGCCTGCAAGCCAACGCCTGAGCCGCAATCCAACCGAGGAACGCCGCCATGCAACAAACCCCTGACCCTCGACCCTCGCCCTGGCACGTTGGCGAAAAACGGCTGCAGGAGCAGGCCGGTGTGGCGCAGCGCATGGAGGTGTTCGGGCAGAAGGTCATCCGTGACTACATGCCCGACCAGCACCGCGAGTTCTACCGGCAACTGCCGTTCCTGGTCGCAGGCGCCGTGGACGCCCAGGGCAAACCGTGGGCGACGCTGCTTGAAGGCCCCGAAGGCTTCGTCAGCTCGCCCGACCCACGGCAATTGCTGATCGACACCCACCTCGCCAGCGACGACCCGGCAACGCCAGGCCTGGGCGCAGGCGGTGCTGTAGGCCTGCTCGGCATCGAGTTGCACAGCCGCCGGCGCAACCGCATCAACGGGCTTATCCAGCAAGGGAGCGGTGGCCCGCTGGCGGTGATGGTGGAGCATGCCTTCGGCAATTGTCCCCAGTACATTCAGCTGCGCGCTTACACGCGTGTCGATGAGCCGCCGCAGGGCAGGCTGGACTCCAGCGTACTGGATACCCACGCAGTGACGATGATCGAGCAGGCAGACACCTTCTTTGTCGCCAGCTACATTGACCACCAAGACGGCCATCGCGCTGTGGATGTCTCGCACCGCGGCGGCCGGGCCGGGTTCGTCAAGGTCGACGGCAACCGCCTGACCATCCCCGACTATGCCGGCAACTTGCACTTCAATACCCTCGGCAACCTGTTGGAAAATCCGCAGGCAGGGTTGTTGTTCGTCGATTTCAGCAACGGCAACGTGCTGCAAGTGACGGGGCGCACCGAGATTTTGCTCGACAGCCCGCTGATCAAAGACTTCGACGGCGCCGAGCGGCTATGGACGCTTCAGGTCGAACAGGTCGTGCTGCGCCGGGCTGGCGTGTCGCTACGCTGGGCCTTTGAGGAATACGCACCGACCAGCCTGATGACCGGGACCTGGGCCGAGGTCGAGCAGCGCCGGCAGCAGCGCGAGCGGCAGCGCCAATGGCTGGCCTGGCGTGTTGAGCGGGTGGTGCAGGAGAGCCAGGACATCCGCTCGTTCTACCTGGCGGCCGATGTGCCGGTAACCTTTGCTCCAGGCCAGCACATCCCTGTGCGGCTCCCGCTGGGTGGCGACACGCCGTTGATTCGCACCTACAGCCTGTCCTGCGCGCCATCGGACGGCCACCTGCGCATCAGCGTCAAGGCCCAGGGTGCGGCTTCGCGGTATTTGCACGAACAGGTCGGCGTGGGCGACCTGCTCGACGTGCGGCTGCCCATGGGCAGTTTTACCCTGGACGGCGACAGTACAAGGCCCATCGTGCTGATTGGTGCAGGCGTAGGTATTACCCCGCTGATCGCCATGTTGCGCGAGCAGCTGGCCCGGCAGCAGACGCGGCGAATTCACCTGTTCCACGGCGCCCGCCGCCTCGCTGACTTGCCATTTCAGCAGGAGCTGGCCGCGTTGTACGAGCAGGCAGGTGGCCTGTTGAGTGTGCATCGCTCCCTTAGCCAGCCGGAGGACGACGCAGTGCCAGGACGCGACTATGAACATGCCGGGCGCCTGGCGATCGAGCAGGTGAAAGCGAAGTTGGCGCTGGATGACTATGACTTCTACCTGTGTGGGCCGGCCAGCTTTACCCAGGACCTGTATGAAGGGTTACGCGCCATACACGTGCCGGACAAGCGCATTCATGCAGAAGCCTTCGGCCCGTCGACGCTCAGGCGTCATACCGATGACGACCAGCCGACGCTGCAGCAGCCACCGGCTGCCAGCGAGCCAGTGCCTGTGTACTTTGCCAGCTCGGCCAAGGAGGCGCGCTGGGCACCGGGCGGTGGTACCTTGCTCGAACTTGCCGAAGCCCGTGGGTTGTCGCCGGACTTCAGCTGCCGGGGCGGTTCGTGCGGCACCTGCAAGACCAAGGTGGTGAGCGGGCAGGTGCATTACCCGAACCCGCCTGCCCAGATGCCGGAAGCGGGGACAGTGCTGATCTGCTGCGCGGTGCCGGGCAAAGCGCAGGAGGGCGGGCAGGCGCTGGTACTGGATATTTGATGCTGCCTGCAGATAGCAGATAATCTCTACCCACGATACTCAGGAGCCGGCATGGACCAGATCCACCTGATGAAGGTGTTCGTCGCGGTAGGCGAGCTGGAAAGCTTCGCTGCTGCCGCCCGCCGTCTGGACATCTCGCCCGCTGCAGTAACCCGCGCGGTCAGCGCGCTTGAGGACATGCTCGGCGTCAAACTGCTGCTACGTACCACGCGCAGCGTGCGCCTGACCCAGGCGGGTGGCCGCTATCTGGAGGACACCCGCCACATCCTCGCCAGCATCTCTGAGGCCAACGAGGCCGCCGCCGGCATCAACGCCACGCCCAAAGGCGAACTGGCCGTCACCGCGCCCATCCTGTTCGGCAAGAAATTCGTCATGCCGAGCATCGTGCGTTATCTGCAGCGGTACCCCGAGGTGGATGTATCCGCCTACTTCCTCGACCGCATCGTCAACATGGTCGAGGAGGGCATGGACGTTGCCGTGCGTATCGGTCCGCTGCCCGACTCCGGCCTCAAGGCCCTGCGCGTAGGCAGGGTCAGGCGCATGCTCTGCGCCTCGCCTGAATACCTGGCGCGCCATGGTGTGCCGCAGCACCCCTCGGACTTGCCGGCGCATGCGGTGATCGCCACCACCAACCTCTCGCCGCGTGTCGGTTGGCGCTTCGGCGTGACGGACGAACCGACCCTGGTGCGCATCAAGCCCAGGCTCACCGTGACCAGCAACGACGGTGCGATCGCCGCGGCGGTGGGCGGGCTGGGGATTGCCCGGTTGCTGTCCTATCAGGTGGTGGACGAGATCGCCAGCGGGCAGTTACAGGTGCTACTGGCCGACTATGAGGAAGCCCCATGGCCGATCCATGTGCTGCACCGCGAAAGCAAGCATGGTTCGGCCAAGGTGCGCATGTTCGTCGACCTGCTGGCGCATGAGCTGCGGGCCCAAGGGCTGGACTGAAGTCATCCTGCCTTCGGTTCGCCCGGTTGCGGTCGCTCGCTGACAACCGTCTGGATCGCCTGGTACTCCAGGCTGAACCCCAGGCTCATTTCTTCACCCTGGCGCAACAAGCGCAAACCCGGTTGCCCCGGCAGGTGATGGGCATTGATTGGATGGCTGACCGGTTCAAAGCAGAAGAACGGCTTGTCCTGGGGGCAGAACAGCAAGAAATGCTCGGCACCGCTGGCGCTGCATACCAGTCGATAACCGGCCCCGGGTTGCTCGATCACGCAGTCCCCGGCCCACCCGCCGAACGCGTGGTCGACCACGGTGTCCGGCAGGCAGGCCGGTGCATCGAAGCACCAGTCTTGAGGCACCGCTGCCGTGTACGACGGCAACCGCCCCTCTTCGGCCAGCCACACGTGCTGCGCTGCTGCCTGCAGGCGGGTGTCAGGGTAGCGCGGGAAGTAAGGATGCAACCCCAGTCCATACCAGGTAGCGGGCTCATCCAGATGCGTTACCTGCAGGTCAAGCCTCAGGCGGCCTTCATGCAAATGCACATCCAGTACCGCCCGGTAGGCGAACGGCACGCTGCTCTGGAGCGTCAGCCTTGCACTTCGCTCACTGTGATGAGCCACCTGCCAGGCCTGCTGCCAGGCGGTGCCATGGATCGGATACGGGTCGTGTGCGGTGTTGGGCGCCAGGGCCAGCCAACCCTCGGGCCTTGCAAAACCACCCTCGGCAATACGGTTGGACCAGGGCGCCAACGGGTAGCACCCCAGCTGGCGCGGTGTACCGCTGGCCAGCGCTGCCTGATCGGTATGGCGCAACAGCGCCTGCCCGGTCGCCTTCACCTCCCAGTTGATCAGGCTGGCGCCCAGCTCGGGCGCCAGGGTCAGGCGGGTCAGGCGGTCTTGCAGCTGCAGTTCGGTGACAGCCATCAGCGGCTCCTTTCACAAAGCGGGTCAGCTGGCCCGACGATAGGTCAGCAGCACGATGCCGCACACCACCACGGCGGCGCCGACCAATTGCCAGGTGCCCAGGCGCTGATCCAGCAACGCCCAGCCCAGCAGCAACGTGGCGATGGGCTCGATATTCATCACTGGCGCGTTCTGCGCCATGTTCAGCCGTGGCACACAGACGAACAGCAAGGTGAAGGCCACGCCATACAGCACCACCAGGCTGGCCAAGGCCGTCCAGCCGCTGGCGCTGGCCGGCAGCGACAACCCCGAGGGCATCACCCCGCTGGCCCCCGCCACCAGCATGCTGGCGAACACGATCAGCAGGGTCAGCAAGCTGCGCACCGGGCCGCGAACGGCAGCCAGTTTGTGGTCGGTGATCCACAACGCGCAGGCGAACACGCAGGCGGCGCAGAACGAAAGGCCCACGCCCAGTAGCCAGTGCGGGTTGGCCTCACCGTTATCGGCCAGGCGCCCAGGTACATCCAGCGCCAGCACCAGGCCACACAGGATCAGCCCCATGAACAGCACGGTGCGGCCGGTCGGGCGAGCGCCGTCCAGCGCCCAGGTGAGCAGCGCCAGCAGCATCGGAAAGGTGTTGCCTACCAGCAGCGCCAAGGCCACCGGAATGCGCGCCACGGCCGAGTACAGGCACAGGCTCTGGGTAGCGATCAACAGGCCCAACAGCAGTTGCCAGTGCCGCGTGCCAGCCGGCAGGCTCAGCGGTTGGCGCTGCCACAGCACCAGGCTGGCCAGCACCAGGAAGGTGATGCCGGAACGACAGAGGATGGCCAACAGCACGCCGGTGTCGTCATCGAAGGCGATGCGCGCGGCAATGTGGTTGCCGGCGAACGAGCAGGCCAGCAGCGCCAGTAGCGCGACCGCCAGCTTGCGCGGGAAAAGGGAGACAGAAGCAGCGACAGCCATGTGCATGATCCATTTGCAGGTGTGTTCAGGAGGCTGTTGCGCAGCCCATCGCTGGCAAGCCAGCTCCCACTGGTTTTGCATTGGCCTTCAGATCGGCGTTGTCCCAGTGGGAGCCGGCTTGCCGGCGATGGGCCGCCCAGCGGCCCCGGATGAGCGCCGTTACAGCACGACGCTCGGCAGCCACAGCGAGATGGCCGGGATATAGGTGACCGCGATGAGCACCAGGAACAGCGCAATGTAGAACGGCAGCAGCGCCTTCACCGTCGATTCGATGCTCACCTTGCCGATGGCCGAGCCGACGAACAGCACCGCACCTACCGGTGGCGTGATCAACCCGATGCCCAGGTTCACCAGCATGATCATGCCGAAGTGCACCGGGTCCACACCGATGCCGGTGATCACAGGCAGCAGGATCGGCGTCAGGATCAGGATCAGCGGCGCCATGTCCATCACCGTGCCCAGCAGCAACAGCATGAAGTTGATGCACATCAGGATCACGTAGCGGTTGTCCGACAGGGTCAGGAACACTGTGGTGATCTTCGACGGGATCTGCATCAGCGTCATCACGTAGCCGAAGCTTGCAGCAAAGCCGATCAGGATCATCACGATCGAGATGGTCCGTACCGTACGGTGCATCAGCTTGGGCAGGTCGCGCCACTTGTAGTCGCGGTAGATGAACATGGTCACGAAGAACGACCAGACCACTGCCACGGCCGCTGATTCGGTGGCGGTGAACACGCCCGAGAGAATACCGCCGAGGATGATGACCATCGCCATCAGGCCCCACAGTGCTTCGCCGGCGATTTTCAGTGCCTGGCGCAGCGGGATCACTTCACCTTTGGGGTAGTTGCGCTTCTTGGCGAAGATCAGGCACAGGCCCATCATCACCGCGCTCAGCAGCAAGCCGGGCATGATCCCCGCGATGAACAGCGAGCCGATCGACACTGTGCCGCCCGCCGCCAGCGAGTACAGCACCGAGTTGTGGCTGGGCGGGGTGAGCAGTGCCTGCACCGAGCCGCTGACGGTCACTGCCGTGGAGAACTCGCGCGGGTAGCCCTTGCGCTCCATCTCGGGGATCAGTACCGAGCCTACAGACGCGGTGTCAGCCACCGACGAGCCGGAAATGGCGCCGAAGAAGGTCGAGGCCATGATATTGACCAGCGACAAACCGCCCCGTACGAAGCCCACCAGCACTCCGGCGAAGGCCACCAACCGCCGTGACATGCCACCTTCGGCCATGATTGCGCCAGCCAGCACGAAGAACGGAATGGCCAGCAGTGAAAACTTGTTAACCCCACTGGCGATCTGAATCATCATCGCCTGCAGCGGGATATCGATCCACCAGGCGCCGATCAGCGCCGACAGGCCCAGGGCGAAAGCCACCGGCATGCCGATCAGGATGAGCACGATGAAACTGCCCAACAGAATGAACGCATCCATTTACGCAGCTCCTTCGTTTTCTTCCGCCAGATCGTAACGAACCACCTTGCGGTTGCTCTGATCGCCCAGCAGGAGTTTTTCCAGTACAAAAATCAAGGTCAGCAGACCACCGACCGGGATCGGCGCGTAGGTCATGCCCACCCGTACCCCAGGCAAAGAGGCCAGCGACTGGTTCCACGTGGTGATGCACAGCTTGATGCCGTAGTAGGTCATGAACACGCACACCAGGATCATCAGCACCTGCACCAGCAGTGCAACCAGCTGGCGCTGCAGCGGTGGCAGGCGGTCGGTGATCATCCCTACCGCCATGTGCGCGCCGGCCCGGTAGCTGGCGGCGGCACCGACGAAGGTGAACACCACCATCAGCAGGATCGACACTGGCTCAGGCCAGCTGGAGCCGGTACCCAGCACGTAGCGTGCAAAGATGCCCCAGGGAATGATCAGCGACATGGCCAGGATCGACAGGCCGGCGACCCAGATGCAGCTGCGATAGAGCGTGTCATTCACGCTCAGGAAAAGCGATTTCATAGGCATCACCAAAGCGGCAGGGCGGCGGGCGCCGCACTGCCGCGGTCAAACTTGGAAGGGGGGCCGGTATTACTGGACGGCGTCGATACGCTTCATCAGGTCTGCGTACGGCGCACCGTACTTCTCGCGTACCGAAGCGGTAGCCTCGAAGAACGGTTTCTTGTCGACGCTGATGAACTCCACGCCCGCGGCCTTGAGTTTCTCTTCGCTGGCGGCAGTCTTGGCATCCCACAGCGCGCGCTCTTCCATCTGTGCTTCGCGCGCGACCTTCTTCACCAGCGCCTGCTGCTCAGGCGTGAGCTTGTTCCAGGTGGTCTTGGACATCACCACCGGCTCTGGCAGGATCAGATGGCCAGTGAGGGTGAAGTATTTGGCGCTCTGGTAGTGGTTGTGCTCGAGCAGGGTTGGCGGGTTGTTCTCGGCGCCGTCGATCACCCCGGTCTGCAGGGCGCTGAAGATCTCGCCGGTGTCCATGGCGATGCCGTTGCCGCCCATGGCGTTCATCATGTCGATGAACAGCGGGTTGCCCTGCACGCGGATCTTCATGCCCTTGAGGTCTTCCAGGCTGCGCACCGGCTTCTTGGTGTAGATGCTGCGCGAGCCGCCGTCCATCCACGCCAGGGCCACCAGGTTGAATTCGGAGTTGGTGATCTTGTCGAGGATCTCCTGGCCGATATCGCCGTCGATGATCTTGCGCATGTGGTCATGGTCGCGGAACACGAACGGCATGTTGAACACGTTCACGTCCGGCACCACCGGGCCGACGATCCCCAGGCTGACGCGGGTCATTTGCACGGCACCGATCTGCGCCTGCTCGATGACTTCCTTTTCCGAGCCCAGGACGCCGCCGGGGAACATCTTGAAGGTGATCTCGCCATTGCTGGCGGCTTCGATCTTCTTGCCCATGTTCTGCTCGGCGACCACGGTCGGGTAACCGGCCGGGTGGATCTCGGCGAACTTGATGTCCAGCGCGTGGGCTGGCAGGGAGAGGCTGAAGGCGAACGGGAGTGCAGCAAGAAGCAGCTTGCGTTTGAAAGTCATGATGAAACTCCGTGGTTTTTATTATCCGGTTTCGGGCGTACGAGTGTGGTTGGCAGTACGGGTGTTCAGCCCCGGCAGGCAGGTTCCTCCAGGCCTTTGACGCCGAGTTCGAAGGCAAATACCCCACCAGCCAGCGGCTGGTCGCAGAGGTCGATGCCTGCGGGGCGGATCGAGGTGACGAACAGGGTGTCCAGGTTGGCGCCGCCGAAGGCGCACATCGCCGGCTTTTTCACCGGCACGTTGAGTGAGCGGTCAAGGCGGCCATCCGGCGTGAACCGGTGGATCTGACCGGCATCGTTGCCGCAGATCCAGTAGCAGCCGTCCTGGTCGATGGCAGCGCCGTCCGGGCGACCGGGGAAGGCGCGCATGTCGACGAACAGCCGCTTGTTGTGGGGTATGCCACTGTCGATGTCGTAGTCGAACACCCAGATCTTCTGCACGTCGGGGTGCGAGTCCGACAGGTACATGCGTGTGCCGTCGGGGCTGAAGGCCAGGCCATTGGGCACGATCATGCCGTCCTGCTGCAGGTGTAACTGGCCCTCGCCGTCATGCCGGTACAGCGCGCCGACCGTGGCGCCTTGCTGCATGTCCATCAACATGGTGCCGGCCCAGAAGCGGCCTTGGCGATCACAGCGCCCATCGTTGAAGCGCATGCCGCTCTGGGCATGGTCGACGGCGCTGAGCAAGTGGCTGGCAAGGCTGCCATCGGCCCTGGTTTCAAGCTGGAAGATGCCGCTTTCCATGCCGGCGATCCAGCCCCGCTCAGTGCGCGCGATGCAGGCGAGCATCTCGTCGCCTTGCCAGGTCTGATGGGCACCATCGGGCTGCCAGCGATGCAGCTGGCGTGCGGGAATGTCGACCCAGTACAGGGCGTGTTCGGTGGGGTGCCACACGGGGCTTTCGCCGGTGCCGTTGCGGGCGTCGACGATCAGTTCGCAGTTCATGGCCGGGCCTCCTGGAGCACTGGGTGTCAGTTGAACGGTCCGGCTACGGCGAAGGCGCCGCCCTGATAGACCATGCTCGGGTCATCGGCGGCAGGTGCCGGCTGGGCCTCTACCACTTCGCGAAACACCTCGGAGGTGTCTTTAGGCTCGTAGCCCAGGTGCGCGGCATGGCGGTTGTCCCACCATACGGTGCGGTTGTCGGAGGCACCGTAGACAATGGTGTGGCCGACGTTGGGGGTGTTCAGCCCACGTTCGATGAGCTGGACCAGGTCGTCGTAGCTCAGCCAGGTGCACAACATGCGTGGGTTCTGTGGCTGGGGGAAGGACGAGCCAATGCGGATGCTGACGGTCTCGATGCCATAGCGGTCGAAGTAAAAGCTGGCCATATCCTCGCCGTAGCATTTGGACAACCCGTAGTAGCTGTCGGGCCGGCGTGGAGCGTGAGCGTCGATGCGCTCGTCCTGGCGGTAGAAACCGATGGTGTGGTTGGAGCTGGCGAAGATGATGCGCTTGACCCCATGCTTGCGCGCCGCCTCGTAAACGTGGAACACACCGCAGATGTTGGGGCCGAGGATGTCCTCGAAGGAGTGCTCGGTGGATACGCCGCCGAAATGGAGGATGGCGTCTACGCCTTCTACCAGTGCGTGGACGGCGGCCTTGTCGGCCAGGTCGCAGGTCACGACCTCTTCATGCGCACCCGCGGCAGGTGCCATCGGGCTGATATCGGAAAGGCGCAGGACCTCGGCGTAGCCTTGCAGGCGTTCGCGAAGGACCTTGCCCAGGCCGCCTGCGGCTCCGGTGAGCAGCAGGCGATTGAGGGGGGTAGTGGTCATGGCCGGCTCTATTTGTTAATTGTTGTAGGTTGTCGTATGACTGTGTTGATTATTGGCAGTGGGGTTGGCAGTTGTCAATGAGGCGTGTGCGGCTTTCGCCTGGTTGGTGGTCAACAGTAGGAGCGGCCTCGTGTCGCGAAAGGGGCGCGCAGCGGCCCCAAGAACTTCGCAGGCGGCCCCATTGCCGGGGGCCGCTGCGCAGCCCTTTCGCGACACAAGGCCGCTCCTACGCCAGGCAATTGCCACACAAGGCCGTTGCCACAGGAAACGCGTTAGCCCGGGTTACAACAGCGACAGCGGGTAATTGAAGATCAACCGGTTCTCATCGAATTCGTTGTTGCTGTAGTCGCGCCGAATCGACGAGTTGCGCCATTTGACGCTCAAATCCTTGAACGCCCCGCTCTGGATCACATAGGCCAGCTCTGTTTCCCGCACCCACTCCTTGCCGTCGGTCACCGCCCCGGTATGCACGTCCTGCCCGCTGATGTAGCGGTTCATCAGCGTCAGCCCCGGCACCCCAACGGTGACGAAGTTGAAGTCATGACGCACCTGCCAGGAGCGCTCGTTGGCATTGTCGAAACTGGAGTTGTAGCTGTCGTTGGCCAAGGTGCCGCCGCTGGTGCCGTTGACCCTCATCCAGGTATCGCCATCGACCTTCTGCAGGCCCACCCAGAACGTGTTGCCGCCATACTTGGCCGAGAACATCCCCGAATACGTCTTGTTGTCCAGTTGCCCGGCTTTTTCGGAGCCGTCTTCGCCACCGTGGAAGTAACCGAGGTTGGCGCCGAAGGTCCAGCTGCCGACCGGCTGGCTGTGGCTCAGTTGCAGGTACTGCTGCTCATAGACGTCTTTGAGCACTGCGTTCCACAGCCCGACCAGCGTGCGGTCCTGGTTGAACTTGTATTCGCCACCGATGAAGTTGAAACGGTCCGACAGGCCGCCGCCGTAGCTCATGTCGTCCATGCTGGCGTCGTTGCGCGGGCTGTTGCCGCGGAACTGCCCGCCGTACAGCGTCAGCCCGGCGATTTCGTTAGAGGTGACCTGCCCACCGCGGAAGGTCTGTGGCAGCGAGCGGCCATCGTCGGAACGCAGGATCGGCAGCACCGGCATCCACTCGCCGACCTTCAGTTCAGTCTTGGAAATCCGCGCCTTGCCCGCCACCGCCAGGCGCCCGAAGTCATCCGCCGGCTGCCCATCGTCATGGCGCGGCAGCAGGGCGGTGCCATAGGTGCCGCCACCGCCATCGAGCTTCACCGACCACATCCCCAGCACATCCACGCCGAAGCCGATCGGCCCTTCGGTGAACCCAGAGCGTGCATCGAGGATGAAGCTTTGCGTCCACTCCTCGGCCTTGCTCTGCGGGTTACTGGGGTTGGTGAAGTTGCGGTTGATATAGAAGTTGCGCAGGCCAAGCGTGGCTTTGGAATCTTCGATGAAGCCTGCGGCCACGCTGGTGCCCGGCAAGCTCCCGATCATGCCGGCGCCCAGCAGGGCGAAGGGAAGGGTATGGCAGATTTTCATTATTGTTGTGCTCCACAAAAGGGTGCGGCAGCCCGTCCACCGGGCACGCGCAAGCGGCCTGCGGCAGGGGCGGGTGGGTACGGGCCGGTGAAGGCCGGGTAGGGTGAAACAGGGTTACGGCACTAGGTGGCCGTGCATGCTGGAATGAGGGGCGGCGAGAGGCTTGGGTGTAGCGCGATGGGGGTCGACATGGGGAGATCTTCCACTGACTGTTGTTCTTGTTATGTGTTGTCGTACAACGTCATCGGTTTTTTATCAAGCGACGATGGGGATGTCAACGCTTGCTGGCGCAATGTATTGAAGAAATGGCAGCCTTGAACAGCGCATTTCAAGCAATGGCCGCTCTAGCCCGGGCTTCGAGATTTCCTTATAGAGGTACTACGACTAAAGTAGCTGAGAGGCGTCTGTTCCGACCTTATTTTCACATACGCTGCGCATGAAGTGCTTAAGGGTGGGGGCGGTGAGTTTCTGCAGAAACTGCTGCTCGTTGGTGGCTCACCTCAAGGTGCAAGGCCGAAGGCCTTGGTCTATCGCGATGACCACACCGGCTCCTTCACCACTGTCGCCAAACCAGGCCTTGAAGCCTGGCTGATCAAATTTCCGGCCAAGCAAGAGCACCCAGAGGTCTGCGCGATAGAAATGGTCTACGCCGAGTGCCTTCGCTTGTGCGGTATAGCGACACCGGACTCTTAGCATTTCAGCCTGCCCAATGGGCAAGCGGCCTTTGCCAGCAAGCGTTTCGACCGACAGGGTGGCCTGCGTGTGCCGATGCAAAGCCTTGCCGCATTTACCGGTGCCGATTTCAGATCGCCCGGTGCGCTGGATTACGTCAACTTCCTGCGTGCCACGCACATGTGCACCAATGACGTGCGGGAGAAGGCTCGTGCCTTCGAGCGCGCCGTGTTCAATGTGGCATTCAACAACCGCGACGATCACCCGAAAAACTTCGCTTACCTCATGTCCCGCACTGGCGAGTGGACGCTGGCGCCTGCCTATGATGTGACGTTCTGTGAAGGCCCTGGGGGCTATCACCAGATGGATGTGATGGGGGAGGCTTTGGATATTGGCCGCAAGGAGATGTTGGCCTTGGCAGGTGAGGCGGAAATTCCGCAGGCAGTGGCCAGTGAACTCATCGACCGCATTTGCGCGGTTGCCCGTCAATTTACAGAACAGGCGCAGCGCAGCTACCCCGGAATGATCACGCAAGAGACCCTGCAGACTGTGCAGAGCCGCAGAGGAAAATGTTGCGTTACTTGGTTGACCAATACAATCAAAAGCCACGGGACACAGGGCGGTTCGGTAGCGCAGAGCAGGTATCCCCTAGTGGTCATCTTCATCCGGACTTCCCCGTGAACCATTGATAACAAAGCATGTCCTAGTGCCATCAGAGACATGATGTTTCATTTCACAAGCAAGGAGGCACCACCATGCAATCCACCCCACCCACGTCCACCGGCAACCTGCTGGGCACTTACGGCTACGGCAAAGCGCTGATTATCAGCATGATCATCCTGGGCAGCATCTTCCTCGCCTTGGCCGCTTTCGTCGGCTACCTGAGCCTTGCCAGTAACCTGCAACTCAACGGCCCCAGGGGCATCTTTTATTCCACCATCGTCCTGTTGGGTGTGCTCGGCCTGAGCATGTTCGCGCTGGCCCTGTGGCAGAAAACCCTGCGCAAAGCCCGTTACGAGGTCTACGAAAAAGGCATCTGCCAGGTCATCGGCAACCAGCGTGACTACGTGCCCTTCAGCGAGATGAACGACCTGTACCTGTTCGCCTCCGGGCAGACCGCCTTCGCCGGCCTGACCAACAATCTGGCGTATCGGCGCAACGCAAGCGAGCCTTTGCGCCGGGTCAATCCGCACCTCAAGGGCCTGTTCGCCTTTATCGAGCAGGTGCGCGAACACTATCTGAACGAACGGCTACCAGCGGTATTGGCCACGCTTCACAATGGCGGGGCCGTGCAGTTCAACTATCTGGACACCAGCCAGGTATGGGGCAAGCGCCTCCGCGGCGACTTCTTGAACGTCACCACCAAGCCCCTGACTGTCACCCGCGACGCGCTCGAGATCGATGGCCGCAAGGTCTCGTTGAACAGCCTGGGCAATGTCGATCTCAATCAGTGGACCGAGTTGGTCGTTATCAAGGACGAGAGCGGCCAAACACTGCTGTCGACCGTCGGTAACGGGATCATGAGCTTCGACCTGTTCCTCAATACCTTGCACAACCTGCTTGAGGCACCGCAGGCGCAGCCCTTGCAAACCCAAGACATCGTTTAGAGCGCAAACCAGATACATGGTTAACAAATCCAACCCAATTGCCTGTGGACCCTACCGCGACCCTGCGCTATCTTCAGATCTGGCCTCGCCCTCGACCACGTAGACTGGCATGTCCAGTCCCGGCACCTCGCTGTGCCGTACCCCTCTTGTCGGCGTGGGCGGGGCCTCCTCATTTGCGCAGCGCCTGACCGGTTGAGACCCATTGCTCCGAGGGCTCACGGGAGCCCGCCCATGGTGGGCCTTGGCCAGCAGCTACCAACACAAATCTCCCGTACTACGCAATTCCATCTGTAGCGGCCTTGCCGGGGCGCCGGACCGGTCGGAAAGGGCCGCACAGCGGCCCCGGCAATGGCACATGCGGCCGGATTTTTGGAGCTGCCATGTACCCCTGTTGCGACTCAAGGCCGCTTTCACAGTTGTCTAGCGCCAAAAAAAAAGGCTGCCCTAGGGCAGCCTTATCGTTGGGGTCAGTCCCAGCTCAACGCCCCACCCGTCTGATACTCGATCACGCGCGTCTCGAAGAAGTTCTTCTCTTTCTTCAAGTCCATGATCTCGCTCATCCATGGGAACGGGTTGGTCGTCCCTGGGTACTCTTCCTTCAAACCAATCTGGGTCAAACGACGGTTGGCGATGAACTTGAGGTAGTCTTCCATCATCGCCGCGTTCATGCCCAGTACGCCGCGTGGCATGGTGTCACGGGCGTATTCGATCTCCAGCTGGGTCCCTTGCAGGATCATCTGGGTCGCTTCTTCCTTCATCGCCGCATCCCACAGGTGCGGGTTCTCGATCTTGATCTGGTTGATCACGTCGATACCGAAGTTCAGGTGCATCGACTCGTCACGCAGGATGTACTGGAACTGCTCGGCAACGCCGGTCATCTTGTTGCGGCGGCCCATGGACAGGATCTGGGTGAAGCCGCAGTAGAAGAAGATGCCTTCCAGCACGCAGTAGTAGGCGATCAGGTTGCGCAGCAGCTCTTTGTCGGTTTCGACGGTGCCGGTGTTGAACTCCGGGTCGGAGATGGCGCGGGTGTACTTCAGGCCCCAGGCGGCTTTCTTCGCGACCGACGGGATCTCGTGGTACATGTTGAAGATCTCGCCTTCATCCATGCCCAGCGACTCGATGCAGTACTGGTAGGCGTGGGTGTGGATCGCCTCTTCGAAAGCCTGACGCAGGATGTACTGGCGGCACTCCGGGTTGGTGATCAGGCGGTACACGGCCAGGGCCAGGTTGTTGGCAACCAGGGAGTCGGCGGTGGAGAAGAAGCCGAGGTTGCGCATCACGATGCGGCGCTCGTCTTCGGTCAGGCCGTCCTGGCTCTTCCACAGGGCGATGTCGGCGGTCATGTTGACCTCTTGCGGCATCCAGTGGTTGGCACAGCCGTCGAGGTACTTCTGCCAGGCCCAGTCGTACTTGAACGGTACCAGCTGGTTCAGGTCGGCGCGGCAGTTGATCATGCGCTTTTCGTCAACGGCGACGCGGGCCGAGGAGCCTTCCAGCTCGGCCAGGCCTTCGGCGATGTCCAGGGCGTCCAGCGCGGCCTTGGCGCGCTTAACAGCGTCGGAGTCGGCGGCGGTGGCAGCACGGGCTTCCAGGGCGGCAGCACCGCCGGCGCTGTCGAGTTTGTCGAGTGTGGCGGCGGCGTTGGCCTGCGCAGGGGTGTTGCCTTTGGCGGCTACTTCGCCGTCTTCTTTGTCGAATTCGTCCCAGCTCAGCATGGTGAGTTCTCCTGCTTGAGGGCCATGAATGGAGTATGGCCGGTGGATCTTGGTTGCGGTGCGGTGCACGCAAATCTGCAGTGCCCGGGCAGGGCTGACCAGAGCGGTGGGCTCCGGCTTGTTGTGTCTGGCTGTAGGGAGGCACAGGCTGGGCCGGCCTCATCGCGGGCAAGCCCGCTCCTACAGGGTTCCGTGCCGTGGCACAGAAATGAGGCTTCCCGGGGGAAGCCTCAGCCAAGCCTTACTGGCAGGCTTCGCAGTCCGGCTCGTCGATCGCGCAAGCCTTCGGCACTGGCGCCGGGCCTGCGGCCTGGGCCGGGGCGCTGTCGCCGCCGCTGGACACGGCGTTGAGCTTGCCGGTGTTGATGGTCGACTTCTCGGTGCTGGTCGCGGCCAGGGCACGGAGGTAGTAGGTGGTTTTCAGGCCACGGTACCAGGCCATGCGGTAGGTCACGTCCAGCTTCTTGCCCGAAGCGCCGGCGATGTACAGGTTCAGCGACTGCGCCTGGTCGATCCACTTCTGACGACGGGAGGCGGCATCGACGATCCACTTGGTCTCGACTTCGAACGCGGTGGCGTACAGGTCTTTGAGCTCCTGCGGAATACGCTCGATCTGCTGCACCGAACCGTCGTAGTACTTCAGGTCGTTGATCATGACCGAGTCCCACAGGCCGCGGGCTTTCAGGTCGCGCACCAGGTACGGGTTGATCACGGTGAACTCGCCCGACAGGTTCGATTTCACGTACAGGTTCTGGTAGGTCGGCTCGATGGACTGCGACACGCCGGTAATGTTGGCGATGGTCGCGGTCGGCGCGATGGCCATGATGTTCGAGTTACGGATGCCTTTCTGTACGCGGGCACGTACCGGCGCCCAGTCCAGGGTTTCTTCCAGGTTGACGTCGATGTACTTCTGGCCACGGGCCTCGATCAGGATCTGTTGCGAATCCAGCGGCAGGATGCCTTTGGACCACAGCGAACCCTGGAAGGTCTCGTACGCGCCGCGCTCATCGGCCAGGTCGCAGGACGCCTGGATCGCGAAGTAGCTGACCGCTTCCATCGACTTGTCGGCGAACTCCACGGCAGCGTCGGAGCCGTAAGGGATGTGCTGCAGGTACAGTGCGTCCTGGAAGCCCATGATGCCCAGGCCGACCGGGCGGTGCTTGAAGTTCGAATTGCGCGCTTGCGGCACCGAGTAGTAGTTGATGTCGATCACGTTGTCGAGCATGCGCACGGCGGTGTTCACGGTGCGTTGCAGCTTGGCGGTGTCCAGCTTGCCGTCGACAATGTGGTTCGGCAGGTTGATCGAGCCCAGGTTGCAGACCGCGATCTCATCCTTGTTGGTGTTCAGGGTGATCTCGGTGCACAGGTTCGAGCTGTGCACCACGCCCACGTGCTGCTGCGGCGAGCGCAGGTTGCACGGGTCTTTGAAGGTCAGCCATGGGTGGCCGGTCTCGAACAGCATCGACAGCATCTTGCGCCACAGGTCTTTGGCCTGGATGGTCTTGAACACCTTGATCTTGTTGTACTCGGTCAGGGCTTCGTAGTACTCGTAGCGCTCTTCGAAGGCCTTGCCGGTCAGGTCGTGCAGGTCTGGCACTTCCGAGGGCGAGAACAGGGTCCACTTGCCGTCATCGAAGACGCGCTTCATGAACAGGTCAGGGATCCAGTTGGCGGTGTTCATGTCGTGGGTACGACGACGGTCATCACCGGTGTTCTTGCGCAGCTCGATGAATTCTTCGATGTCCAGGTGCCAGGTTTCCAGGTAGGCGCACACAGCGCCTTTGCGCTTGCCACCCTGGTTCACGGCGACGGCGGTGTCGTTGACCACTTTCAGGAAGGGTACGACGCCCTGGGATTTGCCGTTGGTGCCTTTGATGTAGGAGCCCAGTGCACGCACAGGAGTCCAGTCGTTGCCCAGGCCACCGGCGAATTTCGACAGCATGGCGTTGTCGTGGATCGCGTGGTAGATGCCCGACAGGTCGTCCGGCACGGTGGTCAGGTAGCAGCTCGACAGCTGCGGGCGCAGGGTACCGGCGTTGAACAGGGTTGGGGTCGAGGCCATGTAGTCGAAGGACGACAACAGGTTGTAGAACTCGATCGCACGGGCTTCCTTGTCTTTCTCTTCCAGCGCCAGGCCCATGGCCACACGCATGAAGAACACCTGCGGCAGCTCGAAGCGTACGCCATCCTTGTGGATGAAGTAGCGGTCGTACAGGGTCTGCAGGCCCAGGTAGGTGAACTGCTGGTCGCGCTCGTGGTTGATCGCCTTGCCCAGTTTTTCCAGGTCGAAGGCGGCCAGGGCCGGGTTCAGCAGCTCGAACTCGACACCCTTGGCGATGTAGGCCGGCAGTGCCTTGGCGTACAGGTCGGCCATCTCGTGGTGGGTGGCGCTGTCGGCAACGTTCAGGAAGCCCAGGCCTTCGGCACGCAGGGTGTCCATCAGCAGGCGGGCGGTGACGAACGAGTAGTTCGGCTCGCGCTCTACCAGGGTACGTGCGGTCATCACCAGGGCGGTGTTGACGTCCTTGATGGCCACGCCGTCGTACAGGTTCTTCAGGGTTTCGCGCTGGATCAGGTCGCCATCGACTTCGGCCAGGCCTTCGCAGGCTTCGCTGATGATGGTGTTCAGGCGCGCCATGTCCAGCGGCGCCAGGCTGCCGTCGGCCAGGGTGATGCGGATGCTTGGGTGCGGCTCGACTGCGGCGTCGGTGTTGGCGCGGGTAGCGCGCTCTTTGGCACGCTGGTCGCGGTAGATCACGTAGTCACGGGCGACTTTCTGCTCGCCGGCACGCATCAGGGCCAGTTCGACCTGGTCCTGGATTTCTTCGATGTGGATGGTGCCACCCGATGGCATGCGACGCTTGAACGTGGCGGTGACCTGCTCGGTCAGGCGCGCGACGGTGTCGTGGATGCGCGACGAGGCAGCGGCGGTGCCGCCTTCAACTGCGAGGAACGCCTTGGTGATGGCCACGGTGATCTTGTCGTCGGTGTAAGGGACGACAGTGCCGTTGCGCTTGATCACGCGCAGCTGGCCCGGAGCGGTCGCGGCCAGATCCTGGTTGGAATCGGCGGCCTGCGGCGCCAAAGCCTGCGGGTTCTCGCGAGTTGTGTCGGTTTGCATGGGTGGGTGTCTCCACAGTTTCTATATGTTCAGGCGCCTTTTGGGCGCCCACCGTTCTGTCCACTTGTTCGACGGCCCTGGCGGGGATGCGTCATGCGCGCGCATCCGCCCGCTCGGGCGTACCGACTTCGGGACAGACTCAGGAATAAGGGGCAAAGAACATGCCGCTCCCTGGCCGAAGTCAAAGGCTATGGGGCTAGCCCAAAAGCTGTTGCTCTCCATCTCCGCTGGAGCGGTTTGGTTGTTGAAACCACAATAAGTTCAGGCAGAAAAATCGCTTGAATTTGTCTGCTGACTCATGCTTGGCGTTGGTGTGTGAAACCCAACATCTAGTGGTTCGCTGCGCTGGGGATACAAGATAATGCGGTATCGGGGGCTTTGCAAGGCGAGCGCCTGTGGATAAGTTGTGCGTACTTTGTGAGTGAATAGTGGGTATTCGCTGTAGGCCTTGTACCAAGTGGTTTGCAGTATTTTTCTGCGGCTCGTTGCCCCGGTGCAGATTTTTCAGGGCGCGAACCCTAGCACAAAAAACGGTTCAGTCCAGGGGTGTTTCCGCTGAGGTTGGCAGTGCCGGGTGCGGGACGTAGTATCGGCAGGCGATGTTGCCTTTTGGTTAAAGTGGCAATGCCGGCGATGGGGCCGGAACAGGCAACGCAAAAACAACAATCAAGGCAAACGCCATGGACCAACCCGTACCCCGCATCCTGATCGTCGAAGACGACCAGCGCCTCGCCGAGCTCACGGCTGAATACCTGCAGGCCAACGGTTTCGAGGTGGCAGTGGAGGGCGATGGTGCGCGCGCCGCCCGGCGTATCGTCGACAGCCAGCCAGACATGGTCATCCTCGACCTGATGCTGCCCGGTGAAGACGGCCTGAGCATCTGCCGCCGCGTACGTGGCCAGTACGCAGGCCCCATCCTCATGCTCACCGCCCGCAGCGACGAGCTCGACCAGGTCCAGGGCCTGGACCTTGGTGCTGACGATTACGTGTGCAAGCCGGTGCGCCCACGCCTGCTGTTGGCACGCATCCAGGCCCTGCTGCGGCGCAGTGAGCCGGCACAAGGCAAAACCCAGGAGCTGGCCTTTGGTGACCTGCGTATCGACAACCGCCTGCGCGAAGCCCGGCTCGGCGAACAGCTGATCGAACTTACCGGTGCCGAGTTCGACCTGCTCTGGCTGCTGGCCAGCAATGCCGGGCGGGTACTGTCGCGTGAGCAGATATTCACCGCCTTGCGCGGTGTCGGTTACGACGGCCAGGACCGCTCCATCGACGTGCGCATTTCCAAGATCCGCCCCAAGATCGGCGACGACCCGATCCACCCCCGTCTTATCAAGACCCTGCGCAGCAAGGGCTACCTGTTCGTCGGCGATGCACCATGAACAACTCGATCTTCCTGCGTATTTATGGCGGCATGCTCGCGGTGCTGGTGCTGGTGGCCCTGCTTGGTGTGCTCAGCCTGCACCTGGTCAACGAGGTGCGCGCCGCCCAGCACCGCGAGCGCCTGGCCCAGGGCACCTTCAGCCTGATGGCTGACAACCTGGCCCAGCAGAATGAAACCGAACGCAAACGCTCGTTGTTGATGTGGGAGCGCTTGCTGGGCGTGCCGCTGGACTTGCAACCCCTGTCGGCGCGCACCCTTGATGGCGGCCAGCGCGCGCGGCTCAATCGCGCCCTGGTGGTGGTGCAGAAAACCGGCCCGCACGCCGCCCAGGTGCTGCGCAAGGTGGGCCAGGAAGACCTGCTGCTGGTGGCCGAGGTCAAGCAGGTCAGCGAGCAGCTGGCGCGGGCCACGCTCTATCTGCTCGCCGATGAACTGGTGCGCTTCCCGGTCACCGAACAGCAACAGCGCCTGGCGCAGATCAGGCAGAGCAAGGGGTTCGGTTTTGGTATCGCCCTGCAGCGCCTGGAGCGGGTCGGCCTGGACGATGACCAGCGGCGCCGGGTAGAGGAGGGCGACACGGTCATGGCGCTGGGCAAGGATGGCGATTCGATCCGCGTGTTCGCAGGCTTGCCGGGTTCGCCCTGGGTGCTGGAGATTGGCCCGCTGTATCAGCTCAACCCCTATCCGCCGCAATTGCTGGTGCTGATCGCGTTCCTCGGCCTGTGCCTGATTGGCCTGGTGGTCTATCTGCTGGTGCGCCAGCTGGAACGGCGGGTGTCGGGCCTGGAAATGGCCGCCACGCGCATCGCCCAGGGCAGCCTGGAAACCCGTGTGCCCGCCGGCGATGCCGATTCGGTCGGGCGCCTGGCGGCGGCGTTCAACGGCATGGCCGAACACCTGCAGCGTTCGTTGAACATGCAGCGCGAGCTGGTGCGGGCGGTGTCCCATGAGTTGCGCACGCCGGTGGCGCGTTTGCGCTTTGGCCTGGAAATGATTGAAAGCGCACCGACCGAACAGGCCCGGGCCAAGCACCTGGCGGGCATGGACGGCGATATCCAGGACCTGGACAGGCTGGTCGACGAGATGCTGACCTACGCCCGCCTGGAGCAGGGCGCGCCGGCCCTGAAGTTCCAGCGCGTCGACCTGGATGCCTTGCTCGACCGGGTGATCGACGAGCTGGCCCCGCTCAATGCCGGCGTCAGGCTGGTGCGTGGTGCCTGTCAGCTTCAGGATGGCGAAGACGCCTGGGTCGAGGCCGAGCCGCGCTATCTGCATCGGGCGCTGCAGAACCTGGTCAGCAATGCCCTGCGCCATGCCCGGGCTGAAGTACGGCTGAGCTATCAGTTGGGCCAGCAGCGCTGCCGCATCGAAGTGGAAGATGACGGGCCGGGCATCCCCGAAGGTTACTGGGACCGTATCTTCACGCCCTTCACCCGGCTCGACGACAGCCGTACCCGGGCTTCGGGAGGGCATGGCCTGGGCCTGTCGATCGTGCGGCGCATCATCTACTGGCACGCCGGCCGGGCCACGGTAGGGCGCAGTGAAGCGCTGGGCGGTGCCTGCTTCAGCCTCAACTGGCCACGCGAGCAGGCGCCGCTGTAAGGCTTAGACGCTGACCAGGCTGAGCAGATGGCCGTCCTGCAGGCAAAACTGGCCTTCCAGCTCGACGCCATGGCGCCATTCTGGCGACAGGTCGATGAGCAGGCGCAGGCGTGCCAGGCCTTCAGGTGACCACTGCAGCACCTCGGCGTGCTCGAAGTAGAAGCGTCGGCGGGTCAGTGGGTAGAGGGTCTTGAACAGGCTTTCCTTGAGCGAAAAAGTCAGGGTAACCGCCAGCCCCAGCTGGCTGCGGTCCAGGCGCTCGAGCTCTGCCTGGGTGAGGATTTCGCCCATCAGCCGTTCGGCACGCTCGTCGTCCAGCAATGCTTCCTGGTCCAGCCCCAGGCCGCGGCAGCTGTCTTGCGCGGCAACCACGGCCGCAGCCCAGCCTTTGCCGTGGGTGATCGAACCGTGGATGCCAGCGGGCCAGATCGGTGAGCGGTCCTCATGGGTGCCGGGCACATGGTCGCCGCCATCCAGGCGTTGCAGCGCGGCGCGCGCGCACACCCGGCCGGCCAGATACTCGGCCTGGCGCTTGGCCACTGAGCGTTGCAGGCTGGGGCTGGGTTCGATACCGGCACGCTGGAAGTCATCGGCGGCCAGGCGGCCGGGGTCGAAGGCGCAGCTGACCAGCACCGCGCCAGGCAACGGGCGGGGCAGGGGCCAGTGGTGCTGGAGCGGGGCGCAGCAGGAAGGCAATCTGTTCATGGCGGTATTGTGCCAGCCGATGTGGCTGTGTGGGAGATGGGCCGCGAAGCGGCCCCGGCAATCTTCATTCGAACGCTTTCTTGAAGAACGCCTGCATGTCCGCCCACGAACGCTCGTCCGCGGCCTTGTTGTAGCCAATATCCGGCCCACCATGGGCGCCGTGGCTCAAACGGTCGGCATCCGGGTTGGTGAAGCCATGCTTGGCGCCGGCAATGCTGACGAACTGATAATTGACCTTGGCCGCATCCATTTCGGCCTTGAACGCTTCGACCTGCTCATCAGTGACCATGCTGTCCGCCGCACCGTGCTCCACCAGGATATCGGCCCTTACCACACCAGGCTTGGCCGGCGTCTGGGTGGCCAGCGCGCCATGGAAGCTCACCACACCGTCCAGCTTCTCGCCGCGCCGTGCCGCGTCCAGTACCACCTTGCCGCCGAAGCAGTAACCTACGGCGCCCAGTTTGTGCTTGTTGACGTTCGGCTGCTTTTTCAGCAGTTCAAGGCCCGCATCGAAGCGCGCGGCCGCCGCTGCCGGGTCCTTCAGCGCTTGGGCCATGAATGCCTGGGCATCCTGGGGGTGCTCGGTGTGCTTGCCGTCGCCGTACATGTCGATGGCCAGCGCTTTGTAGCCCAGTGCCGCCAGGTCACGGGCACGGCGCTTGGCGTAGTCGTTCAGCCCCCACCATTCATGCACCACGACGATGCCCGGGCGTTTGCCCTCCAGCGCATCGTCATAGGCGTAGTAGCCGACCAGGCGGTTGCCATCGTCGTCCTGGTAGGGGATCTCGCGGGTCACTACTGCCGCCTGGGCAAGAGCGGCGCTGCACATCAGGGTCAAAGCCAGCAGGGCACGCATGTTCACTACTCCTTGTTTTGCAAACGTATCGTTCAGCCCAGGTTCAGCCAGGGTTCAGCCGCGGTTCAGGGCGTTCTGCTTACTCTAGCTTCCACACCGAAACAGCGCATTCAACTGGAGTACAACGCCATGAAAACCTTCAATACCCTGCTTGCCGCCATGGCCGTCTGTGCCGCTGGCATCACCACCGCCCAGGCTGGCGACGACAACTTCGCCAGCCTCACCTATGGCCAGACCAGCGACAAGGTCCGCAAGTCCGGGCTGCTGCAACGCAACACCGACCACCTGAACGCCGACGGCATCATCGGCAAGGATGACACCTGGGGCGTGCGCCTGGGCAAGATCAACGACCAAGGTCGCTACTACATGACCTACGACAATGTCTCGGGCGACCACAGCGGCCTGAAGCTGCGCCAGGAGAACCTGCTGGGCAGCTACGACCTGTTCCTGCCGGTAGGCGATACCACCAAACTGTTCGGTGGTGGCAGCCTGGGCATGACCAAGCTGACCCAGGACTCGCCAGGGGCCAGCCGTGATACCGACTATGGCTACGCGGTCGGCCTGCAGGCCGGCGTCATCCAGGAGATCACCGACCGGGCTTCGGTTGAGCTGGGTTACCGTTATCTGCGCACCAACGCAGCGACCGAGGTGGGAGCGAGCGGCGGGCCGAAAGAGGGTACCCTGCGCCTGACCAGCAGTGCTCAGACTTACCTGTCGGCGAACTACAAGTTCTGATCCGCGAGTCGAGTTATCCTTTACTGGCCTCGTCGCCGGCAAGCCGGCTCCCCCGGGTTCTCCACTGCTTTCAGGCGTGTGGAGCTTCCTGTAGGAGCCGGCTTGCCGGCGATGAGGCCGGCCCAGGCAATAATTGAAAGGAGCGTGACATGAAACTGCTGGTGGTAGAGGACGAAGCCCTGTTAAGGCACCACCTCTATACACGCCTGGGCGAAAGCGGCCATGTGGTCCAGGCTGTGGCTGACGCCGAAGAAGCGTTGTACCAGGCCGAACAATTCCACTTCGACCTGGCCGTGATCGACCTCGGCCTGCCCGGCATGAGCGGCCTGGAGCTGATCGGCCGCCTGCGTACCCAGGCCAAGACCTTTCCCATCCTGATTCTCACCGCCCGCGGCAACTGGCAGGACAAGGTCGAAGGCCTGGCCGCCGGTGCCGACGATTACCTGGTCAAGCCCTTCCAGTTCGAAGAGCTTGAGGCACGCCTCAATGCCCTGCTGCGCCGCTCCAGCGGCTTCACCCAGTCGACCATCGCCGCAGGCCCTTTGGTGCTGGACCTCAACCGCAAGCAGGCGACCCTCGATGAGCAGCCGCTGGCGCTGACCGCCTACGAGTACCGCATCCTTGAGTATCTGATGCGTCATCACCAGCAGGTGGTGGCCAAGGAGCGCCTGATGGAACAGCTGTATCCAGGCGATGAGGAGCGTGACCCCAACGTCATCGAGGTGCTGGTCGGCCGTCTGCGTCGCAAGCTCGAAGGTGAGCGCGGGTTCAAGCCGATCGACACTGTGCGTGGTCTCGGCTACCTGTTCACCGAGCGCTGCCGATGATTCGTTCGCTGCGGGTGCGCTTGATGCTCGCGGCAGCGGTGCTGGCAGTGCTGTTCATGCTGGCGCTGCTGCCCGCCCTGCAGAAGGCCTTCAGCCTGGCCTTGCAGGAATCGATCGAACAGCGCCTGGCCTCGGACGTGACCTCGCTGATTTCTTCGGCGCGCATCGAGCATGGCCAGTTGCAGATGCCCGCACTGCTGCCGGACGAGCGTTACAACCTGCCTTATACCGGTTTGCTCGGTTACATCTTCGACCGCCAAGGTAAGCTGGTCTGGCGCTCGCGGGCCACCGCCGACCAGCACATCAACTACCAGCCGCGCTACGATGGGCGCGGCAATGAATTCGCCCGCATGCACCAGGACGACGGCGAGGAATTCTTCGTCTATGACGTCGAAATCAAGCTGTTGGGTGGCCAGAGCGCCGCCTATAGCATCGTTGCCCTGCAGCCGGTGCGCGAGTACCAGCAAACCCTCGATGGCCTGCGTGAAAAGCTCTACTTAGGTTTTGGTGCGGCCCTGCTGGCGTTGCTGGCATTGCTCTGGGCCGGCCTGACCTGGGGCCTGCGTTCGTTGCGCCGGCTGAGCCGCGAGCTGGACGAGGTGGAGGCCGGTGCGCGCGATGGGTTGAGTGCCGAGCACCCGCGTGAGCTGTTACGCCTGACCGGCTCGCTCAACCGCCTGCTGCGCAGCGAGCGGGAACAGCGCCAGCGTTACCGTGACTCGCTGGGTGACCTGGCACACAGCCTCAAGACGCCGTTGGCGGTGCTGCAAGGCGTGGGGGAGAGCATGCAGCAGCGCGTCACCGAGCGCGAGCAGGCGCGGGTACTGCAGAGCCAGATCGAGCGCATGAGCCAGCAGATCGACTACCAGTTGCAGCGCGCCAGCCTGCGCAAGAGCGGCCTGGTGCGCCACAGCGTACAGTTGCTTGCGGTGCTGGACAGCCTGTGCAGCACCCTGGCCAAGGTGTACCGCGACAAGCGCGTCGAAGTGCTGCTTGAGGTGCCGGCGCAGGCACAAGTGCCGATGGAGCAGAGCGCGCTGCTCGAGTTGCTGGGCAACCTCCTGGAAAACGCCTTCCGGCTTAGCCTGGGGCTGGTGCGGGTGAGCTTGCAGGAAGCGCCCGGGCGGCAGACGTTGTGCATCGAAGATGACGGGCCGGGTGTGCCGGCGGATCAGCGTGAGCGGATTCTCGAACGGGGCGAGCGCCTGGACCGCCAGCATCCGGGGCAGGGGATTGGCCTTGCGGTGGTCAAAGATATCGTCGACAGCTATGACGCTGAACTGAGCCTGGGTGATTCGCCGCTGGGCGGGGCGGCATTCCGGATCACCTTTTACCTTGATTGATGTTCAGGCAGCCCCTGCCTCATCGCTCGCAACAAGCAGGGCGGATTCCCGCCAAGGTGCCTGTACAAATCCCGCCATCGGGCGGAAATCCGCCATCCTTTCTCAGGCAATTCGCCCTGTCGTTGGGCATTTTCCTCCAGCAAATATGGCCTTTGCACCCTTCATGGGCGTTTTGGCATCGCCCTTGCTATCTGACTTGGCAGAGGCCTGCCCAGGCAGCTCGAACACAACGACAAATCCCTCCGGGTGCAGGAGGGTTAGCGATTCAGGTGCCCCGACATCCTGGGAAGGGTGAAGCCGGCACACTTGAGGAAAAATTAGCCATGACGACACGTCAGCCGCTGTACAAGTCCCTGTATGTCCAGGTGATCGTTGCCATCACCATCGGCATCCTGCTCGGCCACTTCTATCCAGAAACCGGCGTCGCCCTCAAACCCTTGGGTGATGGTTTCGTCAAACTGATCAAGATGGTCATCGCGCCCATCATCTTCTGTACCGTGGTCAGCGGCATTGCCGGCATGCAGAGCATGAAGTCGGTCGGCAAGACCGGCGGCTACGCGCTTCTGTACTTCGAAATCGTTTCCACCATCGCCCTGATCATCGGCCTTGTCGTCGTCAACGTGGTCAAGCCGGGCGCTGGCATGCACATCGACGTCAGCACCCTGAACGCCAGCAGCGTGGCCGCTTACGCCGCCGCCGGTGCGCAGCAGACCACCATCGGCTTCCTGCTCAACATCATCCCCAATACCGTGGTAGGTGCCTTCGCCAATGGCGACATCCTGCAGGTACTGATGTTCTCGGTGGTCTTCGGCTTCGCCCTGCATCGCCTGGGCAGCTACGGCAAGCCATTGCTGGACCTGATCGATCGCTTTGCCCATGTCATGTTCAACATCATCAACATGATCATGAAGCTGGCCCCCGTCGGTGCCTTCGGTGCCATGGCCTTCACCATCGGCCAGTACGGCGTTGGCTCGCTGGTACAGCTGGGCTACCTGATGGCCTGCTTCTATATCACCTGCCTGCTGTTCGTGCTGGTGGTGCTGGGCGGTATCTGCCGCGCCCACGGCTTCAGCGTGCTCAAGCTGATCCGCTACATCCGTGAAGAGCTGCTGATCGTACTGGGTACCTCGTCCTCGGAATCTGCGCTGCCACGCATGCTGGCCAAGATGGAGCGCCTGGGTGCCAAGAAGTCGGTGGTTGGCCTGGTGATCCCGACCGGTTACTCGTTCAACCTGGACGGTACCTCGATCTACCTGACCATGGCCGCGGTGTTCATCGCCCAGGCCACCGACACCACCATGGACATCACCCACCAGATCACCCTGCTGCTGGTGTTGCTGGTGGCTTCCAAAGGTGCTGCCGGCGTTACCGGTTCGGGCTTCATCGTCCTCGCCGCCACCCTGTCGGCTGTCGGCCACCTGCCGGTTGCCGGCCTGGCGCTGATCCTGGGTATCGACCGCTTCATGTCCGAAGCCCGCGCCCTGACCAACCTGGTGGGCAACGCCGTTGCTACCGTGGTGGTGGCCAAGTGGGTCAAGGAGATGGACAACGACAAGCTGGCGTCGGAGCTGGCCTCCGGTGGTGCGCCGCTGGCTGACACCCGCCCGACCGACGACCTGGGCGTGGCTGAAGGCGTGGCTCGTTGAGCCTGCTGCAGTAAAGCAAAAGGCGACCTTCGGGTCGCCTTTTTTGTGCCTGGTCTATCAGTGCGCTGGCTGTCATTCGACCCGAGTCTCACCGCTGTACACCAGCGTCTCCCTGCACCGCTTGCACAGATACCGCCGCCCCTGCCTCACCAGCTTGTGCCGCTGCGCGGTAAACGCAAACTCACCCTGTGGGCATGTGCAGCGATAGATGTACCGGGTCGCGACCCGCCGCTGCACTTCATAGTTGTGGCAGCGATTGGGCGGCAGTTCATACACCCCGCGCATGATCAACTGCCACTCTTCGCCATGGGCCTGGATGCGGTCCCCGAACAGTTGATGAGCCACCAGGTGCGCCACTTCATGGGCCACGGTCTGGCGCAGGAAGTCTTCCTGGTTTTCGCGGTACAGCTGCAGGTTGAAGCGCAGCAGGTTCTCGTGCAGGTGGGCGACGCCAGCCTTCTGCCCGCGCAGCTTGAAGCTGACTTCCGGGCGCAGGAAGGGGCGCTTGAAAAAGGTTTCGGCTTGCTGGTAACAGGTTTCGACGCGTTGTTTGAGCAGCTCGGGCATGGCGGGGTAATTCTCCTGACCGGGCATTATGCCGCAAGCACCGGCAGGCTGCCGAGCCCACCGGTCAGCACACAGCCAAAAGCCGCCTTGCGGCGGCCTCCGGTTTGATGCCCCAGTGTTGGATCTAGGTGTTTTCCAAGCTAGTTGGTATAGACGGGCCCCACGCCCAGTCCCCAGATGATCACGGTCGCAGCCATGATCGCTACCAGTACCACCAGGCCCACTGCCAGCACCGAGCTGGAGAACAGGAAGCCTTCATCGGTCGGTATGTTCATGAATGTCGGCAAACCGACGTACAGCAGGTAAACGGTGTAGCAAATGGCCGCAGTCCCCACCAGCATGCCCAGCCACAGGTGCGGGTAAAGCGCTGCCAGGCCGCCGAGGAACAGCGGGGTGGCGGTGTAGGTGGCAAAGGCGATGCATTGCGCCATGGACGGGTTGGCGTCGTAGGTGCGTGCCATCCAGTGAATGAAAGCGCCCATTACCGCGACCCCGGCGAGCATCGCCAGGTAGGACATGATGCTCATCCATAGTGCGCTTTCCATCGTCAACATTACCGCTGGCCGGTCGCCGATCACCCAGCCGACCTGGGTAGTGCCAATGAACGCCGAAACGGCGGGTATCGCCGCCAGGATCAACGTGTGCGTCAGGTACATGTGGCTGATGCTTTCGTCTTCCCCGCGTATCTCCCGCCATTCCTGGTCAGGGTGGGTAAACAGCCCCACAACGTGATGAATCATGCCGGTCACTCCTCTCGTTGTTGCCAATCGCCCCCCAGATGGAGCGCAAGCGGCCCGAGGCCAGGGCACCGATGCAAGCGGTAATGTGGCCTTATGTCGCAGTATAGGAAGCCGTTACCTGCACAAACTGTGCTTTTTAGAGCAAATTGCGCTGTAAGGCGGGCTGCTGATTCCCTTGAAGTCTTTATCGGAATCCCTACAGGTGCGCGTGGTTTGTGCGTAAAATAGTCGGCTTTTGTCACACCTCGCGGATCCAAGCGCTATGGGCACCCTCTCGGTCAACCAGAACAAACTGCAAAAACGCCTGCGTCGTCTCGCCGGCGAAGCCATCACCGACTACAACATGATCGAGGATGGCGACAAGGTCATGGTCTGCCTGTCCGGCGGCAAGGACAGCTACACCATGCTCGACGTTCTGTTGCACCTGCAGAAGGTGGCACCGATCAAGTTCGAGATCGTCGCGGTGAACATGGACCAGAAGCAGCCGGGCTTCCCCGAGCATGTGCTGCCGGCCTACCTGAAAGAGCTGGGCGTCGAGTACCACATCGTCGAGAAGGACACCTACTCGGTGGTCAAGGAGCTGGTGCCCGAGGGCAAGACCACCTGCTCGCTGTGCTCGCGCCTGCGCCGTGGCACCCTGTACACCTTCGCTGACGAAATCGGCGCGACCAAGATGGCCCTTGGGCACCATCGCGACGATATCGTCGAGACCTTCTTCCTCAACATGTTCTTCAACGGCTCGCTCAAGGGCATGCCGCCCAAGCTGCGCGCCGACGACGGCCGTAACGTGGTGATCCGCCCGCTGGCGTACTGCAACGAGAAGGACATCCAGGCCTACTCGGACATGAAGGAATTCCCGATCATCCCGTGCAACCTGTGCGGTTCGCAGGAGAACCTGCAGCGCCAGGTGGTCAAGGACATGCTGGTGGAGTGGGAGCGCAAGCACCCAGGCCGTACCGAGAGCATCTTCCGCGCCCTGCAGAACGTTGCCCCGTCGCAGCTGGCCGACCGCAACCTGTTCGACTTCACCAGCCTCAAGATCGACGAAAGCGCCACCCCGCGTTTTCTCGATGTACTGAACATCTGAGCCCATGCGCGATTACCAGTGGTTGCATGAGTACTGCCTGAACCGCTTCGGCTCGGCCCAGGCCCTGGAGGCCTTCCTGCCGCAGCCGCGCACGCCGGCGCAGCTGCGCGACATCAGCAACGACCGCTACCTGTCGACCCTGGCCTTGCGCGTGTTCCGCGCCGGGCTCAAGCACAGCCTGGTAGATGCCAAATGGCCGGCGTTCGAGCAGGTGTTCTTCGGCTTCGACCCGGAAAAGGTCGTACTGATGGGCGCAGAGCACCTGGAGCGGTTGATGCAGGACGAGCGCATCATCCGCCACCTGGGCAAGCTCAAGAGCGTGCCGCGCAATGCGCAGATGATCCTGGATGTGGCGAAGGAGAAGGGCAGCTTTGGTGCGTTCATCGCCGATTGGCCGGTGACCGATATCGTCGGGTTGTGGAAATACCTGGCCAAGCATGGCAACCAGCTGGGCGGGCTATCTGCACCACGTTTTTTGCGCATGGTCGGCAAGGACACGTTCATCCCCACCGATGACATGGCCGCTGCGCTGATTGCCCAGAAGGTGATCGACAAGCAGCCGACCAGCCAGCGCGACCTGGCGCTGGTACAGCAGGCGTTCAACCAGTGGCATGCCGAAAGCGGGCGGCCGCTGTGCCAGTTGTCGGTGATGCTGGCGCATACCGTCAACCATTGAAAAGCCCGGGGCTGCGATAGCAGCCCCCGGAATCAAAGCCCTTCGCCCGCCATGCGCCGTTCATGCTGGAATTTCCAGCGCACGAACAGCAGCCCGCTGACGAACAGCCCAAGGCTCAGCAGCACCTCAACCCAGCCGAACACTGCCCGCGCCGGGTCGAACGCTGCCAGCACCCCTTTGATGAAATAGATATTCACCACAAAGCAGGTCCAGGCATGCGCCCGGGCGCTGCCCAGCAACATGCCTGGCAGCAGCAACAGCAGTGGCACAAGCTCGATCGCCAGGATCACTTCGACCCGCGCCCCGTGCAGGTTGGCGAACCACAGGTTGTTCACCACCAGCAATGCGATCAGGCCAAAAAAGAACGCCAGGCTCAGGGCACGTGTGAGGCGCAGGCGCGGTGCCAGCCACTCCAGTTGTGGCAACACCTTCGGCTTCTTAGCCACGCGAGGCCTCCAGGGCCTTGGCCGTGGTTGCCAGGCGCTGGCCCAGGGCGCGGCACAGGGTGATCTCATGTTGATCCAGCTCACGTTTGCCGTCTGCGCCGGCGTGGTGGCTGGCGCCGTAAGGCGTGCCGCCGCCGCGGGTTTCAAGCAGCGCCGATTCGCTGTAGGGCAGGCCCATCACCAGCATGCCGTGGTGCATCAGTGGCAGCATCATCGACAGCAGGGTGGTTTCCTGGCCGCCATGCAGGCTGGCGGTGGAGGTGAAAACGCCAGCCGGCTTGCCGACCAGTTCACCACCCAGCCACAGGCTGCTGGTGCCATCGAGGAAGTACTTGAGCGGTGCCGCCATGTTGCCGAAGCGGGTCGGGCTGCCCAGCACCAGGCCTGCGCAGTGGCGCAAGTCGTCCAGGGTGGCGTACAGCGCGCCGCTGGCCGGAATGTCCGGCGCCACGGCTTCGCACTCGGTGGAAATCGCCGGCACCGTGCGCAGGCGCGCTTCCATACCGGTCAACTCGATGCCGCGGGCGATATGCCGGGCCATTTCGCTGGTCGAGCCATGGCGGCTGTAATACAGCACCAGGATATAGGGCGCGCTCACGGCAGGATCTCCAGCACTTTCTCAGGTGGCCGGCCAACCACCGCCTTGTCACCGGCAACCAGGATCGGGCGCTCGATGAGCTTAGGGTGCTGCGCCATGGCGTCGATCAGTTGCGCATCGCTCAAGGCCGGGTTGGCCAGCTCGAGTGCCTTGTATTCGTCTTCACCTGTACGCAGCAGTTGGCGCGGGCCGATGCCCAGCTTGCCGAGCAGAGCCTTGAGGGTGGCAGCGTCGGGCGGGGTGTCGAGGTAGCGCACGATGGTCGGTGCCAGGCCGCGCTGTTCGAGCAGTTCCAGTGCGCCGCGGGATTTCGAGCAGCGCGGGTTATGATAGAGCGTCAAGTCAGTCATGTCGGGTCGCATCCAGCTGGGTGTGGCGGCTATTCTAACCGCAGGAACTGACCCATTCGCTTGAAACTTCGAGAAGGATTGACCCATGGCAAGGCGTTTGGCAGCAGCATTGGCCATTACTGCAGGTCTTTTGCTAGGTGGCTGCGGTGCCGACTACGGCGTGGACCAGCACGGCAACACGGTGAAGGCCGAGCAGATCGACGGGCACTGGCTGGTGCTCAACTATTGGGCTGAATGGTGCGGCCCTTGCCGTACCGAGGTGCCTGAACTGAACACTGCGGCCAAGCAGTGGGCGGCCGATGGCATCAAGGTGGTGGGGGTGAACTTCGATGGCCTGCAGGGGCAGGAGCTGAAGCAGGCGGCCGATACCTTGGGCATCGGCTTTACCGTGCTGGCGCAAGATCCGGCCGAGCGCTATGACCTGCCACGCAGCGAAGCGTTGCCGGTGACCTACATCATCGATGACAAGGGCAAGGTGCGCGAGCAGCTGCTGGGTGAGCAGACCCTGGAAGGGCTGCAAGCCAAGATCAAGGCGCTCAAGGGGGCTTGAAAGCTGCAAGCTGCAAGCTACAAGAAAAAGCTGGCCGTGCACCGATCCGCCTTTTCTTGCAGCTTGCGGCTTGAAGCTAGCCCTCCTCAGGCCAGAACCGCAGCGGCTTGCCCTCGGCCGGCCAGAAGCGCATCTGCTCGATGGGCGATACATCCCAGCGCTGCACCGTCTCCAGCGCCTGCAGGAAGCGCTTTTCCTGCTCCATCAACGCCGGCGCGCACAGCTTGCGGGTTTTGCCGACCTTACCGAAGCTCAGGTGCTCACCGTCCAGCGTGTACGGTGCAAACCAATGGTTGCAGCCCGCATTGCCATAGGCCCGGCCATCGCTGGCCAGCGTCAGTGTCAGGTGGCTGTAGTCGATCAGCGGCCGCTCGCCGATCCACTCCAGCACATAGCTGCGTTCCAGTTGCAGCTTCGAGGGTTCGGCGGCGCAGCCGAGCAGGCCGGTGGCAATCAGGGCGCCGGTCAGCAGATTCTTCACTCGGCGCTCTCCTGGCAACGCGGGCACACGTGCTTGTCGCCACGGCTGGCCCAGCCCAGCTCGGCGATGCGCGCAGTAGCCGCCGGCTGGCGGGCTTTCTTGCCAAGCTTTGCGTCCACGGCGAACTCGAAGTCCAGCACGGCATCGCAGCTGTCGCATTCAGCCTGCCAGTTAAGGATTTCCAGCTCGTTGAACAGCGGGCCGCTGGCCACGGCCACCCACTGGCCACGCGGGTTGATCAGGTGGCGCACGCTCTCGACGGTCAGGCGCATGGACAAGTCCTTGCTGCCCTTGAGGGTGACCAGCAGGGTGTCGCCCTTGTGCATCGAGCCACCGTTGCCGGTCACCTGGTAGCGGCCCGGTACCAGGGCGCGGCACTCGATCAAGGTGTGTTGCGGGTTGAAAAGGGTGTAGCGGAAATCGTGCTCGACCATGGGTCCTCCAGAAATGCCGCGTATCCTAGCATCAACCTGTGACCAGATTCTGCGCATTACCCGCCGCCCAGCGGTTGATGTTGTCCAGCGTGGTCGCGGCAATGGCGTCCAGCGCTTCGCGGGTCAGGAACGCCTGGTGCGCAGTGACGATCACGTTGGGGAACGTCAGCAGCCGCGCCAGCACATCATCCTGCAACGGCAGGTCGGAACGGTCCTCGAAGAACAGCTGGGCTTCTTCTTCATACACATCCAGCCCCAGGTACCCGAGCTGGCCGCTTTTCAAGGCGTCGATCAGTGCCGGAGTGTCGACCAGCGCACCACGACCGGTGTTGATCAGCATGGCGCCGGGCTGCAACTGGGCCAGGCTTTGCGGGTTGATCAAGTGCCGGGTGTGCTCGGTGAGCGGGCAATGCAGGCTGATGATCCGCGCCTCGCGCAGCAGTTCTGGCAACTCGACGTAGCGTGCCCCCAGCGCCAGCAGCTCAGGGTTGGGGTAGGGGTCGTAAGCCAGCAACTGGCAACCGAAGCCAGCCATGATCCGGGCGAAGGCGGCGCCGATCTGGCCGGTACCGACCACGCCGACGGTCTTGCCGTGCAGGTCGAAGCCGGTCAGGCCATGCAGGGTGAAGTCACCTTCGCGGGTACGGTTGTAGGCCCGGTGCAGGCGTCGGTTGAGCGCCAGGATCAGCGCCACGGCATGTTCGGCCACGGCATGCGGTGAATACGCGGGCACGCGCACCACTGCCAGGCCCAGGGCTTGGGCGGCGGCCAGGTCCACATGGTTGTAGCCGGCCGAACGCAGGGCGATCAGGCGCGTCCCGCCAGCGGCCAGGCGTTGCAGTACCTGCGCGTCGAGCTCATCGTTGATGAACGCGCAGACCACCTCGAAACCCTGAGCCAGGGCTGCGGTGTCGAGGGTCAGGCGGGCGGGCTGGAAATGCAGCTCCAGAGCGCTATCGCAAGTGGCCCGCGTGAAGCTTTCCTGGTCATAGTGCTGGCTGCTGAACAACAGGGCGCGCATGGTCGGGCTTCCTTTATCGTGGTTGGGGGATTGTAGCCACCCGGGCGTGCAGGGAAGTTGATCTGCACCGGCCTCATCGAGGCTTGCCGGCTCCCAATTCGCAGCGCTGCTGAACCCTGTGGGAGCCGGCTTGCCGGCGATGAGGCCCTGAAGGTCAGGCGTTCTGGCGTGCCTGCTCCGCCAGCCGGACAATTGCGCCATCCAGCTCGTCGAGCGCCTGCTGGGCTTGCGGATGCTCCTGTTTAAGCAAGGTCTCGCTGCGCTGGCAGGCTGCACGCAGCTGTGGCACGCCGCAATAGCGCGAGGCACCGTTGAGCCGATGCACCTGCTCGATCAGTGCGCCGTGATCGTCGCCCTCCCGTGCAGCACGAATGGCTTCACGGTCCGATGCCAGCGATGCCAGCAGCATGGTCAGCATGTCTGCCGCCAGATCCGGCTTGCCTGCCGCCAGGCGCAAGCCTTCCTGAGGGTCGAGCACCGGTAGATCCTGGCCCTCGGCCTGCTGTTCGTCCAGGCGCTCCAGTGGCCCGACACCCAGGCTCAGGCCGGTCCATTTCATCACCACCTGGGCCAGCTGGCGCTCGCTGATCGGTTTGGTCAGGTAGTCGTCCATGCCGCTGTGCAGCAGTGCACGTTTCTCGTTGGCCATGGCGTGAGCGGTAAGGGCGACGATCGGCAGCGGGCTGCCGCTCTGGGTGTTTTCCCACAAGCGGATCTGCTCGGTGCAGGCACGGCCATCCATGCCTGGCATCTGCACGTCCATCAGCACCAGGTCGAAGTGTTCGCTCTGCACCGCCTGCACCGCAGCATGGCCGTTGTCGAGCGCCAGCACATCGGCGCCGAGATCTTCCAGCAGGGTCTGTACCAGCAGCAGGTTGGCCGCATTGTCGTCGACGCAGAGGATTTTCGGCTGGCGCTGGCCGCGCGTTGGCGGGGCCGGTTCGCCCCGCGTGCGGCGCGGTTGCAGCAGCTCCAGCAGCAGGCGGCGCAGCTTGCGCGTGCAGGTCGGTTTGGACAGCAGTTGGCCGTGGCCGTTAGGCAGGTGAGGGTGGTACAGCGCTTGCTCGGTAGTCGGGCAAAGTACCACGCAATGGCAGTGGTAGCGCTCCAGTTGCTGGTGGTATTGGCCCAGCTGTTCGGGCGTGAGATTGCCCAGGTTGGCACCCAGCACCGCGAAATCGAAGGGCATCCCAGCCTGCAAGCCAGCCTGTACACCCTGCAGCAGTTGCTCATAGGACGCGAACAGGCTGACGCTCAGGCCGCAATCCTGCAACTGGTGCTCCAGGGCCTGGCGTGCCAGGTCATGCCCGTCGACGATCGCCGCGCGCCGCCCCAGCAGCGGCTGCGACGACTGCGCCTCGCTGTCGTCGTGGGCCTTGGGCAGGCTCAGGCTGATCCAGAACTGCGAACCCTCGCCCGGTGTGCTGTCGACCCCGATCTCGCCGCCCATCTGCTCGATCAGGCGCTTGGAGATCACCAGCCCCAGGCCGGTGCCGCCCGGCTGGCGGGCCAGCGAATTGTCGGCCTGGCTGAACGCCTGGAACAACGTGCGCACATCCTGAGGCGACAGGCCAATACCGGTGTCCTGCACGCTGATGCGCAGCTGCGCGCTGTCTTGCTGCTCGTCCTCGAGCATCGCCCGCACGACGATGGTGCCCTCGCGGGTGAACTTGATGGCATTGCTCACCAGGTTGGTGAGGATCTGCTTGAGCCGCAGCGGGTCGCCTACCAGCGATGACGGGGTGTCGCGGTAGATCAGGCTGAGCAGTTCCAGCTGCTTGGCGTGGGCGGCGGGCGCCAGGATGGTGAGGGTGTCCTGGACCAGGTCGCGCAGGTTGAACGGAATGCTGTCGAGCACCAGCTTGCCGGCCTCGATCTTGGAAAAGTCGAGGATCTCGTTGATGATCCCCAACAGGTTGTCGGCCGATTTTTCGATGGTGCCCAGGTAGTCCAGCTGGCGCGGGGTCAGCTCGCTTTTCTGCAGCAGGTGGGTGAAGCCGAGGATACCGTTGAGCGGGGTGCGGATCTCGTGGCTCATGTTGGCCAGGAATTCAGACTTGATGCGGCTCGCCTCCAGGGCCTCCTTGCGCGCCATGTCCAGCTCGATGTTCTGGATCTCGATGGTTTCCAGGTTCTGGCGGACATCCTCGGTGGCCTGATCGATACTGTGCTGCAGCTCTTCATGGGCACTGTGCAGGGTTTCTGCCATGCGGTTGATGCCCCGGGCCAGCTCGTCCAGCTCGTGGCTGCCCATGGCCGGCAGACGTTCTTCGAGGTGGCCGTCCTTGAGCTGGTTGACTGCATGCTTGATGCGCGCGATCGGGTCATTGATGGTGCGGCTCATGCGCATCGCCAACAGGCCGCTGAGCACCAGGCAAGCGAGTATCAGCAGCATGCTGGTGAACAGGTTGCGGTAGCCGCGCAGCAGCATGCCGTCGTGCGACAGCTCGATCTCGACCCAACCCAGCAGGCGCTCGGCTTCGGCCGGGACGGCCTCGGTGGCCAGGTCGCGGTGGTGGCCGAACACCGGCATCAGGTAGCGTGTGGCATCGTTGCCGCTGCGCTCCAACAGTTGAGTGCCCGTGCCGCCGCTGGGTGGCCGGTTGATCATGGTGGGGCCGGCGTGGGCCAGGCGGGAGCGGTCCGGGGCGAGGAAGGCCACTGCACGGACGTCGGCTTGCTCAAGGGTTTGCGCGGCAATCCGCTCCAGCTGCGCAGGCGTCTGCCGGGCCATGGCGGGCGCGGCCAGGGGGGCCAGTTGTTCGGCAATCATCTTGCCGCGTTGCAGCAGTTGAGTGCGCAACTGGTCTTGCTGCAGCCACGTGAAATAGCTGCCCAGCACCAGAGCCATCAAGCTGGCAGGCAGCACGGCCAGCAGCAGTACCCGGCTTCTGATTCCCAAACGATCGAGCACACTCGCCTCCTGTGATGTGCCTGGACGCCGTTACCGGGGTAACGGACCAAAGCGGAAAGTTACTCCGCCTGCCTGCCTAATGCACCCTTTATATGGCTGTTTTCACCCAGCCGGCGGGCGTTGATCGCAGGACGGTTGCCTATGGCGTACGCATGCTCAATAATTGCGCAATTGAGAATATGTGGCAGTTGCCAATGAATCCCGTAACTATTAATGCTTCCAGCATTCTCGCCATTGAGGATGATCCGGTGTTGGGTGCCTATCTGCACGAAGAACTGCAGCGAGGCGGCTTTGAGGTGACCTGGTGCCGCAACGGCCTGGAAGGTTTGGAAGCCGCTGGTCGCCAAGCCTTCGACGTGGTCCTGATGGATATCCTGCTGCCTGGGCTCAACGGCCTGGACGCCCTGGCCCAGTTGCGTCGACGCAGCGCCACGCCGGTTATCCTGATGTCGGCGTTGGGTGCTGAGGCCGACCGTATCAATGGCTTCCAGCGCGGTGCCGACGACTACCTGCCCAAGCCTTTCAGCATGGTCGAGCTGCAGGTGCGCATCGAGGCCATCCTGCGCCGCGTTGCCCTCGAGCGTCGTCACCAGCCGCCATCGGGTGTTGCCTGTGGCGAGCTGTGGTTCGACGAGACCCTTTGCGATGTCAGCTTCGGCGGCCGCCAGGCAGGCCTTACCCCTAGCGAGTATCGCCTGTTCGAAATCCTCAACCGCAACGTCGACGAGGTGCTGAGCAAGCCTTTTCTCTACCAGCAGGTGCTGCAACGGGGTTATTCGCGGCATGACCGCAGCCTGGACATGCATGTCAGCCAGATCCGCCGCAAGCTCAAGGGCATCGGCTACCAGGACCGGCAGATCCGCACCGTGTGGGGCAAGGGCTACGTGCTCAGTGCCGGCGAAGCGGAGTAGGCCATGCTGGACCGCCACTCGCTGTTCTGGAAGCTGGCCATCCTGCTGGTGGGCTTCTGCCTGCTGATGATCGGCCTGAGTTACACCTGGGGCCGCCATATGGAAACCCAGAATGCCTTTCTCGATGAGCCTGCCCGGCAAGTGCTGCGCAGCTATGCCGGCGAGGCCGAGCAGGCGTGGCGCAGCGGTGGCCGCAGCGGGCTGGACCACTGGGTTGCGGCCATGCACCAGCGTGAACGTGGCTGGATAGGCGTGCTCGACATCAATCTGCAGCCGCTCGCCAGTGCCACGCTCGGCCCCGATGTCATGCACCGGCTCACGCGCCTGCGCGGTGTCGACTGGCCCATGAGCCGGCGCAGTACCGACCAGCCCTGGCTGCGCATACCGTTCCCGGGGGCGCCGGAGCAGGGCATGCTGGTGATGGAGCTGCCCGAGCGTTTCAACCCTGGCCAGTACCGGGTGCTGTGGCGGGTGTTGACCAACGGTGTCATTCCAGGGTTGTTCACCTTGCTGCTGTGCGTCGGCCTGTACCGCATGCTGATCGTGCCGCTCAACCAGTTGCGCGAGCAGGCCAATGCCTGGCGTGCCGACCAGCTCTCGGCACGGCTGGATTCGCGCACCATCGCCCGGCATGACGAACTGGGCGAGCTGGCCCGTGCCTTCGACCAGATGGCCGAACGGCTGCAGGGCACGGTGGCCATGCAACAGCAGTTGCTACGGGACTTGTCCCATGAAATGCGCACACCTTTGAGCCGCTTGCGCGTGGCCTGCGACGGTGAAACCGACCTGCAGCGCCTGCGCGAGCGGCTGGGGCGCGAGGTGGATTGCATGCAGCAGTTGGTCGAGGACACCTTGCAGCTTGCCTGGCAGGATGCCGAGCGTGCGCCGATGAACCTTGAGCCGATCCAGGTGCAGGCCCTGTGGGACCTGCTGGCAGAGGATGCCAGTTACGAAAGCGGCTGGTCGCCCGAGCGTTTGCGCTGCGAGCTGCCAGTCGACTGCTGGGTGCAGGGCAATCTGAATTATCTGGCCCAGGCCCTGGAAAACATGCTGCGCAACGCCATCCGCCACTCCCCGGAAAACGGCCTGGTGTACTTGGCCGGGCAGCGTGAAGGTGGCTATTGGCACCTGTGGCTGGAAGATCAAGGCGGTGGCGTGGCTAACGAAGATCTGGAGCGAATCTTTGCCCCCTTCACCCGGCTCGATGGCTCGCGCCCCGGTGACGGCGGTTTCGGCCTGGGCCTGAGCATCGCCCGCAGTGCGATCCAGCGCCAGGGCGGAACCCTGTGGGCAGAGAACGGCAAACGCGGCTTGAAGCTTTGCATGCGCTTGCCGCTACACCTGCCCGCCCCCTCGCGGGAACCCCCGCAGCCACAGGCGCTAGCTACAGCTTGAAGCTTGAAGTTTGCCGCTTATAGCTTGTAGCTATACCCACCACAGATTGCGTGATATGGCCGCGAACGGTTTGCCGGTATGATAGGCGCCCCTGCCGTCCGGATTGTGAAATACACCATGACCTTGCAGTACCCAACCATCGCCGATTGCGTCGGCAATACGCCCCTGGTTCGCCTGCAGCGCATCGCTGGAGAAACCAGCAATACCCTCCTGCTCAAGCTCGAAGGTAACAATCCGGCAGGCTCCGTGAAGGACCGCCCGGCCCTGTCGATGATCGCCCGCGCCGAACTGCGCGGTCAGATCAAGCCCGGCGACACCCTGATCGAAGCCACCTCCGGCAATACCGGTATTGCCCTGGCCATGGCAGCAGCGATCAAGGGCTACAAGATGATCCTGATCATGCCCGACAACTCCACCGCAGAGCGCAAGGCAGCGATGACTGCCTACGGTGCCGAGTTGATCCTTGTGACCAAGGAAGAGGGGATGGAAGGCGCCCGCGACTTGGCCGAGAAGCTGCAGGCCGAAGGCCGCGGCCTGGTTCTGGACCAGTTCGCCAACGGCGACAACCCGATTGCCCACTACAACAGCACCGGCCCGGAAATCTGGCAGCAGACCCAGGGCACCATCACCCATTTCGTCAGTTCCATGGGCACCACCGGCACCATCATGGGCTGCTCGCAGTACCTCAAGGAGCAGAACCCGGCGGTGCAGATCGTTGGCCTGCAACCGATGGAAGGCTCGGCCATTCCGGGCATCCGCCGCTGGCCCGAGCAGTACCTGCCGAAGATCTTCGATGCCACCCGCGTTGACCGCGTCATGGACATGTCCCAGCACGAAGCTGAGGACACCATGCGCCGCCTTGCCCGTGAAGAGGGCATTTTCTGCGGCGTGTCTTCCGGTGGTGCGGTCGCAGCCATGCTGCGCCTGTCCCGTGAAGTGGAAAACGCGGTAATGGTCGCGATCATTTGCGACCGTGGCGACCGTTACCTGTCCACCGGCCTGTTCGACCCGAGCTAAATGTCCAGAAAGAAAACCAACAGCGGCCTGCGCTTCCAGCCGGCCGGCGGTAACCGCACGCCCCAGGTCCCCGTGGGCAAAAAGCAGCGCCTGGAGATCGAGCGCCTGGCCGGTGACGGCCGTGGCATCGCTTTTTACGACGGGCGTACCTGGTTCGTCAGCGGCGCCCTGGCCGGTGAAGCGGTCGAGGCACGCGTGCTCAATGCCCGTGGCAAGGTAGTCGAGGCGCGCCTGGAGCGTGTGCTGCAGGCCAGCCCCGAGCGCCGCCAGGCGCCGTGCCGCCATTACGAGCGGTGTGGCGGCTGCAACTTGCAGCACCTGCCGCATGAGGCGCAGCTGGCGCTCAAGCAGCGTACCTTGGCCGAACAGCTGCAACGGGTTGCCGGTGTGCAACCGCAAGAATGGGCGGCGCCATTGAGCGGGCCGGAATTCGGCTATCGGCGGCGGGCGCGCGTGGCGGTGCGCTGGGATGTCAAAGCGCGTCAGCTGGAGGTAGGGTTCCGTGCCGAGGCCAGCCAGGACATCGTCGCCATCGACGACTGCGCCGTGCTGGTACAGCCTTTGCAGTCGATTCTGCGGCATCTGCCGACCGTGCTGCGTTCGTTGGGCAAGCCCCAGGCCATCGGCCACGTCGAGCTGTTCAGCGGCACGGCCGAAGCGCTGCTGGTACGCCACGTGGCGCCGCTGCCGGCCGATGACCTGGCGCGTCTGCAGGCATTCTGCAGCGAGGCCAAGGCGCAGCTGTGGCTGCAGGGTGAAGGTGAACCGGTGCCGGTGGATGCTGGCGCGAAGCTGGGCTTCACCTTGCAGCCTTGGCAGTTGGAGCTGGCCTGGCGCCCGGGTGATTTCGTTCAGGTCAACGCCCAGGTCAATACCGCAATGATCGAGCAGGCTCTGGCCTGGCTCGCTCCGCAGGCCGACGAGCGAGTGCTCGACCTGTTCTGTGGCCTGGGCAATTTCGCCCTGCCGCTGGCCCGCCAGGCGCGGGAAGTGGTGGCGGTCGAAGGTGTGCAGGCCATGGTCGATCGGGCTGCGGCCAATGCCCGAGACAACAATGTGCATAACGCACGGTTTTTTCAGGCCGATTTATCCCAGCCTTTGGCAGGCGCCGGATGGGCCGCCGAGGGCTTTTCTGCGGTACTCTTGGATCCACCGCGCGACGGTGCTTTCGAGGTGGTGCAAGGCATCGCACGCCTCAAGGCCAAGCGGCTGGTTTATGTATCATGCAACCCGGCCACGCTGGCGCGAGACGCCCAGGTGCTGGTCGGCCAAGGGTACCGGTTAAAAAGGGCCGGGATTCTCGACATGTTTCCTCAGACGGCGCATGTCGAGGCCATGGCGTTATTCGAAGCGGGCTAGCAGGCTGGCCCCTTGGTGCGGTTCCCATGGACTGGGAGCCGTACGGTGATAGCCAGCGCTCCGAGTGGTGCGCTGTATGGAAAGGTAAAACAAAGATGGTACAGGTGAGAGTGCACCAGCCGGTCAATACGGACGGCAGTATCAATCTCGAAGCATGGCTGGATCATGTGGTGAGCGTCGATTCGGCACTGGATCGCGCGGCACTCGAAGAGGCCTGCGAGTTCACCCAGGAAATCGAGAAAAAGGGCAACCCGGCCAAGCATTCCTGGGCCGATGGTACCTCCAGTTTCCAGGCCGGCCTGGAAATCGCCGAAATCCTCGCCGACCTCAAGCTCGACCAGGATTCGCTGGTGGCGGCGGTGATCTACCGCTCCGTGCGCGAGGGCAAGGTGACCCTGGCCGAGGTCGGGCAGCGTTTTGGCCCGGTAGTGTCCAAGCTGATCGACGGCGTGCTGCGCATGGCTGCCATCAGTGCCAGCCTCAGCCCGCGCCAGTCGTTGGTGCTGGGCTCGCAGGCGCAGGTCGAGAACCTGCGCAAGATGCTGGTGGCGATGGTCGACGATGTGCGCGTGGCGCTGATCAAGCTCGCCGAGCGTACCTGCGCGATCCGTGCGGTGAAGTCCGCCGATGACGAGAAGCGTCTGCGTGTGGCGCGTGAGGTGTTCGACATCTATGCGCCGCTGGCCCATCGTCTGGGCATCGGCCACATCAAGTGGGAGCTGGAAGACCTGTCCTTCCGCTACCTGGAACCCGATCAGTACAAGCAGATCGCCAAGCTTTTGCACGAGCGCCGTCTGGACCGTGAGCGCTTCATCAGTGATGTGATGAACCAGTTGCAAAACGAACTGCTGGCCACCGGGGTCAACGCCGACATCAGTGGGCGGGCGAAACACATCTATTCGATCTGGCGCAAGATGCAGCGCAAAGGCCTGGAGTTCAGCCAGATCTACGACGTACGTGCGGTGCGCGTGCTGGTACCGGAAGTGCGCGACTGCTATACCGCGCTGGGTATCGTCCACACCTTGTGGCGGCACATTCCCAAAGAGTTCGACGACTACATCGCCAACCCCAAGGAGAACGGCTACCGCTCGCTTCACACCGCGGTGATCGGCCCCGAGGGCAAGGTACTGGAAGTGCAGATCCGTACCCACGGCATGCACGAAGAGGCCGAACTTGGCGTCTGCGCCCACTGGCGCTACAAGGGCACCGACGTCAAGCCCAGCTCCAACCACTACGAAGAAAAGATCTCCTGGCTGCGTCAGGTGCTCGAATGGCATGAGGAACTGGGCGACATCGGTGGCCTGGCCGAGCAGTTGCGGGTCGATATCGAGCCGGATCGGGTCTATGTATTCACCCCCGACGGCCATGCCATCGACCTGCCCAAGGGCGCCACGCCGCTGGACTTCGCCTACCGCGTGCACACCGAGATCGGCCACAACTGCCGTGGCGCCAAGATCAACGGGCGCATCGTGCCGCTCAACTACAGCCTGCAGACCGGCGAGCAGGTGGAGATCATCACCAGCAAGCACGGCAACCCGAGCCGGGACTGGCTGAACTCCAACCTGGGGTACGTCACCACTTCGCGGGCCCGGGCCAAGATCGTCCACTGGTTCAAGCTGCAGGCCCGCGATCAGAACGTCGCCGCCGGCAAGACGTTGCTCGAGCGCGAGCTCAGCCGCCTGGGCCTGCCGCAGGTAGACTTCGAACGCCTGGCCGAGAAGACCAACGTCAAGACCGCCGAGGACATGTTCGCCTCGCTCGGTGCCGGTGACCTGCGCCTGGCGCATTTGGTCAACGCTGCCCAGCAGTTGCTCGAACCCGAGCGTATCGAGCAGATCGAGCTGGTACCGCGCAAGCCTACCGGCCCGCGCACTGGCAAGCGTGGCGACATTCAGATCCAGGGCGTCGGCAACCTGCTCACGCAGATGGCCGGTTGCTGCCAGCCGCTGCCGGGCGATGCCATCGTCGGCTACATCACCCAGGGCCGCGGCGTGAGCATTCACCGCCAGGACTGTGCCTCGGTGCTGCAGTTGGCAGGGCGTGAGCCGGAGCGCATGATCCAGGTCAGTTGGGGGCCGATACCGGTGCAGACCTACCCGGTCGATATCGTTATCCGTGCCTACGACCGCCCAGGTTTGCTGCGTGACGTGTCGCAGGTGCTGCTCAACGAGAAGATCAACGTGCTGGCGGTCAACACCCGCTCGAACAAGGAAGACAACACCGCGCTGATGTCGCTGACCATCGAGATCCCGGGCCTGGATGCGCTGGGGCGTCTGCTGGGCAGGATTTCGCAGTTGCCGAACATCATCGAGACGCGGCGTAATCGTACCCCTTGAAACTGCGGTGGCTTCTCGTGGGCTTGCCCGCGACGAAGTCACCGCCGAAGGACCTGCTTACATGACCTATTCCCTCGAAGACCTGCTGCACCTCATGGCCCGGCTGCGCGACCCGCAGTACGGTTGCCCGTGGGACCTCAAGCAGAACTACGCCAGCATCGTGGCGCACACCATCGAAGAGGCCTATGAGGTTGCCGACACCATCGAGCGCGGGGATTTCGAGCACCTGCAGGGCGAACTCGGTGATCTGCTGTTCCAGGTGGTCTACTACAGCCAGCTGGCCCGGGAGGAGGGGCGTTTCGAGTTCGACGGTGTGGTCGATGCCATTACCCGCAAGCTGATCCGCCGTCACCCCCATGTATTTCCCACCGGTGAGTTGTACGCACCGCTGGACACGCCCAGCCTGAGCGAGGCCCAGGTCAAGTCACGCTGGGAAGAAATCAAGGCCCAGGAGCGCGCCGAGAAAAGCGAGCCCGAACAGCTGTCGCTGCTCGATGATGTGCCGGCTGCACTGCCTGCCCTGTCGCGGGCGGCCAAACTGCAAAAGCGTGCCGCCACCGTCGGTTTCGACTGGCCAGACGCCTTGCCGGTGCTGGACAAGGTCCGCGAGGAGCTCGACGAAGTGCTGCAGGCCATGGCCGACGGTGATGCCGAGGCCCTCGAGGATGAAGTCGGCGACCTGCTGTTCGCCGCCGTCAACCTGGCCCGCCATCTCAAGCAAGACCCGGAAAACGCACTGCGTCGCGCCAACCGCAAGTTCGAACGGCGTTTTCGCTTTATCGAACAGGCATTGCGCGACAGCGGTCGCCCCATCGAATCGTGTAACCTTGACGAACTGGACGCCCTTTGGGGGGAAGCCAAACGTCAGGAAAAGAACCTGCCCAGCTGCGGCTGAGTGGCTGAATAAGTGAGTGAACATCCATGAGTCTTTCCCTTCGCGATCAATTGCTCAAGGCCGGTCTGGTCAACCAGAAGCAGGTCTCTCAGGCCAACAAGGCCCAAAAGAAACAGAAACGCCTGGAGCACAAGGGCCAGGTCGAAGTCGACGATACCCAGCAGCGCCTGGCCAAGGAAGCCATGGCCGAGAAGGCCAAGCGTGACCAGGAACTGAACCGTCAGCAGCAGGAAAAGGCCGAACAGAAGGCCCGTGCCGCGCAGATCAAGCAGTTGATCGAGGCGACTCGCCTGCCCAAGCTCACCACCGAGGACTACTACAACTTCGTCGACGACAAGAAGGTCAAACGCATTGCGGTGAACGCCCTGATGCGCAGCAAGCTGAGCAATGGCGCGCTGGCGATCGTGTCGTTTGGTGGGGGGTACGAAGTCATCCCTCGCGAGGCAGCGGTGAAGATCCAGGAGCGCGACCCCCATCGCATCCTGCTGCTCAACACCCATGTCGAGGAAGCGGATGAGGACGATCCGTACGCTGCGTACAAGATCCCTGACGACTTGATGTGGTAAGCATGAAAAACCCCGCCTAAGCGGTAACGCCTATTGGGGCTGCTTCGCAGCCCCATCGCCGACAGGTACAGCACAAACCTCAAGTACTGCGCGGTACCTGTAGGAGCCGGCATGCCGGCGATGGGCCGCAAAGCGGCCCCAAATCAAAAGACTGTGTGGGTCATTGCGTAGCGCGCTGGTTTTCCAGCACTTCAAGCTCTACCCGGTATTGGTGGGCTTCGTGTTCATTGTGGAACATCCCGACCAATTCACCTTGCTGGTGCACATCCCAGATCCGCACGCCTGCGGCCAGGCCTTCGTGGGACATTTTCGATTCGTCGCGTTCGGTTACTTGGACTGTCATCGTTAAACTCCACTGCTCAGTTGGTTGCGACATAATGTCGCGCACTTCTTTTATAGAGTTTGTTAGCAGCCTAAGTAAATAAAATGACCATGAAACAAGTTTCATGTTGCCCAGGCAAAAAGAAGCCCCGCACAGGGCGGGGCTACGGATCTTGCGGGCTGCGGCTTAGTTGCCTTTGACCGACTTGCCGTCGACCGTACCATCCTGCAGCACGATCACATACTCCTTGCCATCGGTCTCGACCTGGCGCAGTTGTACCAGCAGGTAGTCCCAGTCCTTGGCGAACCACAGCTCGGTGATGCGCTTGCTCTGGCTCGGGTCGCGCACGCGTTCGACCTTGACCGCCTCGACCTGGCCAGTCTTTGTGGTGACCTTTTCGGTACCCAGCACGCGGAAATCGTAGGTGTCGATCTCGTCACCATCGACCACCTGGTAGGTCATGCTTTTCTTGCCGGCGGCCACATCATGCTGCAGCGCCAGCTGATAGGAGGACTTGTCCAGCACGCCGCGGTTGAGCGGCAGGCTGACGGCATCGCCCCGATCGCTGCCGGTGACTTTCTTGCCGTTCCAGTCGAAGGTGAGGTCGACTTTCTTGGCTTTGCCCAGGCCGCCACGCTCGAAGTGATACTTCTGCGGCAGCAGGGTGTCGTTGTCCATGCGCAGGGTGCTTTGCTCGGTCAGGCTGGCGATCATCATGGAAGCCTTGAAATTAAGGTCCCAGGTACCGTTGGCATTTTTGACCAGGCTGCGCTCGGCAGTGCCGCTCATGGGGAGTTGCTTCCAGTCGGCGGTGTAGCTGGCCGAGAAGGGTTTCAAGTCGGCTGCCTGGAGGGGCAGGGCGAGCACGGCGAGAGCCAAGAGCAGGGCGCGACGCATAAATTCTCCTAGGGTCGGATCAAATGGCCACTGGCCGGCAGTGGCTGGCCGTCCAGTAATGCACCCTGTTCGCCCAGGCGCAAGCGCCCCTCGGCAAACCAGTGCACTGCCAGCGGGTAGATCTGGTGTTCCTGTTGGTGTACCCGCTGGGCCAGGCTTTCGGCGCTATCGCCTGACACTACCGGTACCACAGCCTGTACGACCAGAGGGCCGCCATCGAGTTCCTCGGTGACGAAGTGTACGCTGCAGCCGTGCTCGGCGTCGCCTGCCTCCAGGGCCCGTCGGTGAGTATGCAGGCCCTTGTATTTGGGCAGCAGCGACGGGTGGATGTTGAGCAGGCGGCCCTGGTAGTGGCGCACGAAGCCGCCACTGAGGATACGCATGAAGCCGGCCAGCACCACCAGGTCGGGCGCGAAGCCGTCGATGCGCGCCATCAGTGCCGCATCGAAGGCTTCACGGCCGTCGAAGCCGGTGTGGTCCAGTACGGCGGTGGCGATACCCGCCGCCGCCGCGCGTTGCAGGCCGTAGGCGTCGGCGCGGTTGGAAATCACCGCAGCGATGCGTACCGGGCTGTGTTCACCACGGCTGCTGTCGATCAAGGCTTGCAGGTTGCTGCCCGAACCCGACAGCAGTACCACAACATTACAGGGCTTGCTCGGCATCAGTGTGCCTTGAGGTTCTGCAGCTCGACCTGGGCAGCGCCTTCAGCGGCTTGTTCGATGCGGCCGATGACCCAAGGCTGCTCGCCTTCTGCGCGCAGAACATTCAGTGCTGCTTCGACCTGGTCCTGCGCCACGCAGATGACCATGCCCACGCCGCAGTTCAGTACGCGGTGCATCTCGTGCTCATCGACGTTGCCTTTTTCCTGCAGGAAGTCGAATACCGCAGGGCGCTGCCAGCTGGCCACGTCAACCACGGCCTGGGCGTTTTTCGGCAGAACGCGCGGGATGTTGTCCAGCAGGCCGCCACCGGTGATGTGGGCCATGGCCTTGACGGCGCCGGTCTGCTTGATCAGTTGCAGCAGTGGCTTGACGTAGATGCGGGTCGGCGCCATCAGCAGGTCGGTCAGCGGCTTGCCGTCGAGCTGGGTGTTCTCGATGTCGGTTGCCGACACTTCGAGGATCTTGCGGATCAGCGAGTAGCCGTTGGAGTGCGGGCCCGAAGACGGCAGGGCGATCAGCGCGTCGCCGGTAGCGACCTTGGAGCCGTCGATGATCTCGGCCTTTTCCACCACGCCGACGCAGAAACCGGCCAGGTCGTAGTCTTCGCCTTCGTACATGCCCGGCATTTCGGCGGTTTCGCCGCCAACCAGGGAGCAGCCGGCCAGTTCACAGCCGGCGCCGATGCCGGTAACCACGGTCGCAGCGACGTCGACGTTGAGCTTGCCGGTGGCGTAATAGTCGAGGAAGAACAGCGGCTCGGCGCCGCAGACCACCAGGTCGTTGACGCACATGGCGACCAGGTCCTGGCCGATGCTGTCGTGCTTGTTCAGGTTCAGCGCCAGGCGCAGCTTGGTGCCGACGCCGTCGGTGCCGGAGACCAGCACCGGCTGCTTGTAGCCGGCCGGGATCTCGCAGAGGGCGCCGAAGCCACCCAGGCCACCCATGACTTCAGGGCGTGCGGTGCGTTTTGCCACGCCCTTGATGCGTTCGACCAGTGCTTCGCCGGCGTCGATGTCTACACCGGCGTCCTTGTAGCTCAGGGAGGGTTGCTTGCTCATTGATCCAGGCCTTTAAGAGGGAGGGATTCGTAAAAACGACCGTGACGGCCAAGGCCGGCTGGGGAGCGGCGGCTGCCTGAAACGTCAGAGGTCTGTGAAGGCGCGCGATTTTATCAGGGTTGCCGTGCAGCGGCCATCCTCAGGCCGACGGGCAGGGCAGTAAATTGCTGAAAAAGGCTCGCGGGTGGTTGATGCAGTTCCTTCTGTATAAGCTGCAAGCAGTGAGCCCCAAGCCGCAAGCGAAAGCGTTGGGGTTCTGACTGCTTTTTCTTACAGCTTGAAGCTTGCAGCTTGAAGCTCGACTGGACAGGAATCCTCAATGCGTCTTCTCAATTATCTGTCAGCCGGCTGCCTTGCCTTGGTCAGTATTGCCGCCCAGGCCGAAAACGTTGCCGGGCTCTATCAGGTGCGCGAACCGCTCGAAGGGCAGGGCGCTGAAGCCCGCGCCGCAGCCACCACCAAGGCACTCGATACATTGGTGCTGCGCCTGACCGGCGACCCCAAGGCGCCGCAAAAACCGGCGCTGGCCGAACTGCGCAAGGACCCGCAACAGATCATCAACCAGGTCGGTACCGAGGCCGGCCCGCCTGAGTCGGTGATGGTCGAGTTCGACCCGGGCAGCACCGAGCGGGCCTTGCGCAAGGCCGGGCTGGCGCTGTGGGGCAGCAACCGGCCGTCGATCCTCGGCTGGTGGCTCAACGACAGTGTCGAGGGCAGCAGCCTGGTTGGCGATGGCCAGGCCAGCGCCCAGTCGCTGCGCCGTGCCGCCCAGCACCGCGGCCTGCCATTGCGCCTGCCGCTGGCCGACCTGCAGGAACAACTGGTGGCCAACGCCAAGCAGCTCGAAGGCAACGACCCGGCGCCACTGCGCGAAGCTTCCGAGCGTTATGGCGCCGACGCCCTGTTGGCAGTGCACGCGCTTGAAACCGATGGCAAGTGGCAGGGCAAATGGCAGTTGTGGCTGGGCGACAAGCGCGAGGAAGGTAGTGCCGAAGGCGCTGACCAGGCCGCATTGGCCGATGCCGTGATGCTCGCCGTCAGCAACCGCCTGGCGCCACGTTACGTAACCCGGCCAGGTGCCAGCAGCCAGTTGCAAGTGCAGGTGCAAGGCGCGAACCTGCAGCGTTACGCTGAGCTGAACCGCGTTCTCGAACCTTACGGCCCGCGCCTGCAAATGGCCGACGGCAAGACGTTGACCTACGGCGTCACTGCCAACGCTGAGCAGTTGCGCGCGCAGCTGGGCCTGGCCAAGTTGCAGGAAGTCCCGGCTGAGCAGGCGCCTCCCGTCCCGTCCCCGGCAACGCCTGCACCCGCAACCGAGGCTGCGGCAGGGCAACCTGCGACGGCTGCCGTAGCCCCCAAACCGTTCGACGGCCTGCGTTTTCGCTGGTAAGGAAGAGCGACCATGACTGATATGCGCCGTTGGATCTGGCTGGGCGCAGCCCTGCTGATTGCCCTGCTTCTTTATGGCCTGCACAACATCCTCTCACCCTTTTTGGTGGGTATCCTGCTGGCTTATCTGGCCGACCCGCTGGTCGACCGCCTGGAGCGCATGGGGCTGTCGCGGACCTGGGGCGTGGTGGTGGTATTCAGCCTGTTTACCTTGATCCTGCTGGTTCTGCTGCTCATCCTGATCCCGATGCTGGCCAAACAGCTGGTGCGCCTGTACGAACTGACGCCGCAGATGCTCGACTGGTTGCAACATGTGGCGCTGCCCTGGGTACAGAGCCGCCTGGGCCTGGCCGACGGGTTCTGGAAGTTCGACAAGATCAAGGCCGCCGTCAGTGAACACATGGGCCAGACCACTGACATCGTCGGCATGCTGCTGTCCCAGGCCACTGCGTCGAGCCTGGCGCTGCTGGCCTGGCTGGCCAACTTCGTGCTGATCCCGGTGGTGGGCTTCTATCTGTTGCGCGACTGGGACCTGATGATGGCCAAGTTGCGCAGCCTGCTGCCGCGCCAGCGCGAGGCGCAGGTGGTCGGGCTGGCCGCAGAATGCCATGAGGTGCTGGGGGCGTTCGTGCGTGGCCAGTTGATGGTCATGCTGGCGCTCGGCGTGATCTATTCCGCCGGGCTGATGCTGGTGGGGCTGGAGCTGGGGCTGCTGATCGGCATGCTGGCCGGCCTGGCGGCCATCGTGCCCTACATGGGCTTCATCATTGGCATCGGTGCGGCGCTGGTGGCCGGGCTGTTCCAGTTTGGCGGCGATCTGTACCCGATGCTGGGTATCGTTGCAGTGTTCATGGTCGGCCAGGCGCTGGAAGGCATGGTGCTGACACCGTTGCTGGTGGGTGACCGTATCGGCCTGCATCCGGTGGCGGTGATCTTCGCCATCCTGGCCGGGGGCGAACTGTTCGGCTTTACCGGCGTGCTGCTGGCCTTGCCGGTGGCGGCAGTGGTCATGGTGCTGCTGCGCCATGTGCATGACCTGTACAAGGAATCGGACATGTACGCGGGGGAGGTCGACCCCGATCTATAAGCCAGACTGCCTTGCAACTCGTTGATTTTGCTTGTGCTACGTGCCTTCGCGATTGTGCCCCCCGCATTGCGGGTATAGACTTTGCACACCGATCACCCTAGGCCCCCTGTGGTCCCCCGACCGCCCGCGAGCATGAAACCACCGATCCAGTTGCCCCTGGGTGTGCGCCTGCGCGATGACGCCACCTTCATCAACTACTATCCGGGCGCCAATGCAGCGGCATTGGGCTACGTCGAGCGGCTGTGCGAAGCCGACGCCGGCTGGACCGAGAGCCTCATCTACCTGTGGGGCAAGCAGGGTGTCGGCCGTAGCCATCTGTTGCAGGCTGCCACACACCGCTTCCAGCAGCGTGGCGAAGCCGCTGTGTACCTGCCGCTGGCGCAGTTGCTCGACCGGGGCATCGGGTTGCTCGATTACCTGGCGCAGTACGAGCTGGTGTGCATCGATGACTTGCATGTGATTGCCGGCAAGGCGGAGTGGGAAGAGGCGATGTTCCATCTGTTCAACCGCCTGCGCGACAGCGGCCGGCGCCTGCTGCTGGCGGCCTCGGCCTCGCCGCGCGAACTGCCGATCAAGCTGCCCGACCTCAAGTCCCGCCTGACCCTGGCGCTGGTATTCCAGATGCGCGGCCTGTCTGATGAAGACAAGCTGCGCGCCCTGCAATTGCGCGCCTCGCGCCGTGGCCTGCACCTGACCGACGAAGTCGGCCATTTCATCCTTACCCGTGGTACGCGCAGCATGAGTGCGCTGTTCGACCTGCTCGAGCGGCTCGATCAGGCTTCTTTGCAGGCGCAGCGCAAGCTGACCATCCCGTTCCTGAAAGAAACGCTCGGCTGGTAAGCCCTTAAATACGGGGCTTTGAGCGGAAAAACGAAAAAGTCACATCTTTTTCGATAAAATTTGCAAATGGCCCTGATAGAAGGCATAGTTTCCCCCTTCTAAAGGACTACAGACACGGTCGTGCCCATGCTCAAGCGCTTCGCACCCCTCGTGCCCCTCGCACTCGTGACCCTGCTGATTGGCTGCGCGGCCCAAGGCCCTGTTTCCCAGCCCCAGGATCACACCCCGGTCGCCTCCCAGTCGGCGCCCGAGGCCAAGGCTTCGGTATCGTCCGTATTCGGCGAGCAGCAAGAGCTGGCCACTGAAGATGACCTTCAGGCGTTCTCCAGCAACAGCAAGCCTTATCAGTTGCCAGTATTGGCCGACAGCATCCTGGAGCGCGGCATGTCCCTGATCGGTACCCGTTACCGCTTCGGTGGTACCTCGCAGGCGTCCGGTTTCGATTGCAGCGGTTTCATCGGCTATCTGTTCCGCGAAGAGGCCGGCATGAACCTGCCGCGCTCGACCCGCGAAATGATCAAGGTCGATGCGCCCAAAGTTGCCCGCAACAAGCTCAAGCCAGGTGATCTGCTGTTCTTCAGCACCAATGGCCGTGGCCGTGTCAGCCATGCTGGCATCTATCTTGGCGACAACCAGTTCATCCATTCCAGCAGCCGCCGCAGCGGTGGTGTGCGCATCGACAACCTCGGTGATCGCTACTGGAGCAAGACCTTCATCGAAGCCAAGCGCGCCTTGGCCATGGCGCCAGCGAGCAATATCGCACGCAACTGATATCAAAATGATGTACTCTGCCGCGGCGACGATGCTTGAAAAGCTCGTCGCCGTGCGCATTTACAGAATGCGTCTAATCTAAATTCTCAACACTTTTCGGTTGCAGCCCAGCGATCTCAGACAGGATGTTCTGGCCATGGTGATGATGGCGCGCTTCGCACTCCTTTCCCTGGTGGCATTGCTTGCCGCCTGCTCCGGCCGTGCCCCGGCACCGGCGCCTGTGGTACAGCCACAGGTCCCGTACAGCCAACCCATAGCGTCCCCGGTTGCCAACGACGTGCTGATCCGTGCAATCGGCCTGGTGGGTACGCCGTATCGTTGGGGCGGCAACACTCCCGACTCCGGTTTCGATTGCAGTGGCTTGATCAACTACGTCTACCGGGACGCGGCGGGCATCAGCCTGCCTCGCTCCACGCGAGAAATGATCGTCATGCGTGCGCCGACCGTAGACGTTCACTCACTGCAATCGGGCGACCTGGTGTTCTTCGCTACCAGCGGTGGCTCGCAGGTGAGCCACGCCGGTATCTATGTGGGCGAAGGGCGGTTCGTGCATGCTCCGTCCACCGGTGGCACCGTGCGCCTGGACTACCTGTCCAACAGCTACTGGTCCAAAGCCTACCTGCAGGCAAAACGGGTGATTACCCAGGGGCACCTGGCACAGAACCCCTGATGGCGAAACCGGCCACTCGCAAGGTGGCCGATGCGCGCCGCGCGGGCCGCGCTCCCTATCGAGAGCGCCTGAACCCTCAAGCGAAATCCCCGCCCTTCGATTGACGCTCCCGGTGCAACACTCTAACCTTCGCGCGTGTTTCAGGTGCCCTGCCAGCCCGTCTGGGCAGGGTGAAACTGGGAAGCCGGTGTGCGCCTGCAAGGTGCGAGTCCGGCGCTGCCCCCGCAACGGTAGGTGAGTCAAAAGCCGCGCACGGCCACTGGATACCAGTATCCGGGAAGGCGCGCAGGCCCGGGCCAACGCCCGCTCACGAGCCCGGAGACCGGCCTGTCACTGCCAACGGCATCACGGAGGGTGATGCGCGGTGCACCGTGGCATCTGGCCACGGCTCCTGCGCGTTCTCCGTCTGCCCGCCTATCGACCTGTCGCCGTATTTTGCGGGGCGACAGCCTGCGGAGACCCCCATGAGCGAAACCACCGAACGCGACGAACGTCACCTGGCGCGTATGCAGCGCAAGAAGGCGATCATCGACGAGCGCATCGCCAATTCCCCTAATGAGTGCGGCCTGCTGCTGGTGCTGACCGGCAATGGCAAGGGCAAGAGCAGCTCGGCGTTCGGCATGCTCGCACGCGCCCTGGGCCACGGCATGCAGTGTGGTGTGGTGCAGTTCATCAAGGGCCGCAACAGCACCGGCGAGGAGCTGTTCTTCCGGCGCTTCCCCGAGCAGGTGCGCTACCACGTGATGGGCGAAGGCTTTACCTGGGAAACCCAGGACCGCCAGCGCGACATTGCCGCCGCTGAGGCAGCCTGGGCGGTTTCGCGCCAGCTGCTGCAGGACCCGAGCGTCCAGTTCGTGGTGCTCGACGAGCTGAACATTGCCCTGAAGCACGGCTACCTTGACCTCGATCAGGTGCTGGGCGATATCCAGGCGCGCCCCCCCATGCAGCATGTGATCGTCACCGGCCGCGCGGCCAAGCCCGAAATGGTCGAGCTGGCCGACACCGTCACCGAGATGGGTATGCTCAAGCATGCCTTCCAGGCCGGTATCCGCGCGCAGAAGGGCGTCGAACTGTGAGTCAGACGCGCCACTGCCCAGCCGTTCTGATCGCAGCACCGGCATCTGGCCAGGGCAAGACCACCGTGACTGCGGCCCTGGCCCGCCTGCACCGCAACCTGGGGCGCAAGGTCCGTGTGTTCAAATGCGGGCCTGATTTTCTCGACCCGATGATCCTTGAGCGTGCCAGTGGGGCGCCGGTGTACCAGCTCGATCTGTGGATGATCGGTGCGCAGGAAAGCCGGCGCCTGCTGTGGGAAGCGGCGGGTGAGGCCGACCTCATCCTGATTGAGGGCGTCATGGGCCTGTTCGACGGCACCCCATCCAGTGCCGACCTGGCGCGCCACTTCGGCGTGCCGGTGCTGGCAGTGATCGATGGTACGGCCATGGCCCAGACCTTTGGCGCACTGGCCCTGGGGCTGGCGCGCTACCAGGCCGACCTGCCGTTCGCTGGCGTGCTCGCCAACCGTGTCGGCAGCCTGCGCCACGCGCAGTTGCTCGAAGGTAGCCTGACCGAGGGCCTGCGCTGGTACGGCGGGCTGTCGCGCGAGCGCGGTATCGAGCTGCCCAGCCGCCACCTGGGACTGGTTCAGGCCAGCGAGCTGAATGACCTGGACGCGCGCCTGGACGCCGCCGCCCAAGCACTGGGCAGCAGCTGCGATGCCGCATTGCCGCCGCCGGTGGCATTCGCCGCGCCGGACGTACCGACGTGCAGCGCCTCGCTGGCGGGTGTGCGCATTGGCATTGCCCGGGACGAAGCGTTTGCCTTCACCTACGGCGCCAACCTCGACCTGCTGCGCAACCTGGGCGCACAGCTGGCGTTCTTCTCGCCGCTGCACGACCGCGAGCTGCCCGCCGTGGACAGCCTGTACCTGCCGGGCGGCTACCCTGAGCTGCATCACCATGCGCTGGCCGCCAACGCACCGATGTGCGCCGCGATCCGTGCGCACCACGGCGCAGGCAAGCCGTTGCTGGCCGAGTGCGGTGGCATGCTTTACCTGCTCGATGCCCTGACCGATGTGGCCGGCGAGCGTGCCGCACTGCTTGGCCTGCTGCCCGGCGAGGCGACCATGCAGAAACGCCTGGCGGCGCTGGCCCTGCAGGCTGTGGAACTGCCCGAAGGCACCCTGCGCGGCCACACCTACCACCACTCGCTGACCAGCACCGAACTGCAGCCCATCGCCCGCGGCCAGAGCCCCAACGGCGGGCGCGGCAACGAGGCGGTCTATCGCCTTGGGCGGCTCACGGCATCCTATGTGCACTTCTATTTCCCCTCCAACCCTGAGGCGGCGGCGGCGCTGTTGCGGCCATGAGCGAGCACGCCTTCAGTGATGCCGAACGCGCGGCCGTCTACCGGGCAATCGGCGAGCGCCGCGACATGCGCCACTTCGCCGGCGGCAGCGTCGCGCCTGAAGTGCTCGGCCGCCTGCTCGCTGCCGCGCACCAGGCCCCCAGCGTTGGCCTGATGCAGCCTTGGCGTTTCATTCGCATCAGCCAGGGTGAGCTGCGCGGGCGTATCCAGGCGCTGGTGGAGCAGGAGCGGGTGCGCACGGCCCACGCCTTGGGCGAGCGCACCGACGCATTCATGAAGCTCAAGGTAGAAGGCATCAGCGACTGCGCCGAAGTGTTGGTGGCGGCGTTGATGGACAACCGCGAGCCACACATTTTCGGCCGGCGGACTTTGCCGGAAATGGACCTCGCCTCGCTCGCCTGCGCCATTCAGAACCTGTGGCTGGCGGCCCGCGCCGAAGGGCTGGGGCTGGGCTGGGTCTCGCTGTTCGACCCACAGGCACTGGCCGCGCTGCTGGGGATGCCAGCCGGCGCCAAACCGGTGGCGGTGCTGTGCCTTGGGCCTGTCACCGAATTCTATCCGGCACCCATGCTGGTGATGGAAAACTGGGCCGAAGAACGGCCCTTGAGCGACATGCTGTATGAAAACCAATGGGGGGAGCGCCCATGAGCGTCGCCTTGCTGACCGTGGCCGGCGTGGCCCTGGATGCGTTGTTCGGCGAGCCGCAGCGGCGCCATCCGCTGGTGGCCTTCGGTAACCTGGCGTCGAGCCTGGAGCAGCGCCTGAATGCCGGCGGGCGCGGTTGGCGCAGCCACGGCGTGAGTGCCTGGTTCCTGGCAGTGGTGCCCTTGACCCTGGTGGCGCTGATCCTCTCCTGGCTGCCCGGCATTGGCTGGCTGGTTGACGTGCTGGCGCTGTATTGCGCGCTGGGCCTGCGCAGCCTTGGCGAGCATGTGCTGCCGGTGGCCAGTGCCTTGCGCCAGGGTGATCTGGAGGAGGCCAGGCGCCGCGTCGGTTACCTGGTCAGCCGCGAGACCCGCGAACTCGATGAGCCGGCCGTGGCCAGGGCCGCAACCGAATCGGTGCTGGAGAACGGCAGCGATGCAGTGTTCGCCGCGCTGTTCTGGTTCATCGTGGCCGGTGCGCCGGGCGTGGTCCTGTACCGCCTGAGCAATACGCTGGATGCCATGTGGGGCTACCGCAATGAACGTTTTGAACGCTTCGGGTGGTGCGCGGCGCGCATCGACGATCTACTCAACTATATTCCCGCAAGGCTGGTGGCATTGACCTACGCCTTGCTCGGCAAGACCCGCCTGGCCCTGGCCTGCTGGCGCAAGCAGGGCCCGTTGTGGGACAGCCCCAACGCCGGGCCGGTGATGGCGGCCGGTGCCGGTGCGCTGGGTGTCGAACTCGGTGGCCCGGCGGTGTATCACGGCGAGCTGCACGAGCGCCCGCGCCTGGGCGAAGGGCCGATGGCCGATGCCGGTGCCATCGAGCGCGGCTGGGCCCTGGTACAGCGTGGCGTGTGGTTGTGGTTGCTGGTGATCTGCGTGGGAGCCTACTGCAATGCTTGAACATGGCGGCCGACTGCTCAAGGCAGTACGGCAATACGGGATTGCACGGGAGGCCTGGCTCGACCTGTCCAGCGGTATTGCGCCGTGGGCTTATCCTGTGCCGCCGATCCCGGCGCACGCCTGGGCGCGACTGCCCGAGACCGAAGACGGCCTCGAAGAGGCGGCCCGCCAGTATTACGGTGTTGGCCAGTTGCTGCCGGTAGCGGGCTCGCAAGCAGCGATCCAGGCCCTGCCGCATCTGCGCCCGAGCGGTCGCGTGGGGGTGCTGTCGCCGTGTTATGCCGAGCATCCGCAGGCCTGGCAACGGGCCGGGCATCAGCTGGTCGAGCTGGATGAAAGCCAGGTCGAGGCGTATCTGGACAGCCTCGATGTGCTGGTGCTGGTCAACCCGAACAACCCGACCGGTCATCGCGTGCCCCCCAACCGCCTGCTTGCATGGCATGCCCGCTTGGCCGAGCGTGGCGGCTGGTTGGTGGTCGATGAAGCCTTCATGGACAACACGCCCGAGCACAGCGTGGTCGGTTGTGCCGACCGCCCCGGGCTGATTGTGCTGCGCTCGTTCGGCAAGTTCTTCGGCCTGGCCGGTGTGCGGCTGGGCTGCGTGGCGGCCGAACTGCCGTTGTTGCAGCGCTTGGCCGACCTGCTTGGCCCATGGACCGTCAGCGGCCCGACCCGGGTGCTGGCCCAGGCGTGTTTCGCCGACCTGGCAGCCCACCCGCTGCAGATCGAGCGCTGTGCCCACGCCAGCCAACGGCTTGCAACGCTGCTGAAAAGCACCGGCCTTGCGCCCGCGGGTGGTTGCGACCTGTTCCAGTACGTACGCTGCGAGCGCGCAGCGCACCTGCATGACTTTCTCGCCCGCCGCGGCATCCTGGTGCGCCTGTTCGATCAGCCGCCTGCCGTGCGCCTGGGCCTGCCCGCCAGCGCCGCTGAAGAGCAGCGCCTGGCCCAGGCCCTGGCCGATTATCAGAAGGAAACGGCATGACCACCCTCATGGTGCAAGGCACCACCTCCGACGCCGGCAAGAGCACGCTGGTTACCGCCCTGTGCCGTTGGCTGCTGCGCCAGGGGGTGGCCGTGGTGCCGTTCAAACCGCAGAACATGGCCCTCAACAGCGCGGTGACTGCCGATGGCGGTGAGATCGGTCGCGCCCAGGCGGTGCAGGCCCAGGCTTGCCGGCTGGCGCCGCACACCGACATGAACCCGGTGCTGCTCAAGCCCAACAGTGACACCGGTGCCCAGGTCATCATCCATGGCCGCGCGGTCACCAGCATGAACGCGGTGGCCTATCACGACTACAAGGCTATCGCCATGCAGGCGGTGCTGGCCTCCCATCAGCGCCTCAGTGGCGTGTATCCGGTGGTGATGGTCGAAGGTGCGGGTTCGCCTGCCGAGATCAACCTGCGTGCCGGTGACATCGCCAACATGGGTTTTGCCGAAGCGGTCGACTGCCCGGTGATTCTGGTTGCCGACATCAATCGCGGCGGCGTCTTCGCCCACCTGGTCGGTACCCTGGAACTGCTGTCGCCGACCGAGCAGGCCCGGGTCAAGGGCTTCGTCATCAACCGTTTCCGTGGCGACATCGCCCTGCTGCAGCCAGGCCTGGACTGGCTGGAGCAGCGCACGGGCAAGCCGGTGTTGGGTGTGCTGCCTTATGTCAGCGACCTGCACCTTGAGGCCGAAGACGGCATCGATGTACGCCAGGCGGCCAAGGATGAGCGCGTGCTCAAGGTGATCGTGCCGGTGCTGCCGCGCATCAGCAACCACACCGACTTCGACCCGTTGCGCCTGCACCCCCAGGTGGACCTGCAGTTCATCGGCCCTGGCCAGCCGATTCCGCCTGCCGACCTGATCATCCTGCCTGGCTCCAAAAGCGTGCGTGGCGACCTGGCGCAACTGCGCGAGCGCGGTTGGGACACCGCCATCGCCCGGCACTTGCGCTACGGCGGCAAGCTCATCGGTATCTGTGGCGGCCTGCAGATGCTGGGCCGGGAGGTGCATGATCCGCTCGGCCTCGAGGGGCCTGCCGGGTCCAGCCCGGGGCTGGGCCTGCTCGATTACGCCACGGTGCTTGAGGCCCAGAAGCAACTGCGCAACGTGGCGGGGGCTTTGAGCCTCGAACAGTCGCCCGTGACCGGTTACGAGATCCATGCCGGCGTCACCCAAGGCCCTGCGCTGCAGCGCCCCGCCGTGCAACTGGCCGATGGCCGCAGCGACGGCGCCATCAGTGCCGACGGGCAGATCCTCGCCACGTACCTGCATGGCCTGTTCGAAGGCCGCCAGTCGTGCGCAGCGCTGCTGCGCTGGGCGGGCCTGGCGCACGTGCAGCAGATCGATTATGAGGCCCTGCGCGAGCGGGATATCGAGCGCCTGGCCGACCTGGTGGAAAAGCACCTGGACACCGCGCAGCTGCGAAAACTTTGTGGGGTCGCCTGACATGCGCAACCTGATCCTTGGCGGTGCCCGTTCGGGCAAGAGCCGCCTGGCCGAGCAGTTGGCAGCCGACAGCGGCCTGCCGGTGACCTATATCGCCACCAGCGAACCCCTGGATGGCGAAATGAACGAACGGGTACGCCTGCACCGCCAGCGCCGGCCAAGCGATTGGGCGCTGATCGAAGAGCCGCTCGCCCTGGCAGCCGTGCTGCGCGCCGAAGCTGCCGAAGGGCGCTGCCTGCTGGTGGACTGCCTGACCCTGTGGCTGACCAACCTGCTGATGCTCGATGACGATCAGCGCCTGGCTCAAGAGCGCGATGCACTGCTCGACTGCCTGGTGCAATTGCCCGGCGTGATCATTCTGGTCAGCAATGAAACCGGCCTGGGCGTAGTGCCCATGGGCGAGCTGACCCGGCGCTATGTCGACCTGGCCGGCTGGCTGCACCAGGCCGTCGCCGAACGTTGCCAGCGCGTGGTACTCACCGTCGCCGGCCTACCCCTGATGCTCAAAGGACCTGCTCTATGAACCCGACCTGGTGGCGTGACGCCTGCCAACCTCTCGACACCGCCGCCATGGATCAGGCCCGCGCCCGTCAGCAGCAGCTGACCAAACCTGCCGGGTCGCTCGGCCAGCTGGAAGCCCTGGCAGTGCACCTGGCCGGGCTGCAGGGGGTTGAGCGGCCGAACCTGGATCAGGTCGCCATCACTATTTTTGCCGGTGACCATGGCGTGGTCGAGGAGGGCATTTCGGCCTATCCGCAGGCGGTGACCGGGCAGATGTTGCGCAACTTCGTCGGCGGCGGCGCGGCGATCAGCGTGCTGGCGCGCCAACTGCAGGCAAGCCTGGAAGTGGTCGACCTCGGCACCATCGACCCGCATCTGGAATTGCCGGGTGTCCGCCACCTGCGCCTGGGGGGCGGTACCGCCAACTTCGCCCGCCAGCCGGCGATGACCGAGGTGCAGCTGCGCTCAGCCCTGCAAGCCGGCCGTGACAGCGTCCTGCGCGCTGCCCAGAGCGGCGCGCAGTTGTTCATCGGTGGCGAGATGGGCATCGGCAATACCACCGCTGCTGCGGCGCTGGCCAGCACCCTGCTGGGCTGCCCGGCGCGCGAACTGAGTGGCCCGGGCACTGGCCTGGACACCGCAGGCGTACGCCACAAGGCTGAAGTGATCGAGCGGGCCCTGGTGCTGCACGGTCTGCGTGCCGACGACCCGCTGCAGGCGCTGGCCTGTGTGGGTGGTTTTGAGATCGCCGCCCTGGCCGGCGCGTACCTGGCCTGTGCACAGCAGGGCATTGCGGTGCTGGTGGACGGTTTCATCTGCAGCGTCGCCGCGCTGGTAGCCGTGCGCCTCAACCCGCAATGCCGGGCTTGGTTGCTGTTTGCCCACCAAGGTGCCGAACCAGGGCACAAGGCGTTGCTCGATGCCTTGCAGGCCGAGCCGCTGCTGGCCCTGGGCCTGCGCCTGGGCGAGGGCAGCGGTGCGGCGCTGGCGGTGCCACTGTTGCGCCTGGCCTGCGTGCTGCACGGGCAGATGGCGACCTTTGCCGAAGCAGCCGTGGCGGACCGCCCGGCATGATCCTCGACCTGCTGCGCCACGGTGAAACCGAGCAGGGTGGCGGCTTGCGCGGCAGCCTGGACGATGCCCTCACCGAGCTGGGCTGGGCGCAGATGCGCAGTGCCGTGGGTGAGTGCGCCCCTTGGGACGTATTGGTCAGCTCACCCTTGCAGCGCTGTGCGCGGTTTGCCGATGAGCTGGGTGAACGGCTGGGTTTGACGGTGCAGCGCGAGGCCGATCTGCAAGAGTTGCATTTTGGTGAGTGGGAAGGGCGCAGCGCCTTGCAGATCATGCAGACGCAAGCGGATGAGCTCGGGCGTTTCTGGGCCGATCCTTACAGTTACACGCCGCCCGCCGGTGAGGCCGTCAGTGCCTTCGCTGAGCGGGTGCTGGGTGCTGTCGCCCGCCTGCACCAGCAGCATGCCGGCAAGCGGGTGTTGCTGGTCACCCACGGTGGCGTCATGCGCCTGCTGCTGGCGCGCGCGCGCGGTTTGCCCAAGGAGCAGTTGCTGCAGGTGGAGGTGGGCCACGGCGCGCTTGTACGTCTGAGCCTGGGCGAAGACGGCCAACTGGCCGAGGTGCACTGAGATGCTGCCTTTATGGATTGCCCTGCAGTTTCTCAGCAGCCTGCCGGTAAGCTTGCCCGGTATGCCCGAACCACGTGAGGTGGGGCGCTCGCTGCTGTGCTATCCGCTGGTCGGTTTGCTGTTCGGTCTGCTGCTGTGGCTTGCCAGCCATCTGTTGCAAGGCGCGCCGGCGCCTTTGCACGCGGCGTTGCTGTTGACGCTGTGGGTATTGCTCAGCGGTGCGCTGCACCTGGACGGCCTGGCAGACAGTGCTGACGCGTGGCTGGGTGGGTTCGGCGATCGCGAGCGCACGCTCAAGATCATGAAGGATCCGCGCAGCGGGCCGATTGCCGTGGTCACCCTGGTGCTGGTGTTGTTGCTGAAGTTCTGTGCGCTTTGGGTACTTGTCGAGCGCGGCGCCGGTGCGCTGCTGGTGCTGGCACCTGTGATCGGGCGGGCAGCGATGCTGGGGCTGTTCCTGCGCACGCCGTACGTGCGCCCAGGCGGGCTTGGGCAGGCGCTGGCCGAGCACCTGCCGCGGCGCATGGCGCGCTGGGTGCTGTTGGGCAGCTTGCTGTTCTGCCTGCTGCTCGGGGGCTGGAGCGCGCTCTGGGCGGTCCTGCTGGCGTTTGCGGTGTTCTGCTGGTTACGACGGCTGATGTGCCAGCGCTTGGGCGGGACCACCGGCGATACGGCGGGGGCAATGCTGGAGTTGCTGGAGCTGGCCGTGGTGTTGGGGCTTGCCTTGGGGATGTAGCTGCGCCTGCCGCGTGCAATTCCCGGCAATACATCGGCAAATGCTTCGCGGGTTGGAACGGGTATCCTCGGTTTTTTCAACAGGCCAAGGAGGCCCCATGTGGCACTGGATCCTTGCCAGCTTGCTCACCTTTGTCCTGTCGCCGGCCTGTGCCGCCGACCTCATGGACTTCTGGAACACCCCGCGCCACGGTGGTAACAGCTTCAACCGCCTGCCACCCGACCAGGCCTACTTCGACGCTTTGCGCGGTTATGGCGCCACCTGGGTGCGGCTTTCCTATGACAAATGGCAACCTGCGCAGCGCGATTTTCTGCTGGGTAGCGCCGACCACTATCGGGGCTTGCCCGAAACCGACCTCCAGACACTGCGCGCTACACTTGATCGTGCGCATCAGGCTGGCCTCAAGGTAGTGATTGCCCCTCTGTCCCTGCCGGGCATGCGCTGGTCGCAAAACAACCAGGGCCAGTTCGATGACCGCCTGTGGCAAGACAAGCAGTACTGGGCCCAGGCGGCCGATTTCTGGCGTGACCTGGCGCGCGAGCTCAAGGGCCACCCGGCCATAGCCGCCTACAACCTGATCAACGAACCGGCACCGGAGCGTGAGGGCGGCCTTGCCGAGCATGCGCCCGCGCCGCACATGCAGCAGTGGTATGCGCGCGAAAAGGGCGGCGCACGTGATCTGCCGGCGTTCTATCGGCAACTGCTGCTGGCGATCCGTGAGGTGGATACGCTCACGCCGGTCATGCTCGATGCTGGCTGGTACGCCGGTGCTGACGCCTTCAGCTACTGGCCCGAGCCGCTCGAGGATCAGCGTTTGCTTTACAGCATTCACATGTACGAGCCCTTTGCCGCTACCAGTGCGCCGAACATGACGCGCAAAAAGCCGTATGGCTATCCAGGGCTGGTACCTTTTGCCGGGCAAGCCTGGCACTGGGATGGCAAGCGGGTAGAGCAATACCTTGAGCAGCCACTGGCGTGGATGGTGGCCAACAAAGTGCCGCGTGAGCGCCTGGTCGTAGGCGAGTTCGGTTGCATGCGCCGCTTGCCGGGCTGTAGGCAATATCTTGAGGACATGCTCAGGGTGCTTGATCGCAACCAGTTGCACTGGGCCTTCTACAGCTTCCGTGAGGACAGCTGGGATGGCATGGACTATGAGCTGGGTTCGGCCAAGGTGCCTTGGCGCTATTGGCAAGCCATAGATAAGGGGGCACCGGACCCGCTGGCCCGTAGCGCTACTGACGAATTCGAGCCGATCCGGCGGCGTTTGACTGCAGAAAGCCACTGAGCTTCTTGCAACATCCTGGGTGCGGGTATATACCCGCATGACTTTGCGATGTGCTGGAGATAACGACAATGACTTCGGTTTGGCGAACCAGCGGGTGGGTACTGGCGGGGGCGGCGTTGATCTTGGCGTTGTCCCTTGGTGTCCGGCACGGCTTCGGGTTGTTCCTGGCGCCGATGAGCGCCGATTTTGGTTGGGGCCGTGAGGTTTTCGCGTTCGCCATCGCCCTGCAGAACCTGATCTGGGGCTTGGCGCAGCCGTTTGCCGGCGCGTTGGCCGACCGCTTGGGCGCGGCGCGGGTGGTCATCATCGGCGGCATTTTGTATGCCGCCGGTTTGCTGCTGATGAGTACGGCCGACTCGGCCTGGTCGCTGTCACTCAGTGCCGGCCTGCTGATTGGTATCGGCCTGTCCGGCACCTCGTTCTCGGTCATTCTGGGCGTGGTTGGCCGGGCGGTACCGGCTGAAAAACGCAGCATGGCCATGGGCATTGCCAGCGCAGCAGGTTCGTTCGGTCAGTTTGCGATGCTGCCCGGCACGCTGGGCCTCATCGAATGGCTGGGCTGGTCGGCAGCGCTGCTGGTGCTCGGCCTGCTGGTGGCATTGATCGTGCCCTTTGTCGGGCTGCTGCGTGACCGCCCGTTGCCTGCCTACGGTGGCGAACAGACGCTTGGCCAGGCGTTGCATGAAGCCTGCTCGCACTCGGGTTTCTGGCTGCTGGCGCTGGGCTTTTTCGTCTGCGGCTTCCAGGTGGTGTTCATCGGCGTGCACTTGCCGGCCTATCTGGTCGACCAGCACCTGGCGGCAACCACCGGTACCACCGTGCTGGCGCTGGTCGGGCTGTTCAACATCGTAGGTACCTACACGGCGGGCTGGCTGGGTGGGCGCATGTCCAAGCCGCGCCTGCTCACGGCGCTGTACCTGTTGCGCGCGGTGGTGATCGTGCTGTTCCTCTGGGCACCGGTGACCCAGTTCAGCGCCTATCTGTTCGGCATTGCCATGGGCTTGCTGTGGCTATCGACCGTACCGTTGACCAACGGCACCGTGGCCACTGTGTTCGGTGTGCGTAACCTGTCGATGCTGGGTGGCATCGTCTTCCTGTTCCATCAGTTGGGTGCCTTCCTCGGCGGCTGGCTGGGTGGTGTGGTGTATGACCGTACCGGCAACTACGACCTGGTCTGGCAGATCTCGATTCTGCTCAGTCTGCTGGCAGCGGCGCTCAACTGGCCGGTGAGTGAACGCCCGGTCGCCCGTCTGCAGGCTCAGGCGGCATGAACCGCTACCTTGCTTGCGGGTTGCTGGCCCTGGGGGCCGCACTGCTGCTGGTGCTGGCGTGGTGGGGCTGGCATCGGGGCGGCATGGCCCTCATGCAACTGGGCATGGGCGTTTGTTAAGCGCTACTCTGCAAGTTCGAGGATCGTTTTGCAGGGGAGTCTTTTGATGCGTGCATATGGGTTGATGATGCCGTTGCTGGCTATGTTCGCTGCCGGGTCTGCCTGGGCGGCGGATTGCCCGGCATTGCTGCAGGGCAGCCTGCCGGAGTTGCGTGGCAAGGGTCAGGTCGACCTTTGCCAGCGTTTTGGCGGCAAGCCGTTGGTGGTGATCAACACGGCCAGTTATTGCGGGTTTGCGCCGCAGTTTGAGGGGCTCGAGAGTACCTACAAGGAGTACAACGAGCAGGGGTTGGAAATGCTCGGCGTGCCGTCCAACGATTTCAAGCAGGAAGATGCTGACAGCGAGAAGACGGCCAAGGTCTGTTATGCCAATTATGGCGTGACGTTCACCATGACCAAGACCCAGTCGGTACGGGGCAAAGATGCGATCCCGCTGTTCGTGGGGCTGGCGGAGCAAAGCAGTGCTCCGAAGTGGAATTTCTACAAGTACGTGGTTGATCGCAAGGGCAAGGTGATTGCCAACTTCTCCAGCCTGACCAAGCCGGATGATCCTGAGTTCAAGGCGGCGATCGAGAAGGCGATTGCATCGCAGCCATAACCCCGCGCTCTTGTTTTTGCTGTCCTTGTGATTTGCAGCCATGGCCGGCAAGCCAGCTCGCACAGGTACCGCGCAGGCTTCAAGAACTGCGCGGCCCCGGTGGGAGCTGGCTTGCCGGCGATGGGCTGCGTAGCAGCCCTGATAAAGCTAACTGACTGGCATCAGCCACAAGGGCGGCGTTCACACAGCCGTACGTATCAGAAGCGGTAGGTGAGGGAGGCACCCACACCGTGAGCGCTGTTCTCGTACTTGGCCTGGTAGCTGCCTTTGCTGGCGCTGACCTGGTTGACCTTGGTGTCTTCCTCCCACAGGTAGGAGTAGGCAACATCGATGGTCATGTCGTCGTTCGGGCTCCAGCCCGCACCCAGGCTGAACACCTTGCGGTCGCCGGTCGGGATGCGCGGTGAACGGTCGTGGTTGTTAGTTGGCGACTGGTCGACGGTAAAGCCGGTGCGCAGCACCCACTCCTTGTTCACCTTGTAGGACGCGCCAATGGCGTGGGCCCAGGTGTCATGCCAGTTCTGCTCTTCGCTGATGGTCTCGAACGCCGAACCTGCCAGCGGTGCCGGAACATCGTTCTGTACGGTGATGTCTTCCAGGCGGCTCCAGCGGGTCCAGGTGCTGCCCGCGTAGAGGGTCCATTGGTCGTCGAGCTCATGGGTGACCGAAAGGTCGACCGATTCCGGTGTCTTGATCTTCAGGCTGGCGTCGAACTTGTCGCCGTTGAAGGGGCCGATCAGTGGTGTGCTGACACGGGTCTTGCCTTCGAGCTTGTAGTCGACCATGGAGTGGTAGGTCAGGCCTACGCGGGTGCGGTCGGTGGCCTGCACCAGGATACCGATGTTGTAACCGACGGCGGTATCGTCGCCCTTGATCTTCACTTCACCGTCATTGCTGCCCGGGGTGAACGGGTTGATCAGGCTCGAGCCCAGTTCGCCCTTGATGCGGTTGATGGTCGGGCCGAAACCGATCGAGACTTTATCGTTGAAGGCGTAGCTGACGGTGGGCTGGAAGGTGATGACTTCGACGTGGCTCTTTTTACCCCAATAGCGCGCGGCATCGTCGCTACCGTAGTCGGTTACCAGGCCAAACGGTACATAAACGCCGAAACCGACGCTCCAGTGATCATCGATAGGTTTGACGTAGTAACCCATCGGCACGCCGACCACAGGCACCATGTCACCATCGGTTTCCCCCCCGAGGTTGCTTCCAGGGCCCGAGATATCGGTTTTGGCGATGACGGCTGCGCCGCCCACGGTGAATTGTTCGCGCTTGAGGCGTGACATGCCTGCCGGGTTGCCAAACACGGTACTGGCATCTTCGGCAGAAGAAGAACGTCCCGCGAAACCTGTCCCCATGCTGCTGATGCTCTGTTCGTTGAGGGCGAAGCCGGCAGCGAACAGATGGCTGGAAGCGAAAGCCACGGCCAAGCCGAGGGAGGTTTTGAGCATTACTTTTTTCATTATTAGAAACTCCTTGGGATCTCCGGGGCGAAAAGCTACCAACAATTCACGCGCCGCGCCATAGCCTGTATCGCAGGAGATAGAGCGGTTTTGTAGGACAATCCGACCAAAATTCCATTTTTTCCGGCAATGCTGTAGGACGTTTCTTAAGATGCCTGTGGCAATTTCTGAGCAATACACAGATGCCAGGCCTGGGTGAAGTCGCGCAGACGACCTTGGGGGTGAAAAATCTGGCGCCAGATTCGCGCCTGGCCTAGCAGGTCGTCAACGGCAGGCAGGGGCGTTGCTTGTGCTTCGATGAGCATCCAGGCAATGGCGGTGGAGTAGCGCAGGTTGACTGCCAGTTCCAGGTGCGGGCCGCCCAGGAAGGCATGCTGGCTCGCCAGGCCGCGAACCAGGCTGGCCAGCTCAGGGTCACGGGCGAGAAAATCGTCCCAGACCGCCCGATGGCGATGCTCGCCAATACGGTACAGGCCGTGGCCGCGGCGGTCATGCAACGCCGAACCGAGTGCCGACTGGCTGGCCGCGATGCCCAGCAAAAGGGCTTCGGCACTGGCGCAATGACGATTGAGGTAGACCAAGGTTGGTCGAATCACATACTGACACAATTCATTCGCCGCAATACCCATGATGCCCTCGAGCAGTAAAGGGCCGACGGGCGTGGGAGCTTGGCAGCTGGTGAGTGATCAGGCCCGCCGGAAGCGGCAAGGACCGCTCGAGTTGAAGTGTAGTGTGATAATCGTGGTGTAAAGGGCTGTTTTTAAATCGATTGCTGCCTGACGTTCGGCGCTATATGCCCTGCGGCAATTAGGCCAAGAACGATCAGGTAGCTTACCGTTTACTGCATTCAACAGCTGAATGCTACGGTATTCGCCGCTCACGCAGTGAGCGACTGGCGCGTCCGGGCAATGACGGCCTGCAGCGGTTCCGAGCGGCTGTACTGTTCTGGGTACAGGCGTTCGGTGTGGCAGGCAACGCCGTGCTCGTCCACCAGGGTGAAGCTGAAGTTGCCCTTGCGTGGGGCAGTGATAAGGCACTTCAACGGCGAGAAGGCCTGGGAAAGGGTGCCAATGGCAGCCTGAATTTGATGATGAGTTTGCATATTGTTGGATGTTCCTGCTTTAAACACGGGGATTATGATCCGTGCATGATAGAAACGTTCCAGTGACGCCTTTATTAAGGGACGAACGAACCTGACTGGAACAGGGCAGCCAGAGGGGGCGCAATCATAAGGTGGGCGCTTGGGCTGACTGGTAGGTACTTCAGAGGGCAGGCAGCATGCCGGGGCCAAGGTTCTAGGCCATCGGTATGGAATCCTGATCAATCTGTCACGTGATTCGTGCTGAACAGCGCAAGGCTGGTGAGTGAATCATCGAAAGGGCCGGTCCTGGTTTCAGCAGTGTTGCTCTTGGGGGGAGCAGGCCTGCAAGGACGTTTCTGGCCAGAATTGACTTTCAGCTTGGTACTAACGAGGGGCACCTTACCGGAAGCTGAGGTGCTTTGCAAGCTTTGTCACATGTCTTAAGGTGAGCCGAGCAGTATGGCGTTTCTTTTGCGTTGTGTGAAGAGGGGGCAAATGGCGCACAACCGGCTGGATGTACCAAGTTCGTGCATTCAAATGCAGGTTTTCGGTGCACTTGTTCACATTCGAGGCGTGACTTGTAACAGCTCGACAACACCCCCCGCCAAGCCTGCCAATGCCTTGACTGGTACCTTAAGTCAATGAAAAAAAACACTATTTTTAGCTGGTGAAAAAATCGTCAGTTTGACTGGAAGCCCCGTTTCACGCGGGTTTGCGGGGTGGTTTGGGGGGTTGTCCACCGAGTTATCCACAGGAACTGTGGATTGTCCCGAGCGCTTGCTCTAGGACGGGAGTGCCAGCAAATTACGGAACTGTCCGACAATCATCAGGCAGCTGCAGATCCGCCGGCCATCCACTTGGAAACGTCAAGAAAAGATCATCGATATTTTTTTCCGGGCGCAGAAAATCCTCAGGTCACGATATGAAAAAAAGGGTAGAGTGGCGCGCCTTTCGAATTGCCTTCTCTGTTTGTCATGAAATTTCGCGGTAAATCCCCCACCGAACCCGCTGTCACTTCATCAGCCCCTTCGTCCAAACGCTTTTCACTGAAAGTGGCCCTATGGCTGCTGGACAACCCGCGCCTGGGCGAAAAGCCGCAGGTCAAGCACTTGGCCGGACGCCTGCTCAAACAGCCGGCTCGCGAGGGCGTGGTAGTGGCCCAGAGCCGGTTGGGGCAGATGCTCTGCCGCGACTGCGGCAATTCCCGTGACAGGCGCATCGGTCATGAACTGCTGCGCCAGGCGGCGCGGGCCGGCGACCGCCTTGCGCAACTGGAGTACGCGCGGCTCTGCCAGGCCAGTGAGCCGGGGCAGGCGCAGGAACAAACGGACTGTTAAGCTGCATCTCATTTGCGACAGACTTGTTCGGGGTAAGCATGGCAGTGGATCTGACCAGCATTGTGCTGGGCTTGGTGGCAGGCGCCTTGCCTTGCCTGGTTTGGGTCATGCAGGTGCAGCGCCGTCAGGCTGCCCGCCAAAGCGAGCGGGCCTTGCTCGAAGAACGCCTCAATGGCGCCCTGCTGGCCCAGGCCGGCCTGCAGGCGCAACTGGATGCCAGCCGGGACGAGGTCAGTGACCTCAGCGAAGCCAACACGCTCAAGCAGGCCCAACTGGCCGCCCAGGGCCGCGAACTCGAGCTGCTGCAGATTGACCGCGACAATGCCCGAGACGCTGCTCACGCCTGGCACCTCGAACGCGTCAACCGGGAAGCCGAACAGCGTCGCCTGGAGGCCCAGGCAGCACGCCTGGAAGCTGAGCTGCGTGAGCAGCAGGACAGCCATCAGCAGCGCCTTGAAGACCTGCAGGAAGCCCGCGATACCCTGCGTGCGCAGTTCGCCGACCTGGCCACGAAAATCTTCGACGAACGCGAGCAGCGTTTCGCACAGACCAGCCAGCAGCACTTGGGCCAGTTGCTCGACCCGCTCAAGGAGCGCATCCAGGCCTTCGAAAAGCGTGTCGAGGAGAGCTACCAGCAGGAAGCCCGTGAGCGTTTTTCCCTGGGCAAGGAACTGGAACGCCTGCAGCAACTCAACCTGCGCCTGTCCGACGAAGCCACCAACCTTACCCAGGCGCTCAAGGGCCAGAAAACCCAGGGCAACTGGGGTGAGTTGATTCTCGAGCGTGTGCTCGAGCATGCCGGGCTGGAAAAGGGCCGCGAGTACCAGACCCAGGTCAGCCTCAAGAGCGCCGATGGGGAGCGCTTCCAGCCAGACGTACTGATCATGCTGCCGGGTGACAGGCAGGTGGTGGTCGATGCCAAGGTCAGCCTCACTGCCTACCAGCAGTTTGTCAGCAACAATGATGAAAGCGCGCTCAAACAGCACGTACAGTCGCTGCGCAGCCACGTCAAAGGCCTGTCGAGCAAGGACTACAACCGCCTGGAAGGCTTGCACAGCCTGGATTTCGTGCTGTTGTTCGTGCCCATCGAGGCCGCGTTCTCGGCTGCCCTGCAGGCCGAGCCGAACCTGTTCCAGGAGGCCTTCGACCGGCAGATCGTGATCGTCAGCCCGACCACTTTGCTCGCCACCCTGAGGGTCATCGACAGCCTGTGGAAGCAAGAACGCCAAGGGCAGAACGCGCGCGAGATCGCCGAACGGGCCGGTTGGCTGTATGACAAGTTCGTGCTGTTCATCCAGGACCTGGACGAGCTGGGCAATCGCCTGCAGCAGGTCGACAAGGCCTATGCCGCAGCGCGCAACAAACTCTGTGAAGGGCGTGGCAACCTGGTCAGCCGCAGTGAGCAGCTCAAGCTGCTCGGCGCCCGTGCCAGCAAGAGCCTGCCGGCCGACTTGCTGGAGCGGGCACTGACGGATGAAACGGTGCCGGACGAGGCGGTTACTGAACCAGGCTCAGATGGCGATTGAGCAGTGCGCGCAAGGCCGCCGGCTTGACCGGCTTGGCCAGGTAATCGAGGCCTGCGGCATGCACCGTGGCCAAGGTTTCCTTGCTGCCGTCGGCGCTGATCACCACCCCAGGCACCGGCTCGCCCAAGCGGGCGCGTAGCCAGCCCATCAGCCCGGTTCCGGTTTCGCCGTCATCCAGGTGATAGTCCACCAGCGCCAGGTGCGGGCGCATGCCCTGCGCCAGCAACGCCTCGCAGTCGGCGCGGTTGCGCGCTGTCCACACCTGGCAGCCCCAGCGGCTGAGCAGGCTGTTCATGCCGATCAGGATGCTGTCTTCGTTGTCGATGCACAGCACCTGCAGCCCGGCCAGCGGCTGGCTGGCTTGCTCCACCGGTGCGCTCGGCGCGGCTACGGCCTGGCGGGCGATCGGTACGTTGACGCGGAACACGGTGCCTTTGCCCGGCCATGAGCGCACCTGCAGCGTGTGGCCGAGCACCCGGCACAGACCATCGGCAATCGCCAGGCCCAGCCCCAGGCCCTTTTCGGCGCGGGTCTGGTGGCTGTCCAGGCGCTTGAATTCCTGGAAGATGACCTGCAGCTTGTCGTCGGCGATGCCCGGGCCGCGGTCCCACACCTCCAGCCACAGCCGTTCGCCCTGGCGCCGGGCGCCCAGCAGGATCGGGCTCTTGCCGTAGCGCAGGGCGTTGGTAAGGAAGTTCTGCAGCACCCGGCGTAGCAGCCTCATGTCGCTGTCGATCCGCAGGCGGCTACCGCGCAAGCGGAACTCCAGCCCCTTCTCGGCGGCCAGGACCTTGAACTCCGCACCCAGCGTATCGAATAGCTCATTCAGGGCAAACGGCTTGATGTCGGGTGTGATCTTGCCGTTTTCCAGGCGCGAGATATCCAGCAGGTCGCTGATCAGCTCTTCGGCCGAACGCAGCGAGCTGTCCATGTGCTGCACCAACTGTTGGGCCTCGTCGTTCATGCCCCCGGCCTGCTGCGACAAGGCGGCGGAGAACAGCCGCGCGGCGTTGAGCGGTTGCATCAGGTCATGGCTGACCGCCGCCAGGAAGCGGGTCTTGGACTTGCTGACCGCTTCGGCCTGGCTTTTGGCCTCCGACAGGGCCTGGTTGAGTTGCGACAGCTCGTGGGTGCGTTCGGCAACCCGCTGTTCAAGGCGCTCGTTGGCATCGCGCAACGCCTGTTCGGCCTCGCGGAACGGGGTGATGTCGGTGAAGCTCATCACAAAGCCGCCTCCGGGCATCGGGTTGCCGATCAGTTCGATCACCCGGCCATTGGGGAACAGCCGCTCGGACGAATGCGCACGGCCTTGGCGCATCCAGTGCAGGCGCCGCGCCACATGCACCTGTGCCTCGCCCGGGCCGCACAGGCCGCGTTCGGCGTTGTAACGGATGATGTCGGCGATCGGCCGGCCGACGCTGATCAAGCCGTCGGGGTAGTTGAACAGCTCCAGGTAGCGGCGGTTCCAGGCCACCAGGTGCAGGTTCTGGTCGACCACACTGATGCCCTGGTTGATGTTCTCGATGGCGCCTTGCAGCAGCGCGCGGTTGAACTGCAGCACTTCGCTGGCTTCGTCGGCGATCCGCACCACGTCTTCAAGCTGCATGTCGCGGCCTTCGATGGCCGCCTTGACCACGGCGCGGGTCGAGGAGCTGCCGAGCACCCCGGCGAGCAGGCGCTCGGTGTGTTCGATCCAGTCGCCGTCAGCGTTCTGGTTGGGGTTGAAGCCTTTGCCCTGGCGATAGGCAAAGCGGATGAAGCTTTGCCGCGCACGTTCCTCACCGACAAAGCGTGAGGCCAGCGTCAGCAGGTCATCGATCTGCACCGCCAGCAGCGGTTTGCCATTGGGGCGGGCACTGGTCTGCTGGCCGATGAAGCGCCCGGCCTGCCAGTGCTCCGAGACGCGCGTGCGTGACAGCATCGAGACCCAGGCGAACAAGGTGAAGTTGCCCGCCAGTGACAGCACCACGCCCTGGGTGAGCGGCGTGATCGGCAGGCCCAGCGGGTTGCCGTGCAGCCACGCCAGGCCCGGGAACAGCTGCAGCGACCAGCCCACGCTGTGGGCGGCGATCGGCAGCACCAGGGTGTAGAACCACAGGAAGATACCCGCAGCGAGGCCGGCGAACACGCCACGGCGGTTGGCTTGCTTCCAGTACAGCGCACCGAGCATGGCCGGGGTGAGTTGGGTCACCGCGGCGAAAGCAATCTGGCCGATGGTTGCAAGGCTTGCGGTAGAGCCAAGCAGGCGATAGCTGACATAGGCCAGCAGCAGGATGACCACGATGGTCACCCGGCGCACCGACAGCATCCAGTGGCGGAACACCTCGAAAGGCCGCTCTGCGTTATTGCGGCGCAACAGCCACGGCAGCAGCATGTCGTTGGAGACCATGGTCGACAACGCCACGGCCTCGACGATGACCATGCCGGTGGCGGCCGAGGCACCGCCGATGAAGGCCAGCAAGGCCAGGCTCGGGTGCGCTTCGGCCAGCGGCAGGCTGATCACGAAGGAATCGGAAATCACCGTGCCTGGCAGCAGCATTTGCCCGGCCAAGGCAATGGGCACCACGAACAGCGCGGCCAGGGCCAGGTACATCGGGAACACCCAGCGCGCCAGGCGCATGTCCTGCGGCTCGATGTTTTCCACCACGGTCACGTGGAACTGCCGGGGCAGGCAGATGATCGCCATCATCGCCACGGCGGTCTGCACGACCATCGATGGCCAGTTGATCGTCTCCTGCCAGTAGCTGTCCAGCAGCACCGACTGGCGTGCCTGGGTGAACAGGTCGTCAAACCCGTCGTACAGGTTGAACACCACGAACACGCCAACGGCGAGAAAAGCCAGCAGCTTGATCAGCGACTCGAACGCGATGGCCAGGACCATGCCGCGGTGGTGTTCGGTCACGTCGAGGCTGCGCGTGCCAAAAACGATGGCGAACAGCGCCAGTACCAGCGACACCACCAGCGCGGTGTCCTGCACACGGGTGCCGGTGGCGTCGGCATTCGCGCCGATCAGCAGGTTGACACCGAGCACGATGCCTTTGAGCTGCAAGGCGATGTAGGGCAGCACCCCGACCAGGCAGATCAACGCCACCACCACGGCCAGGGTCTGCGACTTGCCGTAGCGCGCAGCGATGAAGTCGGCGATCGAGGTGATGTTCTGCTGCTTGCTGATCAGCACCATCTTCTGCAGCACCCAGGGTGCGAAGATCAGCAGCAGGATCGGGCCCAGGTAGATCGGCAGGAACGCCCAAAGCTGCTCGGCCGCCTGGCCGACCGCACCGAAGAAAGTCCAGCTGGTGCAGTACACCGCCAGGGACAGGCTGTACACCCAGGCGCGCAGCCGCGGCGGCAATGGTGTGCTGCGGCGGTCGCCGTAGAAGGCGATGGCGAACATGACGGCCATGTAGGCCAGGGCGACCAGGGCGATCAGCCCGCTGGACAACGACATGAAGACTCCGGAGCAAAAAAAGTAACGCGGTCCCGATCAGTCAGTCTGGCACGCAGGCACAGGTTCGTCAGCGCCGACGATGGTCGCAGTGGCGTGTCGTCGCAGGGCCGGGCACATCAGCCTGTGTCGGTGCCCGGCAATGCCCGCCATCGCTTCAGGAAATGTCGATCTGGTAGCGGAAGCCTTCTGCTGCTGCCTGGGACACGCGGTACTCCAGCGGGTTGCGGTCGTAACCCAGGGCCGTGCGCTGGATTATCACCACCGGCGCACCTTCCTCGATTGCCAGGTGGCGGGCACTGGCGGCATCGGCCGTACCGACTGTCAGTGTTTCCTTGGCCGAGGCTACGCACTGGCCACAGTGGGACTCGTAGAAAGGGTAGAGCAGGTCGCCGAAGGCCTCTGCATCGATATCCAGCAGGGCCATGAAACGCGCAGCTGGTAGCCAGATCTGCTCATGAAACAGCGGGCGGCCATCTACCAGGCGCAGGCGCTCGAGCCAGATGACCTGTTCTGCGTCGCCCAGCCCAAGGGCTTTGCTGACTTCAGCCGGCGGCTCGCGCAACTGCTTGTCCAGTATGCGGCTGATCGGCACCAGGCGCTGGCCGGTCGAATCCACCTGTCGGAAAAACCGAAACAGTGAACCCTCGAAGTCAGGGCGCCGCACGAAGGTGCCGCGGCCCTGGCTGCGCAACAGCAGGCCTTCATTGACCAAGGTGTCGACCGCCTTGCGCACAGTGCCGATGGCGACACCGTAGAGGCGGGTCAGCTCCGTTTCAGTAGGGATCGGTGCCCCGGGTAGCCACTGCCCGGCGGCGATCCTGGCGAGGATTTCTTCCCGAACTTGCTGATAAAGCGGTAGGCGCGGGTCTTGTCCGAGTATCCCGTTACTCATTGTGCGAAGGGTCCATGGCTGACGAGTTGGCGCTACTTTACCACCCGGGGCTCGATTGACAGAGTCGGTCGACTGAAGATATGGTCATATATTCATATATATGACTGCATGTTTGTATAAAAACACAGCGCTTCAGCTGCCATAACAATCGACCAGGGTTCGCTTCATGACCAACCCCTATCTGCCCGCCATCACCGGCGTCGATACCCATGCCCATATCTTTCGCCAAGACCTGCCGATGGTGGCCAACCGTCGCTACAGCCCGGACTACGATGCGCTGATCGAGCAGTACCTTGCTCACCTGGATCAGCATGGCCTGTCCCATGGCGTACTGATCCAGCCCAGTTTCCTGGGCACCGACAACAGCTTCATGGTCCAGGCCCTGCGCCGCTTTCCAGAGCGCCTGCGCGCTGTGGCGGTCGTCGATGCGACGGTCAGCGATCAGCAGCTGGATGCGCTGGCTGACGTTGGCGTGGTCGGTATCCGCCTGAACCTGATCGGCAAGCACCTGGCAGACTATGCCGGGCCCGAGTGGACCGCATTGTTCAAACGCCTGGCTGCGCGCAGCTGGCAGGTGGAAATCCAGCGTGGTTTCGATGACCTGGCATTGATCGTGCCGGCGATCCTCGCCTGTGGCGTGGATGTGGTGGTCGATCATTTTGGTCTGCCTGGCGAAGGGATCGACCCGCGAAAGGACAGCCACCGCACTTTCCTTCACCTGCTCAGCGAACCGAAGCTGTGGCTGAAGCTGTCTGCCGGGTATCGCAGCCAGACCGATCTGGCCAAAGCGCAGGTACTTCTGGCGCAGATACGGCAAGCGGCGGGTGGCCTGGAGCGCTTGCTGTGGGGTAGCGACTGGCCCAATACCCAGTTCGAACGCCAGACCAGCTACGCCGATCAGTATGCCTTCTTCGAAGCGCTGCTCCCCGATGCGGGCGAGCGTGCCCAGGTGCTGAGACTCAACCCGGCGAAGCTGTTCGGCTTCGACCGTTCGCGCTGATACTTACACAATAACAACAGGACACTTTCAACATGATGAGCATGCTCGTCGTCGCGGCCATCGTTGTCGCCGTGGCCCTCGGTTACAAGACCAAGATCAACATCGGCCTTTTCGCCATCGCCTTTGCCTATCTGATCGGCTGTTTCGGCATGGGCCTGAGCCCTTCGGAGGTCATCGGCCTGTGGCCGCTCAAGATCTTCTTCGTGATCTTCTCGGTCTGCCTGTTCTACAGCTTCGCCACGGTCAATGGCACCTTGGAGAAGCTGGCCGAGCACCTTATCTACCGCTGCCGGGCAGTGCCGCAGTTGCTGCCGTTCGCCGTGTTCTTCGCCGCCACCGTGATCGCCGCGATGGGGGCGGGGTACTACACCGTGCTGGCGTTCATGGCGCCGATTACCCTGCTGCTGTGCGAGCGTACCCGCATGAGCCTGATCGTCGGCGGCATGGCCGTGAACTATGGCGCGCTCAGCGGGGCCAACTTCATGTCCAGCCAGAGCGGCATCATCTTCCGCGGGCTGATGACCAATGCCGGCGTGAGCGACAACCAGGCTTTCATCAACGCGGCCGGTATCTTCGTCAGCACCTTGGTCATCCCATTGCTGGTGATCGGGGTATTTGTCTTCCTCACCGGCCATGGCCGCGCGTTGAAGGCTTCGGCCGTTGCTGTCGAGGCGCCAGCGGCGCTCAACAGCCAGCAGCGAACCACGTTGTGGTTGACCCTGGCGATGATGCTGATGGTGCTGGCTGCGCCGGTGGCCAGCATCGCCCTGCCGGGCAATGCCACGGTAGCCTTCATCAACGCCAAGGTGGATATCGGCCTGATCGCCAGCCTGTTCTCGGTGATCGCCCTGTTGCTCAAGCTCGGTGACGAACGCAAGGCCATGGCGACCGTGCCCTGGGGCACGCTGATCATGATCTGTGGTGTGGGCATGCTGATTTCCGTGGCGATCAAGGCCGGCACCATCGACATTCTCGCCTCCTGGATCGGCACCAGCATCCCGCCAATCATGGTGCCGGTGGTATTCGGTGCGGTGGCGGCATTCATGTCCATCTTCTCCAGCACCTTGGGCGTCGTGACGCCGGCGTTGTTCCCCATGGTGCTGCCGATTGCGCAGAACATGGGTATCGAGCCCATGATCCTGTTCATTGCCATCGTTGCGGGTGCCCAAGCCACCTCGATCTCGCCGTTTTCCTCCGGCGGCAGCCTGATTCTGGGCTCCTGCAGCAACGAGAAGAGCCGCGCTTCGTTGTTCCCGCAGTTGCTGTTCAAGGCGGCGCCCATCGGCTTCGTGGCGGCGCTGGCGTTCAATGTGCTGCTGACCTTCGTGCTCTGACGTTCAAAAGCATGAAAAAAAACCGCAGCCTGGCTGCGGTTTTTTCATGCCTGTCGTTGCAGTGACTAGAACCGGAACCGGCTGATCATCTGCTGCAACTGCCCACCCAGGCGCGCCAGTTCGACACTGGAGGCGGACGTCTGCTGGCTGGCCTGCGCCGTCTGCTCGGAAATATCCCTCACTGTCACCACGCTACGGCTGATCTCTTCGGCCACCGCGCTCTGCTGCTCGGAAGCCGCAGCAATCTGCTGGTTCATCGATTGAATCCCCGAAACGCGTTGGGTTATGCCTTCCAGCGCCACCCCGGCTTCACGCACCAGCGCCACGCTGCTCTGGGTCAGGCTCTGGCTTTCGTCCATCAGTTCGCTCACTGAACGGGTGCCTTCTTCCAGGCTACCGATGGCCGACTCGATTTCCAGGGTCGACGCCTGGGTACGCTGCGCCAGGCTGCGCACTTCATCGGCCACCACGGCAAAGCCACGGCCAGCCTCACCAGCGCGTGCTGCTTCGATCGCGGCATTGAGCGCCAGCAGGTTGGTCTGCTCCGCCACTGCCTTGATAACGTCCATGACCTTGCCGATACGCTGGCTCTCGTTGCGTAGCGCACCCATGGCTTGGCCAGTGGCGTCCACCTGGTTGGCCAGCCGGCCGATCTGCGCGACGGCGCGGTTGGCCACACTTTCCCCTTCGCGTGCTTCCTCGTCCGTGGCACTGGCGGCCTGCGAGGCCTCACCGGCGTTGCGCGCCACTTCATGCACGGTGGCGGCCATTTCCTGCATGGCCGTGGCAACCTGATCGGTTTCCACTTTCTGGCTGCTGGCGCCGGCGCTGGTCTGCTCGGTGATGGCCGACAGTTCTTCAGTGGCACTGGCAATCTGCGAAATACCGTCGCGCACCTGCGCGATCAACTCGCGCAGGTTGCCGGTCATGCCCTGCAAGGCATTCTGCAACTGGCCGACTTCGTCGCGGCGGCGGCTGGCCGGTTGCTCGCTGAGGTCTCCGGCGGCTACCTGCTGCATGGCACGCAAGGCCTGCTGCAGCGGCGCGCTGATCTGGCGGGCGATGATGAGCGCGGCAAAGATGCCCATGAGCAGCGCCAGCAGCGTGGTGAAGATCTGCAGGTTCTTGGCGAACTGGCTGTCGCTGACCACCGACACTGCCTGGGCGTCGAGCAGTTCACCGATCAGGCCTGTGAGTGTGTTTATGTCGCTGGCCATGGCGTTGCGGCACGCGACCAGCTTGCTCACTTCTCCACGGAAAGCTTCGACCGCCTCGGCATAGGCGCGAACCTGTTGGTTCAGGGTGGCGAACTGTGCGTCGAAGCTGCCATTGAAACGCGCCACCAGGCCTGGCAACTCGTTCACCGTGGTGGCGATCTGTGCGTTCATCAGTTTTTCGGTGTCGGCGTTGGTGTTACCGGTGTAGCCGCGTACGTGGTAGCGGAGCAGGATCAGGTTCTCGCGGATCTGGTTGATCGCTTCGCTGCGTACAACGCGTTGCTCGGCATCGGGCAGGGCGCGTACCTGGGTGCGAATGGCCTCGATGCTGGCGAACGAACGGGTGGCGAGGGCGCCCATTTCCTTTTGTGCCGCGCGCATTTTCTGGTACGACTGGAAGCTCTGCGCCTGGTTGGCGGCATACCCGCGAAGGGTCTGCTCGGCCTTGTCGATCAGCGCCAGGCTCTGTGGCTTGACCAAGGTCCCACGCAGTTTCGCCAGCGGCGTCTGGAACGCTTCAAGCGCGCCCTGCAACGCCTTGCCTTCGTTTTCTGCGCCATTGGCGATGGCGTGGCGCAGGCGCGCCTCACGCAGGTCGCCCAAGGCATCGTTGAGGCGCGACACCTCACTGACCACCTCGCTGCGGCGTACCAGGCTGCCCATGCCTTCCCAGCTGATCAGCGACTGGAGCAAGGTCAGGCCCAGCACCAGGCCGAAACCGAGGAAGAGTTTGTGGGCGATCCTGAGGTCGCCTATCCAGGTAAGCATGCTGCTGAGCTCCTTTTCTTGTGCGTTGGAGGAGACCGGAGGTCCGTTCCTTCTGGTAGATACAGTCATCTATATGTTTAATCGGCAGATGTAACAAAATCTGAACACTGATATCAAGAAGATTGGCGTCAAAATGCCATCATGCGGCGCCGCGGGCGCTGTGCCCGACGTGCCTGGCTTGCCAGCAGCAGGCGTTCGCGTGCAAATTTGTGGCTTATCGCGGCCTGCGTGCCTCAAATGACAAAAGCCCCTCAGGGAACAAGGACGATGAGTCATTCCTCGCAATTCACCTTGCTCGGCAAGCGGCGCTTCCTGCCGTTTTTCGTCACCCAGTCGCTGGGTGCCTTCAACGACAACCTGTTCAAGCAGTCGCTGATCCTGGCGATCCTGTTCAAGCTCAGCCTTGGCGACGGGGACCGCTCGATCTGGGTCAACCTTTGCGCGCTGCTGTTCATCCTGCCGTTCTTCCTGTTTTCGGCACTGGGCGGGCAGTTTGGCGAGAAGTTCGCCAAGGACGCCTTGATCCGCGCGATCAAGCTGGCCGAAATTGCCATCATGGCCATCGGCGCGCTCGGTTTTGTCAGCGATAACCTGCTGCTGATGCTGGTGGCGCTGTTCTGCATGGGCACCCAGTCGGCGCTGTTCGGCCCGGTGAAGTATTCGATCCTGCCCCAGGCGCTGCGTGAAGAAGAGTTGGTGGGTGGCAACGGCCTGGTGGAGATGGGCACCTTCCTCGCCATTCTCGCCGGCACCATTGGCGCCGGGGTGATGATGGCCAGCGACAGCTACGCCACGGTGGTGGCGGGCGGGGTGGTGGGCACCGCAGTGCTGGGCTACCTGGCCAGCCGCTGGGTCCCGCGTGCGGCGGCCGTATCACCGCAAATGCCACTGGACTGGAACATCTTCAAGCAGTCGTGGGTGATCCTGCGCATGGGGTTGGGGCAACCGCCCGCGGTGTCGCGTTCGATCGTCGGCAACTCGTGGTTCTGGTTCGTCGGCGCCATCTACCTGACCCAGATCCCGGCCTACGCCAAGGACTGGCTGCATGGTGACGGCACGGTGGTGACCTTGGTGCTGACCCTGTTCTCGGTGGGTATCGCCTTGGGCTCGTTATTGTGTGAGCGGCTCAGTGGGCGCAAGGTCGAGATTGGCCTGGTGCCTTTCGGCTCGTTTGGCCTGACGCTGTTCGGGCTGCTCTGGTGGTGGCACTCCGGTGATGTGCCGGCCGGCGCAGCGCCGCACGACTGGCTGGCACTGCTGGGCATGAGCCAGGCCTGGTGGATCCTGGTGTCGATCGTCGGCCTTGGGGTATTCGGCGGCTTCTATATCGTGCCGCTGTACGCGCTGATCCAGGCGCGCACCGCCGAGGGCCAGCGCGCGCGAGTCATCGCCGCCAACAATATTCTCAATGCCTTGTTCATGGTGGTGTCGGCCATCCTCACCATCGTCCTGCTGGGCCTTGCGGACCTGAGCATCCCGCAGCTGTTCCTGGTGGTGTCGCTGCTCAATATCCTGGTCAACGCTTACATCTTCAGGATCGTGCCCGAGTTCACCATGCGCTTTTTGATCTGGCTGTTGAGCCACTCGATGTACCGCGTGGAGCATCGCGACCTCGAACGCATCCCCGACGAAGGCGCAGCGCTGCTGGTGTGCAACCATGTGTCATTCGTGGACGCGCTGCTGCTCGGCGGGGCGATCCGCCGCCCGATCCGGTTCGTGATGTACTACAAGATCTACAACCTGCCGGTGCTCAATTTCGTGTTCCGCACCGCAGGTGCCATCCCGATTGCCGGGCGCAATGAAGACCAGGCCACTTACGAACGCGCGTTCGCCCGTATCGCCGAGTACCTGGCGGCGGGGGAGGTGGTGTGCATTTTCCCGGAAGGCAAGTTGACCGGCGATGGCGAGATCGATGTGTTTCGCGGTGGTGTCAGCCGCATTCTCGAAGAAACGCCGGTGCCGGTGATTCCACTGGCGCTGCAGGGGCTGTGGGGCAGTTTCTTCAGCCGCGATCCGGGCAAGGGGTTCTTCAAGCGCTTGTGGTCGCGGGTGACCATCGTCGCCGGAGCGTCCATCCCGGTGGAGGTGGCGCAGCCTGAGTTGCTGCGTGAGCAGGTCAGCCGCTTGCGCGGCGACCTGCGTTAGGCATAAGCCGTCAGCTGGCGCTGACTTTCAGGCCGATCAGGCCGGTAACGATCAGCGCCACACTGACCAGCCGCACCAGGGCCATGGATTCACCGAACAGGATGATCCCGGCGATCACTGTGCCGACGGCACCCACGCCGGTCCAGATGGCATAGGCGGTGCCCAGCGGCAGCTCTTTCATGGCCAGGCCCAGCAGGCCCAGGCTGATGACCATGGCGCCGACGGTTAGCACGGTGGGAAGCGGGCGGGTGAAACCGTCGGTGTATTTGAGGCCGACAGCCCAGCCGACTTCGAACAGGCCGGCGAAGAACAGGATGATCCAGGACATGAGTGAGTCTCCATCGTTTGAATGATGGGGCCGTCCCCGTAATGGTCACGCGGTGCGTCGTGAGGTCGTCCTCACCGTGGGCATGATAGTGCAGCTGCAAGCTGCAAGCTGCAAGCTGCAAGCAGTACGGCGTCGTATTGGGCGCCGCGGTACCGCTTTTGATTTTTCTTGCAGCTTGCAGCTCCAAGCCGCGTCAGACCCCTTGCGGAATCTCTTCGCCGCCCAGCGCTTCGAACAGCACCGGCAGGAATTCGCTGAAGGTCATCATCATCAGCAGGAAGCTGGCATCGAACTGCTGCGCCGCTTCATCGCCGCCATCCTGTTCGGCCTGCTCCTGCAGCAACTCCTCGAACTTCAGGCGCTTGATCACCATCTTGTCGTCGAGCACGAACGACAGCTTGTCCTGCCAGGCCAGGGCCAGCTGGGTGACCACCTTGCCAGTGCTCAGGTGCAGCTGGATTTCCTCGCCGGTCAGGTCCTGGCGCTTGCAGCGCACGATGCCGCCATCTTCGGCGGTGTCGCGCAACTCGCATTCATCCAGCACATAGAACCCTTCGGCAGCCTGCTGCGACTTGACCCAGTCGGTCATGGTCGCGGCCGGTGCGATCTTGACCGTGGCAGGGCGCACCGGCAGCGAGCCCATCACCTCACGCAGGGTCGACAGCAGGTCTTCGGCGCGCTTGGCGCTGGCCGAGTTGACCAGGATCATGCCCAGGCGCGGGGCGATGGCGGCGAAGATCATCGAGCGGCGGATGAACGCGCGCGGCAGGAAGGCCTGGATGATCTCGTCCTTGATCTGGTCGCGTTCCTTTTTATAGACCTTGCGCATCTGCTCGGTCTCGATCTCTTCGACCTTCTCTTTGACAGCATCGTTTACGACGCTGCTTGGCAGGATGCGTTCTTCCTTGCGCGCGGCAATCAGCAGGAACTCGCCGCTGACGTGCACCAGGGGAGCGTCTTCGCCTTTGCCGAACGGCGCGACGAAACCATAAGTGGTCAGCTCCTGGCTGGCGCAGGGGCGGGCCGGCTTGCTGGCCAGGGCGGCCTCCAGTGCTTCAGCCTCGAACGGGACATCCTGGGTCAGGCGGTAGGTCAGCAGGTTCTTGAACCACATGAGGGTGAGTCTCTCCTTAATGCATAAGGGGGGCATTATTCTCCGTGCAGCCGTTCCAGGCCAGCCCTGTCATCGGGCCAGCAGCCATATAGAGGAAAGAAACCGTAGACGGCGCTAGGTCTTTGAAAGGCCTGAGAATTTTTTTTAGAAAAGTTGAAAAATGTGCTTGCCAGGGTGGCGCTCCCTCCGTAGAATGCGCGCCACACCGAGACGAAGGGTGATTAGCTCAGCCGGGAGAGCATCTGCCTTACAAGCAGAGGGTCGGCGGTTCGATCCCGTCATCACCCACCACTCGATGTATAGCGCAGCGGTAGTTCAGTCGGTTAGAATACCGGCCTGTCACGCCGGGGGTCGCGGGTTCGAGTCCCGTCCGCTGCGCCATATTCCACTTCCAGGGCCCACTGAACACCCGGAAGTAACAAAAGAAGCGACCTTAGGGTCGCTTTTTTTGTTTGTGCTGTTTGAATCTTTTCAATTTTTTTTAAAAAAAACAGCCCAACGACTTGCCACGCTTGCGCTTGCTCCGTAGAATGCGCGCCTCACCGAGACGAAGGGTGATTAGCTCAGCCGGGAGAGCATCTGCCTTACAAGCAGAGGGTCGGCGGTTCGATCCCGTCATCACCCACCACTCGATGAATAGCGCAGCGGTAGTTCAGTCGGTTAGAATACCGGCCTGTCACGCCGGGGGTCGCGGGTTCGATTCCCGTCCGCTGCGCCATATTCCACTTCCAGGGCCCACTGAACACCCGGAAGTAACAAAAAAAGCGACCTTAGGGTCGCTTTTTTTGTGTCTGCGCCGTGCGCTCAGCCACGTGCTCTTCCTTGCGTAGCGTCAGCACCTCGACCCCATCCTCGGTCACCGCGACGGTATGTTCCCACTGCGCCGACAGCGTGTGGTCACGGGTAATCACCGTCCACCCGTCCTTCAAGGTCCGCGTGCCACGCCCGCCCTGGTTGATCATCGGCTCGATGGTAAACACCATGCCCGGCTTGAGCTTCATGCCCATGCCGCGCTGGCCGTAATGCAGCACCTCTGGCCCTTCATGCATTTGCTGGCCAATGCCATGGCCGCAGTACTCGCGCACCACGTTGTAGCCCGCCGCCTCGGCATGGACCTGGACGGCGTGGCCGATGTCGCCAAGCGTCGCCCCCGGGCGCACCTGCTCAATCCCCTTCCACAAGGCCTCATAGGTGGTGTCGACCAGGCGCCGTGCCTCATCGCTGACCGGGCCCAGGCAATACATTTTCGACGAGTCGGCGATGTAGCCGCCTTGTTCCAGCGTGATGTCGACGTTGATGATCGACCCTTCACTCAACACCTCATCGGCCTTGGGCATGCCGTGGCAGACCACGTGGTCCACCGAGGTATTGAGCGCGTAGGGGAAACCGTACTGGCCCTTGCTCGCCGGGCGCGCCTTGAGGGTGCCGACGATGAAGGCCTCGGCGCGGTCGTTGATCTGCATGGTGGTCACGCCGGGGCGGATGAAGGTATCGAGGTCGGCGAATACCTGGGCCAGTAAACGGCCGGCGTTGCGCATAAGGTCGAGTTGGGCGGGGGTCTTGAGGATCACCTGGGACATGTGGGTGCAAAATAGCTCTGAGGCGGAAAGCTTTCAGCATAGCGCCATGGGGCGCCCGGCTGCCACCTGATGGTGCGTCGGTCACCGTTTTGGGGCTGCTGTGCAACCGTTCGCGGCCCATGGCCAGCGCATGTAGGGGCGGCCTTGTGTCGCGAAAGGGCCGCAAAGCGGCCCCAGTGCACAGCTGGCCCAACAATTGCTGAAAGACCACCATCAAGGCCGTCAACGTCGACCGCCTTCAACCCTTCACGACAAAGGCGCCGTGTTGCCCTCGCTTGCCAAGCAAGCCGGGGGCAGCCGGCGCCTTTTGCGTTTGCACCAGGAGACCCCCCCATGGCCAGCACCGAAGTACGCAGCGTCTGCCCCTATTGCGGCGTAGGCTGTGGCATCGTCATGAGCGTGGCCGATGGCAAGGTCAGCAAGATCAGCGGTGACAAGCTGCACCCGAGCAACTTCGGCCGCCTCTGCACCAAAGGCCTCACCGCGCACCTGCCCCTGACCGCCGCCGGGCGCATGGAAAGTGCCTTTGTACGCCAGCAACGCGACCATGAACCGGCGCGCAGCAGCATGGACCAGGCCATCGCCCAGGCTGCCGAGCGCCTGCGCGGCATCATCGACCAGCACGGCCCGGACGCCGTAGCGCTTTACGTCTCCGGGCAGATGTCACTGGAGGCCCAGTACCTGGCCAACAAACTGGCCAAGGGCTTTATCCGCACGCGCCATATCGAGTCCAATTCACGCCTGTGCATGGCCAGCGCCGGCAGCGGCTACAAACTCTCGCTGGGGGCCGATGGCCCGCCCGGCAGTTACCAGGACTTCGAGCGTGCCGAGGTGTTCCTGGTGATCGGTGCCAACATGGCCGACTGCCATCCGATCCTCTTCCTGCGCCTGCTCGACCGGGTAAAGGCTGGAGCGAAACTGATCGTTGTCGACCCGCGGCGCACCGCCACCGCCGACAAGGCCGACCTGTTCCTGCAAGTGCGCCCCGGCAGCGACCTGGCCCTGCTCAACGGCCTGCTGCACCTGCTGCACCGCAATGGCCAGACAAACCGCGCCTTCATTGCCCGCCACACCGAGGGCTGGGAGGCACTGCCGGCCTTCCTCGAGGACTACACGCCTGAGCGCGTCGCGGCCATCACCGGCCTTGCAGAAGATGACATCCGCCAGGCTGCCGCGTTGATCGGCAGCGCGGGTGAATGGATGAGCTGCTGGACCATGGGCCTGAACCAGAGCGTGCACGGCACCTGGCATACCAATGCGCTGTGCAACCTGCACCTGGCCACCGGCGCCATCTGCCGCCCCGGCAGTGGGCCGTTCTCGCTGACCGGCCAGCCCAATGCCATGGGTGGCCGTGAGATGGGCTACATGGGGCCGGGGCTGCCGGGCCAACGTTCGGCGCTGATCGACGCCGACCGTAGTTTTGTCGAAGCGCAATGGGGCCTGGCACCGGGCAGCCTGCGAGCAGAAAGCGGCGAGGGCACGGTAGCGCTGTTCGAGCAGATGAAAACGGGTGAAGTGAAGGCCTGCTGGATCATCTGCAGCAACCCGGTGGCCAGCGTCGCCAACCGCCAGCAGGTGATCGATGGCCTGTGCCAGGCGCAGCTTGTGATCACCCAGGATGCCTTTCTCGACACCGAAACCAACCCTTACGCCGACATTCTCCTGCCCGCCGCCCTCTGGGCTGAAGGTGAGGGCGTGATGATCAACAGCGAACGCAACCTCACACTGATGCCTCGCGCCGTGGCTGCACCAGGCCAGAGCTTGCCGGACTGGCAGATCATCGCCCGGGTCGCCTGTGCCATGGGTTATGCCGAGGCCTTCGATTACCCCGACGCCGAAGCGGTGTATGACGAAATCCGCCGCTTCCACAACCCGCTCACCGGCTACGACCTGCGTGGGGTCGGCTACCCGCAACTGCGTGACAAGCCGCACCAGTGGCCTTGCGCGCCGGGCCGCGTGGACGACCGCAGCCCCGTGCGTTACATCGAAGAAGGCGCACCCTCGTCCCTGGTGTTCCCCACAGCCAGTGGCAAGGCCCGCTTCTTCGCCCGGCCCTGGCTGCCCGCGCCGGAGCTGCCGGACGCCGATTACCCGCTGGTGCTCAATACCGGCCGCGTGCAACACCAGTGGCACACCCTGACCAAGACCGGCAAGGTACCGGCGCTGAACAGGCTGGAGCCCGGCCCCTTTGTCGAACTCCACCCCGAGGATGCCGCGCGGCTGGGCATCCAGGACAAGGACCAGGTGGCGATCCGCTCGCGGCGTGGCCGGGCCGTGCTGCCGGCGCGTGTCAGCGACCGGGTCATGCCGGGCAATTGCTTCGCGCCGTTCCACTGGAACGATGTGATCGGCGAGCACCTGGCAATCAATGCCGTGACTTGCGATGCGGTCGACCCGCTGTCGCTGCAGCCTGCCCTCAAGCACTGCGCCGTGGCCCTTGAGCGGGTTGCCGGCGAGCGCATCGATGCCCTCGACCTTGGCACCACCACCCTTGCCCCGGAGCCTGCCCGCGTGCTGCTGGCCATGCCCCCCGGCCCGCCCCGACATCAGGTGTTGTGGGCCTCGCAGACCGGCAATGGCGAGGCGCTGGCCGAGCGCTGCGCAGAGCGTTTGCACGGCGCAGGGCTGCAGGTACAGCTCAGTTGCATGGAGGCGGTCAGCCCAAGCCAGCTGCAAGGTGCGGCCAGTGTGCTGCTGATTGCCAGCACCTTCGGCGATGGTGATGCGCCCGACAGCGCCACCGCGTTCTGGCGGGCGCTGCAGGGCGAGGAGGGCGCCCACTGCGCCGAGCTGCCTTATGCCGTGCTGGCCCTGGGCGACTCCAGTTACGCCCAGTTCTGCGGGTTTGGTCGCAAGCTCGACCAGCGCCTGGCCGAACTGGGCGGGCGCCGCCTGCTGCCGCGGGTCGATTGTGAACCGGATTTCGATGAGGCCTTTGCCACCTGGCTCGACGCGCTGTTGCCCGAGCTGGGCAGCGCTGGCGTAGCGCTACCGGTCAACGAGCCCGCACTGGCTGCGCCCTGCAGCAAGCAACGGCCGTGGGCGGCTACCCTGCTGGAAAACAACCTGCTCAGTGGCCCCGGCTCGAGCAAGGAAACCCGCCAGTTGGTGTTCGATATTCAAGGCAGCGGCTTCACCTACGCAGCGGGCGATGCGCTGGGCGTGTGGCCCCGCAACTGCCCGGCGCTGGTGGAGGAATTGCTGGCGCTGATGCAGCAGGACGGCAAGACCCAGGTCCAACTCAAGGGCCAGCCGCCCATGCCGTTGGCCCAGGCACTGGAGTCGCACCTGGAAATTGCCAGGGTCACCCCACAGCAACTGCAGGTGTTCAGCCAGCAGGCTGACGACCTGCGGCACCTGTTGCAGCCTGAACGCAAGGCCGCACTGCAGGATTGGCTGTGGGGCCGGCAGTTGGTCGACGTGCTGCGCGCGTTTGCACAGGACCTGCCGCTGGCAACCTGGCTCGACCTGCTCAAACCCCTGCAACCGCGGCTGTACTCGATCAGCTCAAGCCCGATTGCCCACCCCGGCCAGGTGCATCTGACCGTCTCTACCGTACGTTATGGCCAGCGAAAAGGGGTGTGCTCAAGCTTCCTCGCTGACCGGGGGCAGGCTGCGAAGGTGGCGATCTTCCCCCAGGCGTCCAGGCATTTCCGCCTGCCTGATGACGATGATGTACCGCTGATCATGATTGGCCCCGGTACAGGCATCGCACCGTTTCGTGCGTTCCTCGAAGAGCGCGAGGCGCGGGGTGCAAAAGGGGAAAACTGGCTGTTCTTCGGCGAGCAGTATGCAGCCACCGACTTTTACTACCAGGAGCAGTTGCAGGCCTGGCAAGCGAGCGGACACCTGCGCCTGGATACGGCGTTTTCCCGCGATCAGGCAGAAAAAATCTATGTGCAGCAGCGGATGCGTGAGCAGGGTGCGCAGGTATGGCAGTGGCTGGAGGCGGGGGCGTACTTCTATGTCTGTGGTGATGCTCAGCGCATGGCCAAGGATGTGGATGCTGTGCTGCGCGAGATCATTGCCGAGCATGGGGGCGTGGATGCCGATGCCTATGTGGAAGGTTTGAGCAAGGCCAAGCGGTATCGGCGGGATGTGTACTGAAATGCTCCAGGATGGGGAGCAACGCACCTTGAATGTGCATGGTTTGGGCTGGCGCTATCGCCGGCAAGCCGGCTCCTGCACGGGCTCCGCTGCTCTCAAGCCCTGTGCTGCAGCCGTGGGCGCCGGCTTGCCGGCGATAAGGCCGGGCCAGGCAACATAACTGGCACATTCCGTGCTTTATCTCCAACACAACAAGCCCCACTGATCAACGGCGATCAACCGGGGGCAACCGTGATGAATACAGGCAAAGGCGCCTGGAGCTTCGGCTCCAGGCGCTTTTTTTTTGATCGAGGATCGGCTTATGAAGGCAACAGCGAGCAGCGGGCAACGAGAGCGACTGGTCATCGTCGGCAACGGCATGGTGGGCCACCATTGCGTCGAGCAACTGGTCGAACGCGGCGCGCTGGCGCGCTTCGAGCTGCGTGTGTTCGGCGAGGAGCGCCAGCGCGCCTACGACCGCGTGCACCTGTCTGAATACTTCGGCGGCAGCTGTGCCGAAACCCTGGCGCTGTGCGAGCAGGGCTTCTATGGCGTCAACGGTGTGCACCTGCACCTGGGTGAAGCGGTGCTGCAAATCGACCGCGAGCGCTGTGAAGTGGTTACCGCCGAAGGCCGCTATGGGTATGACCAGCTGATCCTGGCCACCGGTTCCTACCCCTTCGTGCCCCCGATCGAGGGCTCCAGCGGCAACGCGCGCCTGGTCTATCGCACCCTCGACGACCTCGACGCGATACGCGCCGCTGCCGTTGATGCCACCCGTGGCGTGGTGGTTGGCGGCGGCCTGCTGGGCCTCGAGGCAGCTAATGCCCTTAAGTCCCTGGGCCTTCAAGCGCATGTGGTGGAGTTCGCCCCGCGGCTGATGCCGGTGCAACTGGATGCTGAAGGCGGCGCCGCGCTCAAGGCGCAGATCGAAGCCCTGGGCGTCGGCGTGCACCTGTCGCGCGCTACCCAGTCGATCAGCGATGGTGAGGCCTACCGCTACCGGATGAATTTCGACGGTGGCGAACACTTGGAAACCGACCTGGTCGTGTTCTCTGCCGGCATCCGCCCGCAGGACGCCCTGGGCCGTGCCTGCGGCCTGGAGATCGCCGCGCGCGGCGGGGTGGTGATCGACAATCACTGCCGCTCCAGCGACCCACGCATCTTCGCCATCGGTGAATGCGCCTCGTGGAACGGCAGCGTGTTCGGCCTGGTTGCTCCGGGCTACAGCATGGCGCGCAACCTGGCGGCGCTGCTGCTGGGCGAGGCGGCCGGGGAATTCACCGGGGCCGACATGTCGACCAAGCTCAAGCTGCTGGGCGTCGATGTCGGCTCCATCGGCGACGCCCATGGCGCTACGCCCGGCTCGCGCAGCTACCGCTTCATCGACGAGGCCAACGCCGCCTATCGCCGGCTGGTGGTCGATGCCAGTGGCAAGCATGTGCTCGGTGCGGTGCTGGTGGGCGACAACAGCTACTACGACACACTGCTGCAATACGCCCAGAACGGCATCGCCCTGCCTGCCGACCCGGCGGCGCTGATCCTGCCGCAAAGCGGTGGCGCACCGGCCCTGGGCGCCGATGCGCTGCCTGACAGCGCGACCATCTGCTCCTGCCACAACGTCAGCAAGGGCGCAGTGTGCGCAGCGATCGACAGTGGTTGCGCCGACCTTGCCGCGGTCAAAGGCTGCACCAAAGCGGCTACCGGCTGTGGCGGCTGCGCGGCGTTGCTCAAGCAAGTGTTCGAGCATGAACTCACCGCCCGTGGCGTGACCGTGGACAAGAGCCTGTGCGAGCACTTCGCCTACACCCGCCAGGAGCTGTACGGGCTGGTGCGGGTGGGTGGCATACGCACCTTCAACGATTTGCTGGCGCGCCATGGCAAGGGCCATGTCGGCTGCGACATCTGCAAGCCGGCGGTGGGCAACATCCTCGCTTCGTGCTGGAACCAGCCGATCATGGACCCTGCGCTGGTGCCACTGCAGGACACCAACGACACCTTCATGGCCAACATGCAGAAAAACGGTACCTACTCGGTGGTGCCGCGCATTCCCGGCGGCGAAATCACCCCGGACAAACTGATCGTGATCGGTCAGGTGGCCAAGAAGTACGACCTTTACACCAAGATCACCGGCGGCCAGCGCATCGACCTGTTCGGCGCCCAGTTGCACGAGCTGCCGCTGATCTGGGGCGAGCTGATCGAGGCCGGCTTCGAGACTGGCCACGCCTACGGCAAATCGACCCGCACGGTGAAGTCCTGCGTAGGCAGCACCTGGTGCCGCTACGGTGTGCAGGACAGCGTCGCCATGGCGCTGCGCCTGGAGGACCGCTACAAGGGCCTGCGCAGCCCGCACAAGCTCAAGTTCGCGGTCTCTGGCTGTACGCGCGAATGTGCCGAGGCGCAAAGCAAGGACATCGGCGTGATCGCCACCGACAAGGGCTGGAACCTTTACGTCTGTGGCAATGGCGGCATGCGCCCACGGCATGCCGAACTGTTCGCTACCGACCTGGACGACGAGACCATGGTGCGCCTGATCGACCGCGTGCTGATGTTCTACATCCGCACCGCCGACAAGCTGCAGCGCACGTCGGTATGGCGCGAAAGCCTGGACGGCGGCCTGGACTACCTCAAGCAGGTGATCCTCGACGACAGCCTGGGCCTGGCTGCCGAGCTGGAAGCGCAGATGCAGCATGTGGTCGAGCAGTACGAATGCGAATGGGCCAACGCCCTCAACGACCCGGAAAAGCTCAAGCGCTTCCGTACGTTCGTCAACGATCGACGCGCCGACCCGGACGTGCATTTTGTCCGCGAGCGTGAACAGCGTCGCCCCGCTGCACCCCTGCACCTGATCCCTACCGTCGAGGAGGCTGTGTGATGAACCTGTCCAATGCTGCTGTGGCAAAGCAACCCAACTGGCAAGCGGTGTGCAACACCGATGACCTGGTCGCCGACTCTGGTGTGGTGGTGTGGCTCGATGGCACCCAGGTCGCCTTGTTCTACCTGCCTGGGCAGGCGCAGAGCCTGTACGCGGTGGACAACCGCGACCCACGCTCCGGAGCCAACATCATTGGCCGCGGGCTGGTGGGCAGCCTGCAAGGCGAGCTGGTGGTGGCAGCACCGCTGTACAAACAGCACTTCAGCCTGCACAGCGGTGCGTGTCTGGAAGATCCCGGCCAGCGGCTACGTGTGTGGCCGGTACGAATGAACGGGGAGGCGGTGGAAGTGGCAGTGGCCTGATCCCGGCTCTTGCCTGTCTCTTGCTCTTGCTCTTGCTTTGCTTTTGCTTTTGCTTCTAAGCGCGCGATAGCTCAGGCGCCGCCGATTGCGACTTCAGGAGGCCGAGCGCAGGTCTTGCGCAGGGAGGTGACGGGCATGGATGCCCGTCAAGCGCTGCGGCCCATGGATGGGCCGTCAGCGCGGTCCTCCCGGGAGCAAGGCCGGAGCGAGGGAACCCCGGAGCGCAGCGTAGGGGCCGGATGATGGGAGCCGACGGTTTTGGTTACTTTGGCCACGACCAAAGTAACCCGCCGTAAGGGCGGAAAGGTGAATCAGCGCCTCCATGGCGAATGGATATTCACCCGATCTGAAAGCCGCCAGCCGCCAGCCGCCAGCCGCGCGACCCGGATACGCCACAGGTGGCGATGCGGTAAGCTTGGCGCATGAACCTCGACACCCGCATTAAGTACCGCCACCTGCTGTGCTTCCTGGAGATTGCCCGGCAGGGCAGCCTGGCCAGGGCCGCCGACATTCTGGCGATCAGCCAGCCGGCAATTTCCAAGACCCTCAAGGAGCTTGAAGACCTGCTCGAGACGCGCCTGTTCGAGCGCAGCCGCCAGGGCGTCGAGCTGACCCCGGCCGGCACCCGCTTCATGCATTACGCCGGGCCCAGCGTACAGGCCCTGCGCGATGGCGTGAGCAGCTTGCGCGGTGAAGCGCGGGCGCCGTCGCAGGTGCGCATCGGCGTGCTGTCCACGGTCGAAGGCCTGCTGATGCCCGAGGTGCTGTGCCGCCTGCATCAACGCCATGAAGCGTTGCTGATCAGCGTGGTGACCGGCGCCAGTGCACAGTTGCTCGGCCAGTTGCGCCTGGGCGAACTGGAACTGGTGGTCGGGCGCATGACCGACAGCCCACAGATCCAGGGGTTGTCGTTCGAACACCTGTACAGCGAGTCGATGGCCCTGGTCGTGCGCCCCGGGCACCCCTTGCTGGCCAGTATGCAGGTAGACCGATCACGCGTTGGCCGTTATCCACTGGTGCTCCCACCACCGGGCACTACCATTCGCCAGCACGCCGACAGCCTGTTCGTGCAATGCGGCATTCAACTGCCGGCGCAGCGCCTGGAGACCCTTTCGCTGGCCTTGAGCCGCCGCTACCTGCTGGGCAGTGATGCCGTATGGGTGGCGCCGCGTGATGCGGTGCTGCTTGACCTGCGCCGCGGTGAGTTGGCCGAGCTCGATCTGGGGGTGCGGGAGCCAGGCGGGTCGGTGGGCATCTGCCGCAATGCCGCCTTGGCGCTGAGCCTGCCGGGGCAGTGGGTGTGCGATGTATTGCGGGAAGTGGCGGGGCAATATCGCGAGCGTTTGTACCCGTAAACTTCGTTGTAGCCGAGCGTTCCTGGCCCAGAAACGCTCGTGTGGTGTACGTCCCAACTGTTATCAAGCGGTTCGCAAAGACACCGCGACCACACAAGGAACAGTGGAACCTCGCGCCTCTTCGTCACGGCCATTGATCAACAAGCGCTTGTTGCCTGGATCGAGCGTGACCGTCGATCCCGATGCATAGAAGCCATCCTCTGGCACTTGAGCACCGACCTGGCCATAACCGAGAGGCGGGACGAAGCGGGTGTCAAACGTGCCATCCGAGGTCAAGCTAAAGGCAAGCGTATATGTGTAGAAACTACCGTAGCCGACCAGGCCATCGCCTGTCTCTACTCCCGCATACCAACCGCCCGGTTGGTCAAACACCAGCGCTTCGCCGCCGTTGAACTCACTGGCCGGCATGCCCGAATAGTCGATTCGGTAAACAGTCGGGTGGCTGATATCTTCATCGAGGTCGTACAGTTCCCCGTAGAAAGTGATTCGTTCCGCGACGGGGTCTACGGAAAAACCGTTATTGATGATCCATGGCGCGGACCAGTGCTGGCCATTGTTGCCAAAGGCATTGTCCACTTTCCCGTCGGTGGTCAAGGCTGTGGTGACGCCATACGCGTCTTCCCCCTGCATCAGATACAAGGCCAATACAAGGTGCTGCGAACCTGAGGGGGGCGTAAAACTGGCAATGCCGTCGATGATGTGTGAGTGGGTATCGGGAATCAGCTTGCTGACATCGAGGATGCCATCAGCGCCAAAATCCAAGCGCAATGCGCCGTCACGGTCCAGCCCGATCACCACCGGTTCGAATTTCTGTGGGCCGCGACGCAAGCCTGTGACGAAAATATGGTCTTTCGCCAAAGCCAGGTGCTCCAGCAGCAGTTCCTCCTTGACCAATGCATGGGTAGCAACGTACCCCTTGCCCTCACCAAACGTCAGATCCGGTTGCCCTTCGGCATTCAGTTTCCAAAGGTGACTGGCTGACTCCCCCTGCACCGGGACAACGATCAGTAAATTACCTGCATCATCTTCTGCGATGCTCTCGGGTGCCTCATAGGCTGCGCTTGCAGTCTTGTTGAAATCGAAAATTCCATCGCCATTGAAGCTGCCATCCAGCTTTCCGTTTTGTTTCAGGCAAGCCACGAAGACCCTGGCGTCCTCAGTGTTCGGGTTGAAGCTTTCACCGATTACATAACTGCGTCCATCGGTGACCATGCTGTTGATGATTGCAGTGCTGTCGGCACGAGACCCGGCGCTTTTTTCAAGGATGTAGGCAATCCCATCGATGCCATAAGCACCATCGATGGGAGCTTGTGGCAACTGCATGGATGCTTGGGCCAAGGTTGGGGGCACGCGGGTTGAGCGGGCAGGCTTTCGTGAAGTGTTCATGACTTTTCCTTGGTGATGAGTGACCGCTGGGCATCAAGGCTTCACGCCGTTATCAGCCATCGCGGCTCACTCAGATGCGGCTGGATGCATTGCAGGGCCATTGGAGGCCAGGCTCGAATCCGGCGCTACTGGCAGAAATGCCAGGGCGGGGCTGGTCGCTGGAAGAGCCAGTTTTGCAGGGGCGCCCGCTGTGCATATGGTCAATACTGGCCAAACGCCCGTAAGGTTGTGTGCAAGCGCGTTGTCGAGTGAACTTACTCCATGAAACCCGCTCTTATGCCGGTAGCCATTGGTAATGGCCGCCTGATAAGCTCGCGGCTTTACCCTGATTGCCCATATGGCGCATGAACAAGGAAATAGCATGAAACAGCATCGTTTGGCGGCTGCGGTTGCCCTGGTAGGCCTGGTACTGGCTGGCTGTGATCAACAGGCCAGCAGCCCCGAGCTGAAAACTCCGGCACAGAAAGCCTCCTACGGTATCGGCCTGAACATGGGCAAGAGCCTGGCTCAGGAAGGCATGGAAGACCTTGATTCCAAAGCCGTCGCCCTCGGCATCGAAGACGCCGTTGGCAAGAAAGAACAGCGCATCAAGGACGAAGAGCTGGTAGAAGCCTTCACCTCGCTGCAGAAGCGCGCCGAGGAGCGTCTGGCCAAGGCCAGCGAAGAAGCCGCCTCCGCAGGCAAGAAGTTCCTCGAAGAAAATGCCAAGAAGCCAGGTGTGGTCACCACCGCCTCGGGCCTGCAGTACGAAGTGGTCAAGAAGGCCGACGGCCCGCAGCCCAAGCCGACCGATGTGGTCACTGTCCACTACGAAGGCAAGCTGATCGATGGCAAGGTGTTCGACAGCTCGGTAGAGCGTGGCAGCCCGATCGACCTGCCGGTCAGCGGTGTCATCCCAGGCTGGGTCGAAGGCCTGCAACTGATGCACGTTGGCGAGAAGTACAAACTGTTCATCCCGGCTGAGCTGGCCTATGGCGCACAGAGCCCAAGCCCGCTGATCCCGGCCAACTCGGTCCTGGTGTTCGACCTGGAACTGATCGCCATCAAAGACCCGGCCCAGCTGCAGGGCGACGCGCCTGAAGCTCAGGCACCTGCCGAAGCTCCGGCTGAAGCACCTGCCAAGTAATACTGGCTGGTAGTGCACAACGCCCCGCTCGCCGGGGCGTTGTCGTTTGTGCATCAGGCATCGGGCCGAACCTCGTGGCCAGGAGATTGTCCGAGAAAGGGCAGTGTGAAGAAGCAGGAGGCTTCTGACGCAAATCGTTTGCGGTTCTGAAACGACTGTGTAAAAAACGCCCGATCTGACCGAGGCCCTTGCTTTACAGGCACCTGCCGTCAGAAACTTCGCCCTGTTCACAAGGTTATCCACAATAAATGTGGATAACCTCTCCCTGCTGGAGGCTACATGAGCGCACCCTGGAATTTCGCCCGCTTCCTGCCCTTGGCCGAGCGCCTGCTTAGCCGTGGCCGCTTGCCGGCTTTGCTGTTCGCCGTGGCCCGCAAAGGCCCGCGCCTGGGCCAGTTGCGTGAAGACATCAAGCTGTTGCAGTCGCTGTGCCTGGCCTGGTGGCGTGGCGAGTACCGGGCGATCAGCCCCAAGGCACTGGTGACCATCGTCGCCGGCCTGCTGTACTTCGTCAGCCCCATCGATGCCATCCCCGACTGGCTGCTGGGCGTAGGCTTTCTCGATGATATCGCCGTGCTCGGCTGGGTGCTGAAGACCGTCTCCGATGAGCTGGCGCGTTTCAAGGCCTGGCGCGACAGCCAGGCACCCGAGCGCCTGCGCGTGGTCGAGCGCTTGCCCGACACCCCTGAAGCTTTGCGCCTGGAGCGTAAAACGCACTGAAATCGAGCAGATCCCCACAGACCCCCGGGCTTGGTAATATAATTGGCATAAGGGTTATGCCTACGGATTACATGCGGTAATCCTACGTAAGGGGGTTGTAATGGGTATTCAGGTCATTAGCCGGGACGGTCAGCCCGAGTACGCAGTCGTTCCCTGGGAGCAGTATCAGGCGCTGCTCAAGGCGGCCGGCCAGGCGCCTGCCGAGGCGGTTGGCGAAACCAGCGATCACAGTGCGGCAAGCGCCAGTTTGCCCGCCTTCAGCGAAGTGGCGCAGCTGCGTGAGGCCAAAGGCATTGCGCCAGAGCAATTGGCGCGAAATGTGGGTGTAAGCCCCGCCTACCTGGCGATGATCGAGTCGGGTGAACGCCAGCCGGATGCGGCGATCCGCCGTGCCCTGGCCTGGCACTTGGGTGTGGCGGGCTGGAGCGAGCCGTCATGAGCCAGGTCAGGATCAGCCGTCAGCATTGGCAAAGCTTGCTGGATGAGCTTGACCTGGCCCGCCGTCAACGGCATTTGCTGACTTACCGCGCGCTGATCGAGCGTTTGCAATTGCCCAGCCCGGCCATGCAGACGCTGACTGCAGCGCTTGAATACCTGGCGGTGCTCGATGCCCGTGCCGAGCAGCCGCTGCGCAGCTCGCTGGTGATCAGCCAGGGCGCCAGCCGCCTGCCGCGTACCGGCTTCTTCGAATGTGTGGAGCGCCTTGGGCGCTTCTCCGGGCCGGTCGACGGCATGGAGGCAGCGTCGTGGCATGCTTCGGAAGTTGTGCGGGTATTCGAGTACGCCTACCCGGAGATTGCCTGACAGGCCGATAGACCTGCCCCGCCAAACTCCCACCAACGCCACACACCGAAAACAGAAGGGGCCGGGCACTTCTGTTTCACATCAGCGCTGACTGATTACTGCTTGGCCACCTTGGTGCTGGCACTCAGGTAGTCGATCAGGATGCGACCGGTCTCGGACAGGTAAGCGTCGTCTTCGGGCTTGGTGTTTTCATCCTCGGTCGGCAGGGCGTCCTCGTCCTCTTTCTTCAGTTCCTTCAGCGGCTCTTCACCCTTGGCCTTGCGGCGGATGTTTTCCAGCGCCAGCTGTTTGGCCTCGATCTCATCGTGGCGGGCACGGCGGTCCTGCTCGTTGAGGCTGACGGTTTTCTCGTTCATCAGCTTCTGGGTCAGTGCCAGGCGGTCACGGATATAGGTGAACTCCGCGTCCTTGTCGCTGCGCGCTTCATGCTGGGCCTTGAGCTGCGCCAGGAAGGGCTTGAACGGGTCGGCCGCCGGCTTGACCACCGGGCGGATGGTGTCCCACGGCATGGCCTCGGGCAGGGCGCTTTCACCGATTTCCTTGGTGTCGATGATCGACGGGTAGTCGATGTCTGGCAGCACGCCCTGATGCTGGGTGCTCTGCCCGGACACCCGGTAGAACTTGGCCAGGGTCAGTTTCAGCTCGCCATGGTTGAGCGGCTGGATGGTCTGTACGGTGCCTTTGCCGAAGGTCTGGCCGCCTATGATCAGGGCGCGGTGGTAATCCTGCATGGCGCCGGCGAAGATTTCCGAGGCCGAGGCCGAGAGGCGGTTGACCAGCAGCACCAAGGGGCCTTTGTAGAAGGCGCCAGGGTTTTCGTCTTCTAGCACGTCAACCCGGCCATCGCTGTTGCGAACCAGCACCGTGGGGCCTTTCTCGATGAACAGGCTGGTCAGCTCGGTGGCTTCTTGCAGGGAACCGCCGCCGTTGTTGCGCAGGTCGATGACCACGCCGTCGACTTTTTCCTTTTGCAGTTCGGTGAGCAGCTTTTTCACGTCGCGCGTGGTGCTCTTGTACTCCGGGTCCCCGGCTCGGTAAGCCTTGAAGTCCAGGTAGAAGGCCGGGATTTCAATGATGCCCAGCTTGTAGTCACGGCCAGCCTGCTTGAGTTTGAGCACCGACTTCTTGGCCGCCTGCTCTTCAAGCTTGACCGCCTCGCGGGTGATCGACACCACTTTGCTGGTCTGGTCGCTCGGGGCATTGCTGGCCGGGATGATCTCCAGGCGCACAACCGAGCCTTTCGGGCCACGGATCAGCTTGACCACTTCGTCCAGGCGCCAGCCGACCACGTCGACCATTTCCTTGTTGCCCTGGGCGACGCCGATGATCTTGTCGGCCGGGGCCACCTGCTTGGTCTTGGCCGCAGGGCCGGCAGGTACCAGGCGCACGATCTTGACCTGGTCATTGTCGCTCTGCAGCACCGCGCCGATGCCTTCGAGCGACAGGCTCATGTTGATGTCGAAGTTTTCGGCGTTGTCCGGCGACAGGTAGTTGGTGTGCGGGTCGTAGGACTGGGCGAAGGTATTGATGTAGGCCTGGAAGATGTCTTCGGCACGGGTCTGGTCCAGGCGCGACAGCTGGTTCTTGTAACGCTTGGTCAGGGTTTCCTGGATCTGCTTGGGCTCTTTGCCGGCGATCTTCTGGCGCAGCACCTCGTCCTTGACGCGCTTGCGCCACAGGTCGTCCAGCTCGGCCTGGTTCTTCAGCCACGGGGCGTCCTTGCGGTCGATGAGCAAGGTTTCCTTGGCGGTGAAGTCCATCTTGTCGACGCCCTTGTTCAGCTCGGCCAGGGCGAAGTCCAGGCGTTGCTTGACGCGGTCCAGGTAGCGCTTGTAGATGGTGAAGCCCGGGTCGAGGTTGCCGCTTTTGAGGAAGTCGTCGAACTGCCTCTTCCACTTGTCGAACTCGGCAATGTCGGCCGCAGTGAAGTAGCTGCGCGCAGGGTCGAGCAGCTTGATATAGCTGTCGTAGATGATCACCGAGCGGGCGTCATCGAGCGGCGGCTTGCTGTAATGGTGGCGTTTGAGCAACTCAACCACGTTGAGGCTGGCGACGATTTCGTCACGGTCCGGCTGCAGGCTGTCCCATTTGTTGGCGGCCGCCGCATTGCCGCCGAGCGTGAGGCTGCCCAGGCCGATCATCAGGGCCAGGGCGGTGCTTGGGAGGAAATGCTTCATGCTGATTCGACGTGGAGGCAATTGATCACGCATAGTAGGCCGTCTTTTCCGTTGCCGGTTCCATGGAGCCGGACAAATACTGCAAAAAGCCAGGGGCGTGGATACCCCAGGCTCAGTCATGTCAATCAACTATGGAGGCACTGTGAAGGCATTGCAAGGCGAAGACGGACATGTGGAGTGGGTCGAGGCCGAGCGCCCAGCCCTGGATGCCGGCCAGGTACGCATCCGCGTGGCTGCGGCGGGCCTGAACCGGGCCGATCTGTTGCAGATGAAGGGCCTTTATCCGCCACCACCCGGTGCCAGCCCGTACATGGGCCTGGAATGCGCCGGGGTAGTGGAAGAAGTGGGGCCAGGCGCCGACTGGCGGGTAGGCGACCGGGTGTGCGCGCTGCTGGCCAGCGGGGCCATGGCCGAGGAAGTGGTGGTCGATGCCCGCCATGTGCTGCCGGTGCCCGAAGGCCTGAGCCTGCACGAGGCAGCAGCACTGCCCGAGGTCTACGCCACCGCGTGGTTGAACATTTTCCAGCTCGGTGCGGTGAAGGCCGGCGAGAAGGTGCTGGTACACGCCGGTGCCAGCGGTGTCGGCTCGGCAGCCATTCAGTTGTGCAAGGCGTTCGGCAACCCGGTGTACGTCAGCGTTGGCTCGCAGGACCGCCTGGCGTACTGCCAGGCCCTGGGCGCGACGGGCGGAGTGGTGCGCAACGAAAACCTGGAAGCGCTGGAGGGCATGGGCCCGTTCGACGTGATTCTCGACCCGGTGGGTGCCAGTTACGGGCAGCTCAACCTCAAGTTGCTGGCACGCGATGGGCGCTGGGTGATCATCGGCCTGATGGGCGGGCGCACGGTTGAACTGGACCTGGCGCAGGTGCTGGGCAAGCGCCTGGAAATCACCGGTTCCACCTTGCGCAACCGTGATGACGGGTTCAAGGCCGAGCTGCTGCGTGAGCTGCAGCAGCAGGTGTGGCCGCTGTTCACCGAAAAGCGCTTGTCGCCACAGCTGGTGGACACCTACCCGGTCGAATTCGCCCAGGCAGCGTATGCCGAGCTTGAGAGCAATCAGGTGTCGGGCAAGCTGGTGATGGTGATCGACGCTAGCCTGGCGTGAGATTGCCGGGGCTGCCTTGCAGCCCATCGCGACACAAGGCCGCACCTACAGGGCGGCCTTGTGTCGCGAAAGGGGCGCAAAGCGCCCCCGTGGCCGTCAAGACCAGCTCAGTATCGGCCAGCCATTCTTCTCGGCATGCTCGCGCAGCACCGCATCCGGGTTCACCACATGCGGATGGTCCACCTTGAGCAACAACGGCAGGTCGTTGCGCGAATCGGAATAGAAACTCGCCCCCTCCAGGTTTTCCTGCTCCTGGTCCAGCCACTCCAGCAAGCGGGTGATCTTGCCCTCCCGGTAAGCCAGCACCCCATGGGTCTTCCCGGTATACACCCCGTTCACAGCCTCCAGCTCGATCGCCAGGTACTCGTCCACCCCTAACCGCGCCGCAATCGGCCCGACCAGGTGAGTGCCCGAGGCGGAAATGATCAGGATGCGGTCGCCACGCTTGCGATGCTCGGCGATGCAGCGGCAGGCATCACCGAAAATGATCGGCTCGATGACATCCTCCACCCATGGCTCCACCAGGTGCTCGACCTCTTCCAGCGTACGCCCGGCAATCGGCTCCAGGCTGAAGGCCATGTACTCTTCCATCTGCAGGTGGCCTTTGCCGTAGGCCTCCATCAGGGCATGGTCGCGGCGCAGGAACTCCTTGCCGTCGACCCAGCCCAGCCGCGCCATTTGCTCGCTCCACAGCGACGCGCAGTCGCCATGGATCAGGGTTTCATCCAGATCGAAAATTGCCAGTGCCATGCGTTGAATCTCCTTAGGCCACTTCCCGTAGCGCCGTGGGGTCGATCGACAAGGATACCCGCTGGCCGTCCGCGTGCAGGTCGGCCGATGAGCGATTGAGCACATCCACCACCAGCTCCACGTCACGAACCCGTACCCGGTAGCGGATCACATTGCCCAGCAGGCTGTGGCTGCGCACTTCGCCGTCCAGTTCGCCATCGCGGCTCAAGGTGATCGACTCGGGGCGAATCGCCAGGCGGCTGGCCACCGGGCGTTGCAGCAGGCGGCTGGCACTGTCCGGGTCGAGCAGGTTGTAGTTGCCGATGAAGCCGGCGGCAAACAGGTCCACCGGGGCCGTGTACAGGGTTTCGGCGTCGCCGCTCTGCACGATGCGCCCCTGGTTCATCAGGAAGATGCGATCAGACATCGTCAGCGCCTCTTCCTGGTCATGGGTAACGAAGATGGTGGTCAGCCCCAGTTCGCGCTGGATGGCGCGGATCTGCTCGCGCAGGTGCTTGCGAATACGCGCATCCAGCGCCGACAGCGGCTCGTCGAGCAGCAGCAGGCGTGGCCGGGTGACCAGCGAGCGGGCCAGAGCCACCCGCTGGCACTGGCCACCGGACAGCTGGTGCGGGTAGCGCCCGGCAAAACTGCCCAGTTCCACCAGTTCCAGCGCCTCGCGCACACGTACTTGAGTGTCACTGGCCTTGACCTTCTGCATGCGCAGGCCAAAGGCGACATTCTGCTCCACGGTCATGTTGGGGAACAGCGCATAGCTCTGGAACACCATGCCGATGCCGCGCTTTTGCGGGCTCAGCGGCACGATGTCCTGGCCGTCGAGCAGGATCTGCCCGCCGTCCACCGGGGTCAGCCCGGCGATGCAGCGCAGCAGGGTGGACTTGCCGCAGCCGGAAGGGCCGAGCAGGGTGACGAACTCGCCGCGTTCGATCTGGCAGTCGATGTTTTCGAACACCGGGGTGCCGCCATAGCGTTTGTGCAGTTTCTGTACGCTGACGAAGCTCATGTCAGGTCTTGTCCTTGTTCAGGCGGTTGGCGACCCAGGTCAGTACCAGCACGAAGGCGAAGTACGAGATCACCAGTGCGCTGTTGAAGTGGCCGCTGCTGTTGCGCATGTTGTTCAGGTACACCTGCAGGGTCTCGTAGCGCGTGCCGACCAGCAGGTTGGCGAACACGAACTCGCCGAACAGGAACGAGAACGACAGCAGCAGCGCCACCATCAGGCCTTTGCGCAGGTTGGGCAGCACCACCAGGAACGCCGCCTGCCAAGTGCTGGCGCCGAGCAGCTGGGCGGCGTCCATCAGGTCGCGCAGGTTGATCGCCTGCAAGTTGTTGGTGATCGCCCGGTACATGAACGGCAGGGCGATGGTGAAGTAGCAGCCGATCAGGATCCACGGCGTGCCGACCATGGCCATAGGCCCGCTGCCGTACAGCTGCAGCAAGCCCACCGAGGACACCACCGGCGGTACCGCGAACGGCAGCAGGATGAGGATGTTCATCAGTGCGTCGAGCCTGGGGAAGTGGTAGTGCACCACGAACAGCAGTGGCAGGATCAGCACCACCGACAGCAGCAGCGCGCCCACGCACACCAGCAGCGACTGGCCGAAGGCCGCCAGAAAGCGCGGCTCGCCCCACAGCGCCACATACCACTTGAAGGTCAGGCCGCTGGGCAGCAGGCTGGCTGACCAGCTGGTGGCCAGCGAGTAGAGCAGGGTGCCGGCCAGTGGTAGCAGCAGAATGAGAAACAGCAGGTACACCACGGCGCGGTGATAGAGGCTGCCGGCGCTCGGCCTGGTTGAGCGGTTAGCGTGCATGGTAGCTCCGTTTCAGCAGCCATTGATGGACGACCGTGACCACCGTCATCAAGCCCACCAGCACCATGGCCAGCGCGCTGGCCAGGTTGGGGTCCAGGCTGATGTCACCGGCCACCAGGCCGGCGATGCGGATCGGCAGCACGTTGAAGTTGCCGGTGGTCAGCGCATACACCGTGGCATACGCGCCCAGGGCATTGGCCAGCAGAATGACGAAGGTACCGAGCAGGGCCGGGGTCAGCACTGGCAGGCCGATGTGCCGCCAGTATTGCCAGTGGCTGGCGCCCAGCAACGCGGCCGATTCGCGCCAGTCTTCGCGCAGGGCATCGAAGGCCGGGTAGAGCAGCAGTACGCCCAGGGGGATCTGGAAGTAGGTGTAGACCAGGATCAGGCCGCTTTTGGAGTAGATGCTGAAGTCTTCCAGCAGGCCAACCTGCTTGAGCAGCAGGGTCAGCGCCCCGTTGAAACCGAGCAGGATGATGAACGCGAAGGCCAGCGGCACGCCGGCGAAATTGCTGGTCATGTTGGCGAAAGCGCTGACGAAGTCGCGCAGGCGCGAATCCACCTGGCGCAGCGAGTAAGCACCGAGGGTGGCGATGATGATGCCGAACAGGCTCGACCAGAAGCTGATTTCCAGGCTGCGTTGCAGTGCCTGCAGGTAGAACTTCGAGGCGAACACCTTGCTGAAGTTGGCCAGCCCCCAGCCCGCTTCCGACTGCACGCTGTTGATGGCCACCCAGGCCAGCGGGGCGATCTGGAAGATGACGAAGAACACAGCGAACGGCAGCAGGCAGAGCAGGGCCAGGTAGCGCCCGCGGGCGCCGGCATTCACTTGAGCAGCTCCCGGCAGACGGTCTTGTCGTGGGCAACGCCCAGCAACTCGCAGATGGTGCCACACAGCTCGGTTTGCAGCGGCTTGGCGGCCGGGTCGAGGCTGAAGGCGTCGCCAAACACGAACAGCGGCACTTCGCGCTCTTCGGCCAGCAGGCCGTTGTGCGAGCGGTCGTTGTTCATGCCGTGGTCGGCGGTGACCAGTACCTGGTAGCCCTCTTCGAGCCAGTGCGGCAGGTAGTCGGCCAAGAGGATGTCGGCGCTGCGCGCAGCGTTGCGGTACTGGCTGCTGTCCAGGCCGTGGCGGTGGCCGGTGTCGTCGATGCTCATCGGGTGCACCAGCAAAAAGTTCGGCGCATGGCGGCGGCGCAGGTACTCGGCGTCGGCCAGCAGGTGCGAGTCGGGGTAGCGGTCGTCCCAATAGAACAGGCCATGCTGGATCGGCAGCTTCGGCGCGTGGGTATGGCGGTCGCGCTGCGGGTCGAAGGGCGAGCGGTTGTACAACTCGCTCATCCAGTGATAAGCCGCCGCAGCAGTGCCCAGGTTGGCCTCGCGGGCGTAGTGGAACACGCTGCGCTGGTTGGACAGGCGGTTGACGTTGTTGTGCACGATGCCGCTGTCGATCGGCGCCACGCCGGTGAGGATGCACTCGTACAGCGGCCGGGACAGCGACGGCAGCTCGCATTCCACGCGGTACAGCGCGGCACGGTCGGCTTCGACGTAAGCGTGCAGGTGGCCCATGGCGTGATGGGCCACCTGGTGGTTGAGGCCGTCGAGCAGGACCAGGATGACATTGTGTTGCATGGTGGCTCCCTGTGGAGCTGCAAGCTTCAAGCTACAAGCTGCAAGAACGAGCCGGCATGTCGATCACCTGCTTGCACTTGTAGCTTGCAGCTTGCAGCTTGAAGCTTCTTCATTCCATCTCGATGATGACTTGCTCCTGCCACATCTGCGGCAGCTTTTTCGAGGTCGCTTCCCACACTTCGGGTTTCTTGATCGGCTGCGCAGCGCCGTACTGCTCGTTAGGCAGCAGCTTGGCCTGCACGTCCGCGGGCAGTTTCAGGTGCTCGGCGCGGATCGGCCGGGCATGCCCCTTGGCCAGGTTGATCTGCCCGGCATCGCTGAAGATGTACTCACGCGCAAGCTTGGCTGCATTGGGGTTTTTGGCGTACTTGTTGATGATGGTGGTGTAGCCGGAGATGACCGACCCGTCCGAGGGGATCAGCACTTCGAAGCGTTTCGGGTCGATCTGGTCGCGGTAGCTCAGGCCGTTGAAGTCCCACACCACGCCCACTTCGACCTCGCCTTTCTCCAGGGTCTGTATGGTCGGGTTGGCCAGCGACAGGCGCTTCTGCTGGGCCAGCTTGGTGAACAGCTGAAGGCCCGGGGCGACGTTGCTCTCATCGCCCTTGTAGGCGATGGCTGCGGCCAGCACGCCGTTGGCGGCCTGGGCGGCAGTACTGACATCGCCGATGGCGACCTTGTACTTGCCTTTTTCCAGGTCGTGCCAGGTTTTAGGGCGTTCCTCTTCCTTCACCAGGTCCTTGTTGATGATGAAGGCGATGGTACCGGTATAGGCCAGCGCCCAGTGACCATCCTTGTCCTTGGCCCAGCCCGGTACCTGGTCCCAGGTGCTCGGTTTGTACGGCTGGCTAACGCCCTTGGCCACGGCAATCGGGCCGAAGGCGGCACCGACGTCACCGATATCGGCGCTGGCGTTGTCCTTCTCGGCATCGAACTTGGCGATTTCCTGGGCCGAGCTCATGTCGGTGTCGGTGTGCTTGAGGCCGTACTTGCTGGCCAGGTCTTCCCAGGTGCCTTTCCAGTTGGCCCAGGCATCGGGCATGCCCACGCTGTTGATCGTGCCCTCCTTGCGGGCAGCGTCTTCCAGGGCCTTGAGGTCGGTGCCGGCGGCCATGGCCGAGGTACACAGGGCCATGGCCGAGCCGAGCAGTGACGCCATGAACAACTTTTTCATCCGAAGCTCCTTTGGGTGGGTGCCTTGCGCGATCGTTGTTATGAGTGAAGCCTTGCTTGGCTAACCTTTGGTCTAGGTCAGCAAACCTTGCGCCAAGGTAGGCCGGTTGCGTGACAATTTGATGTAAGGGAAGGGTTGAACCAGGTGCTGCCGCCTCCTGCGAATACAGCGTAGACCAGATCGCAAGCCCCGATTCATAAGGCTTGGCCCGAATCTGGCAGTGCTCTGATGAAGTGTGTACAGCTGCTTTGTCACAGCATGTTCATCAGCCCTGCCTAGGCTTGCACTATTCTCCAAGTGCCCTGTTCTGGGGCTGGACTAGTCCAGATAGGTAACCCTTGATGCAGTCGACGCCACCGCGTGCGGTAACAGCCATCTGCCATGCCTTGCAGGAGCAGATCGAGCACGGCCTGCTGGCGCCGGGCGGCAAGCTGCCGGCCGAGCGCAAACTCAGCGAGGTGTTCGATACCACGCGTATCACCCTGCGTGAGGCGCTGGTGCAGCTGGAAGCCCAAGGGCTGATCTACCGCGAAGAGCGGCGCGGCTGGTTCGTCGCCCCCGAGCGGCTGACCTACGACCTGATCGAGCGTAGCCACTTTCACGCGATGGTGCGGGACCAGGGGCGGGTGGCCAGTACCGAACTGCTTTCGGCCCGGTTGCAGCCGGCATCGGCGGCCATTTGCGCGCGTCTGCACCTGCCGGCGCTGTCCAGCGTGATACGCATCTGCCGGTTGCGGCGTATCGATGGGCGGGCGGTGCTGTATGCCGAGCATTACCTCAACCCGCGTTACTTCCCCGACATCCTCGAACATGACCTGGCGCAGTCGCTGACCGAGATTTATGGGCGGGTCTACGGCATCCGCTACGGGCAGGTGTGCTTTGAAATCCTGCCCACGGCGTTACCCGTGGCTGCGGCCGCAGCCTTGAAGGTATCCACCGGCAGCCCGGGGCTGCATATCACCCGGGTCAACAGTGACCAGCATGGGCACCTGATCGACTGTGACCTTGAGTATTGGCGCCATGATGCGATCCGCATCCGCGCCCAGGCCGGATAGCGGCTGCTGGCGATGGGCCTAATCGGTGGTCCCGCCGGCCTCTGCCATCGCGCCGCCACCCGCCGTCACCACCTGTACCGACAAGCGTGGCATCGCCAGGTCCAGCCCGGCTGCATCTAGCTGGCGCTTCAAGGCCAGGTTGAACGCCCGCGACACTTCCCATTGCTTGATGGGTGCGGTCTTGAAGCGTGCCCGCAGAATCGCCGAACCAGACTCGAAACTTTCTACCCCTTGCAGCTCAAGGGGTGACCAGATATTGCGGCGCATCAGTGGATCGTTGCGCAGTTTCTGCCCCACTTCGCGGATCAGCGTGATGGCCTGGTCGATGTTCATGCTGTGCGGGATGGCCACACGGAAGATCGCATAGCCGAACTCGCGCGAGTAGTTCTTGATGCTCTTGATCTCGCTGAACGGGATGGTGTGCACGATGCCATCGATGTCGCGCAGGCGCACGGTGCGGATGGTCAGGCCTTCAACGGTGCCCAGGTGGCCACCCACATCGACATAGTCGTCGATGGCCAGGGAGTCTTCGATGATGATGAACAGGCCCGTGATCAGGTCGGCCACCAGCGACTGCGCGCCAAAACCGATGGCCAGGCCGATCACCCCGGCACCGGCCAGCAGCGGCGTGACGTTCATGCCCATGTTGGCCAGGGCGACGATCAGCGCAATGATGAAGATCACCACGAACATCACGTTGCGGATCAGCGGCATCATGGTTTGCGCGCGGGCGTTGGCCAGGCCCCGGCGTGAACGCACCAGGGCGTGGTGCACGGCCGTGTCGGCCAGTATCCACACCAGCCAGGCGACAATCAGCGTGCCGGCCAGGCCCAACAGGCGCAGGCTGACTTCATGGCCCTCACCTTCGGCGAAGCTGATCATCGACTGGCCCCAAACGCGCAGCCCCAGCTCGATGAACACCAGCCAGATGAACAGGTGCACCAGCACATAACCGAAGTTGCGCAGGCGCTCTGTGTATACCGCTTGCCGCTTGTTGGCGCGCTTGGGGTTGGCGGCGTGGCGGCGCACCAGGCCATTGAGCACCATGCACACCACCACCAGCACCGTGCACATCAGTGACTGGCGCAGCGCGGTGCTGGTGTCGCCGGCCGACACGAAGGTGGCGAACAGCGAGATCGCCACCAGGATCATCGCCGGTATGTACCAGAAGCTGCCAAGGATTTCGATGGTGTCGCTCAGGGTGCGCCGGGTCAGGCGCCGCGACAGTGGCTGGTTGCGGATCAGGTGGGCGATCGGGCGGCGGAAACGCAGGGTGAACAGCCCGGTGCACAGCGCGGCGATCACATTGGCCAGGGTGGCCAGGGCGTGCGCCAGATGTGTACCAAGGGCGACGGTCAGGCGCGGGTCGCTCATCGCTTCGCCAAAGGCGGCGAAGCTGCCGATCAGCCACAGCGGCCGAAATGCCTGGTGGCGCAGGATGTGCAGCGCGCGGTGGCGGTGCGGGCCGTCGAGCAGCGAGAAGGCGATCACGCAGATGGCCGAAAAGCAGGTGCCTACCACCAGCGCATAGGCCAGCACCATGGCCATGGACTTGCCAAGCGAGGAGGGCAGGGCAAAGCTCAGGTACACCGTGAACACCAGCGCCACCAGCCACGGCCCCAGCTTGCGCAGGGCGAAGCGCACCAGGTCCCAGGTGCGCGGGTGCTGTGGCAACTCCTCGGTCAGGCCGAAGCGCACACGCACCCGGTGGCCGATCCAGTTGAATGCATAGGCCAGCAGGCTCCACACGGCGATGATCGCGGCAAAGCCGAACAGGATCGCCGGCCACTGGTGCACGGGCACCACCAGTTCAGCCAGCTCCGCCTGGGCCTGGTCGATTTCCAGCGCCCACCGCTGGAACGGGCTGGCGTCGCCGCTGAACTGCTTCTCGAAATCATGCAGCGCACCGCCGATCAGGCCCAGCACGCCCTGCTCGACGGTGGGTTGCGACTGCTTGGTGGCATCGCGCAGCTTCTTCAGGTCGGCCAGCAGCTTGGCGCGTTGCTGGTCGTTCTCCAGGTTTTTGATCACCTCGTCCAGCGATTTGCCCAAGGGCTCGGTGGCTTCTGGCTGGGCCGGCGCACTGGAGCCAAGCAGGCCAGGCAGGCCGGCGGCCTGTACCGGGGAGATGAACAGAAACAGCAGCAGGGCAAGGCAACGCAGGAGGGCTGGCACCGGGAAATCTACCTCAGGTCAAACGATTGGCCGAGTGTAGAGGTTTATGTGGGGAGTTTCTCCAGGATCTTCCAGCAGGTGAGGCCGAAGATGCCCAAGGTGCCGATCCACATCATCAGCACACCGACGTCGCGCTCACGCAGGCTGAAGCCGATGGTCAGCAGCATCAGGAACCCGAACACGGGGACGAACAGGGACAGGAAGGGGGACATGGCTGCAATCCTTTTGCGTGGGGCATGCCTTAAGCATAGCGGGTGGCAAGCGAAGCGGGATTGACCCTGGGCAGTTGGTTGTCAGTACCGGCCCTATCGCCGGCAAGCCGGCCCCCACAGGTTCGGCAGCGCTGCTGTCAGTGTGGGGGCCGGCCTGCCGGCGATAGGGCCAGAACAGGCTCAGGGCAGTTCGCGGCTGCGGTAGAACGCGGTCAACACCTTCACCAGGTGCGCCAGATCCTGGCTGCCGCACAGTTCACGTATCGAGTGCATGGCAAAGGTCGGCAGGCCGATATCGACCGTGCGCACGCCCAGGTGGCTGGCAGTGATCGGGCCGATGGTCGAGCCGCAGCCCATGTCGCTGCGCACCACGAAGCTCTGCACCGGCACTTCTTCGGCCATGCACAGGTGGCGGAAGAAGCCGGCAGTTTCGCTGTTGGTAGCGTAGCGCTGGTTGTTGTTGACCTTGATCACCGGCCCTGCATTGAGCTTGGGTCCGTGGTTGCCGTCATGCTTGTCGGCGTAGTTGGGGTGCACCCCGTGGGCATTGTCGGCCGAGACCATGAGCGAGCGCTGGATGGTACGCACGTAAGTGTCGCCGTCCGGCAGCAGGCGCTGCAGGGTCTGCTCGAGCATCGGGCCGTCGGCGCCGCAGGCCGAGCAGCTGCCGACTTCTTCGTGGTCGTTGCACACCAGCACGCAGGTTTCGTCACTGTCAGCGGCCAGCAGCGCCTGCAGGCCGGCGTAGCACGACAGCAGGTTGTCCAGGCGCGCCCCGGCGATGAAGTCACCGTTCAGGCCGATCAGTGCGGCGTCCTGGGTATCGTAGAAGCTCAGCTCGTAGTCCAGCACCACGTCGGCGTTGAGCTGGTGTTCACGGGCAAGCTGCTCGGTGAGCAGGGCGCGGAAGTCGATGCGCTCGTCGCCGGCCACCTGGGCCAGGATTGGTGGCAGTTCGTTCTGCGGGTTGATCTGCCAGCCTTCGTTGGCAGTGCGGTTGAGGTGGATCGCCAGGTTGGGAATGATGGCGATCGGCAGCTTGAAGTCGATCAGCTGGCTTTCGACCTTGCCATCACGCCGGAAGGTCACGCGGCCGGCCAGTGACAGGTCACGGTCGAACCACGGCGCCAGCAGGGCGCCGCCGTACACTTCCACACCCAACTGCAGGAACCCTTGGCGCTGCAGCTCCGGCTGCGGCTTGACCCGCAGGCACGGGCTGTCGGTGTGCGCACCGACCATGCGAATGCCACCCAGCAGCGGCGCTTGCTTGCCCAGGTTGATGGCGATGATCGAAGAATCGTTGCGGGTGACGTAATAGCGGCCGCCAGGCACCGTGGCCCAACTGTCACGCTCGTCCAGGCGCTGGTAGCCGGCCGCTTCGAGGCGCAGGGCCAGGCTGGCGGTGGCGTGGAAGGGCGTAGGGGAGGCCTTGAGAAAATCGATCAGGCCGGTGTTCAGTGCTTCGCGCATAACTCACTCCAATTCGAGCTTCAAGCCGCAAGCTGCAAGCTTCAAGCAAGAGCAGGCCGCGGAGCAAGCTGCAACGCGATCTGTTCTGGCTTTTCTTGCAGCTTGTCGCTTGAAGCTTGCAGCTTAAAAAGGTGCAGGGCACTCGAACTTCAGCCGCTCACCGGAAACCGGGTGGGTGAAGCTCAACATGGCCGCATGCAGGCACAACCGCTCATGTGCCGCCAGCGCCTCGGGGTTGGCATACAAACGGTCACCGAGCAGCGGGTGCCCGATCGACAGCATGTGCACGCGCAACTGGTGCGAACGGCCGGTGATCGGCGTCAGCTCCACCCGGCAGTGGTCGCCGCAACGCTCGAGGATGCGCCAGAAGGTCAGGGCGTGTTTGCCTTGCTCATGGTCCACCACATGGCGGGGCTTGGTGGGCGGGTCGTAGCGCAGGGGCAAATCGATGCTGCCGCTGTCCAGCGCCGGTTGGCCCCAGCACAGTGCGGTGTAGGCCTTCTCGGTCTCGCGGTCGTGGAACTGGCGCGACAGCTCGCGGTGGCTGTCGGCATCGCGGGCCAGCAGGATGATGCCGGAGGTTTCCCAGTCCAGGCGGTGGACGATCAGCGCATCCGGGTAGCCGTTTTCCTGCAGGCGGGTGATCAGGCAGTCCTTGTTGTCATCGGCGCGGCCTGGCACCGACAGCAGCAGGGTCGGCTTGTTGACCACCAGGATGGCGGCGTCTTCATGAAGGATCTGGACGTTCGACAGCGGCATTGCGGGTTCTCGGTCAAATCGGGGAAAACCATTGGGGCCGCAAAGCAGCCCCAATGATCAAGCCCGTTCGCTGTATCAGCGATCGGGCAAGGTGATGTTCAGCTCCAGAATCGAGCAACTGCCCTGGTTTTCCAGTTCGATGTGCACATCATCGCTGCCGATGTTCACATACTTGCGGATCACCTCGAGCAGCTCTTTTTGCAGGGCCGGCAGGTAGTCCGGTTCGCTGCGCTGGCCGCGCTCATGCGCCACGATGATCTGTAGACGCTCTTTCGCCACCGACGCACTGGTCTGTTTCTGTCTGCCACGAAAGAAGTCAAAAAGGTTCATGGTTTATTTGCTCCCGAAAATGCGCTCGAAGAATCCCTTCTTCTGTACATCGATGAAGCGCATCGGCTTCTCTTTGCCCAGCAGGCGGTCGACCGCGTCGCTGTAGGCCTGGCCAGCATCGCTCTGATCATCGAGAATGACCGGGATACCTTGGTTGGACGCCTTGAGTACCGCCTGCGACTCCGGGATCACACCCTTGAGCTTGATCGACAGGATCTCTTCCACGTCGGCCACGCTCAGCATTTCGCCCTTGACGACACGCTCGGGGTGGTAACGGGTGATCAGCAGGTGCTCCTTGATCGGCTCTTCGCCGTTTTCAGAGCGGCGCGACTTGCTCGACAGGATGCCCAGCATACGGTCGGAGTCACGTACCGAAGACACTTCAGGGTTGGTCACGACGATGGCTTCGTCGGCGAAGTACATGGCCAGGTGCGCGCCTTTCTCGATACCCGCCGGCGAGTCGCAGATGACGTACTCGAACTGTGCTTTCAGTTCCATCAGTACCTTTTCGACGCCTTCCTGGGTCAGTGCGTCCTTGTCGCGGGTCTGGCTGGCGGCCAGCACATACAGGTTCTCAAGGCGCTTGTCCTTGATCAGGGCCTGCTGCAGGTTGGCTTCGCCGTTGACCACGTTGACGAAGTCGTAAACCACGCGGCGCTCGCAGCCCATGATCAGGTCGAGGTTACGCAGGCCCACGTCGAAGTCGACGATGACCGTCTTGTGGCCGCGCAGTGCGAGGCCGGTGCCGATGGCGGCGCTGGTGGTGGTCTTGCCCACACCCCCCTTGCCGGAAGTAACGACGAGAATCTTGGCCAAGGTGTTTCACCCCTAAATAAGTCGGGACAGGCGTCCCAGCAAAATGCAAAAAAACGGCAACAGGTAAAAAAGTTGCTCTAAAAATGACGGCAAGTATCCGTTAAAGACGGGTGATGTTCAACACGTCACCGGACAGGCTGACTTGCACGCCGCCGCCCCACAGCGGGTCGCGGCGCAGGTCCTCGCAGACCTTGTACTGGCCAGCGATGGAGACCATTTCGGCGGTCATCTGCTGGCAGAAGATACGGGCCTTGGTGTTGCCTTTGATGCCGGCCAGGGCGCGGCCGCGCATGGCGCCGTACACATGGATGTTGCCATCGGCCAGAAGTTCCGCACCCGGGCTCACAGAGCCTGTGACCACCAGGTCGCCACCCTGAGCATAGATCTGCTGGCCGCCACGTACAGGCGAAGTGATGATCCGGGTCGGGCGGATTTCCGGCTCTGCAGCGGGCGCCGGCGCCGGCTCGGGCTTTTTCACTTCCGGCTCCGGCTCCAGCGGCCGCTCACGGGCGCCGGAGGGCGGCAATACCGGCAGGTCGATGGCGATCGCGGCAGCGATGTCCTCGATGCGGTTTGCACGGATCGCCAGGGTTCGCAGGCCGTGGTGACGGCAGATGCGCATCAGCCCGGGCAGGTCGATCGCCCCTTCGTCGGCCGGCAGCTTGTCCAGCGCCAGCACCAACGGTGTGTTGCTGAAAAAATTGGGGGCTTGGGCCACTTTCGCCGCCAGCTGGCGGTCGAGGGCTTCAAGGTCGTTGCGCCCCAGCTCCAGCACAGTGATGGCGAGCATGCTGCCCTTGAGCTGGAACACGGATGCGGTGTCGGGTGTGTGGTTTGGGCTCATGGTCTGCATAGACGGCTTGTTGCGGAAAAAGTGCCCTGACTTATAACGATAAGACCGGTTGGCCGCAACCGGCGCCGATCCGATGTAGAATGCTCGGCCTTTGACTTACCGGAAGCTTCAATGGAACGCCCGCGTTTTCGTCCCTATTTCCTTCACCCCAGGTTCTGGGGCCTGTGGCTGGGCCTGGGCCTGCTGTGGCTGGTGGTGCAGTTGCCCTACCGCGCCCTGTTGTGGCTTGGCGCTGCCCTGGGCGCGCTGATGTACCGGGTGGCCGGTGAGCGCCGACGCATCGCTGCACGCAACCTGGAACTGTGTTTCCCCCAGATGTCCGTCGACGAACGGCGCCGTTTGTTGAAGGCGAATTTCGCCTCCACCGGCATCGCCTTCTTCGAAATGGCCATGAGCTGGTGGTGGCCCAAGGCCAGGCTGGCGCGCCTGGCGCACATCGAAGGCCTCGAGCACCTGCAAGCTGCGCAGCAGGCCGGGCAGGGCGCGATCCTCATGGCCGTGCATTTCACCACCCTGGAGATCGGCGCCGCGTTGCTGGGCCAGGTGCACACCATCGACGGCATGTACCGCGAGCATGGCAACCCGCTGTTCGACTTCATCCAGCGCAGCGGCCGTGAGCGCCACAACCTCGATTCGCTGGCGGTGGAGCGTGAAGACGTGCGCGGCATGCTCAAGCTGCTGCGTGCCGGCCGCGCCATCTGGTATGCGCCCGACCAGGACTACGGCGCCAAGCAAAGCCTGTTCGTGCCGTTGTTCGGCATCCAGGCGGCTACGGTTACCGCCACCACCAAGTTCGCCCGCCTGGGCAAGGCGCAGGTCATTCCCTTCACCCAGAAGCGCCTGGAGGATGGCAGTGGCTATCGCCTGGTGATCCACCCGCCGCTGGAAGGCTTCCCCGGTGAAAGCGAAGAGGCCGATTGCCTGCGCATCAACCAGTGGATCGAAGGCGTGTTGCGCGAGTGCCCGGAGCAATACCTGTGGGCGCACCGGCGCTTCAAGTCGCGGCCTGAAGGTGCGCCGCGGCTGTATGACAAGAAAAAGCGCTGATCATGTGGGCGCCGGCCTGCCGGCGATGAGGCCAGCACTGGCGGTAAGAGATCCAGGGAGCAAGACATGGCCCCACCCCCGACTACCGGCCTGATCCTCTCTGGCGGCGGCGCCCGCGCCGCCTACCAGGTCGGCGTTCTGGCCGGCATCGCCGAGCTGCTGCCTGCCGGCGCAGCCAACCCCTTCCCGGTGATCGTCGGTACCTCGGCCGGCGCCATCAATGCCGTGACCCTGGCCAGTGGCGCAATGCGCTTCAGCGAGGCAGTGCAAAGGCTCACCGCCTTCTGGCAGAACCTGGGCAGCCACCTGGTGTTGCGCAGCGACTGGCCCGGTGTAATCCGCCAGGCCAGCCGCTTTGTCGGCCACAACCTGCTGGGGCTGGGTGGCCAGGCACCGGTTGCCCTGCTCGACAGCAGCCCGCTGCGCGGCCTGTTGCAGTCGCACATCGACCTCGATGGCATTACCCATGCTTTGGCCAGCGAGCAGCTGCGCGCGGTGGCGGTAACCGCATTCGGCTACGAGTCTGGCCAGGCGGTGACCTTCTACCAAGGCCGCGGCACCATCGACGCCTGGCTGCGCCACCGCCGGCTCGGTGTGCCCACGCCCTTGACCGTTGACCACCTGCTGGCCAGCTCGGCCATCCCGCTGCTGTTCGCCCCGGTGCGGCTCGGCGATGAGTACTACGGCGACGGCGCGGTTCGCCAGTCGGCGCCGATCAGCCCGGCCCTGCACCTGGGTGCCAGCCGCGTGCTGGTGGTCGGCGTCAGCGGCAACCCGCAGCGGCCAGCGCCGCCGCTGCCGACCCAGCGCGTGTTCAGTGGCCATCAGCCAAGCCTGGCGCAGATCGCCGGGCACATGCTCAACAGCACGTTCATCGACAGCCTGGAAGGCGATATCGAGCTGTTGCAGCGTTTGAACCACCTCAGCCGCCTGCTGCCCGCCCACCTGGATGCGCGACGCCTGGGCCTGGCGCCGATCGAGGTGCTGGTGGTGGCGCCCAGCCAGCCGCTGGACGAAATTGCCGCACGGCATCGGCGCGAGCTGCCGGCAGCGCTGCGCTTGTTCCTGCGCGGGCCGGGGGCGACGCGGACCAGCGGGGCGGGGGTGTTGAGCTACTTGCTGTTCGAAGCCAGCTATTGCAGCGAGCTGATCGAGCTGGGGCGGCGGGATGCGCTGGCCAAGCGGCGGGAGCTGGAGCAGTTTCTGGGGGTGTAATCGAACCTACGCGGCGCGTAGGAGCGGCCTTGTGTCGCGAAAGGGCCGCAAAGCGGCCCCATCGATAGTTGCAGCGCCGCTGAAAACCTGGGGCCGCTGTGCGGCCCTTTCGCGACACGAGGCCGCTCCTACAGCGGTTGTGCAAGCAGCACGTTACTCGGCAATCTGCAGCTTGCGCGACTGGGTGTACACATACCGAACCTTCTCGTACTCGAACGGCGAGTTGAGCTGGCCATAGCGGAATTTGGTGGTGTAGCGCTTGTCCACCGCGCGCAGCAGGAAGATTTCCGGATGATCGGTGCTGACCTCGGCCATGTTCAGGTAATTGATCGCCTGTTCGCCAGCGTAATCCACCACCACCCCGGTGGTATCGCGCAAATTGGACGGCCCAAGCACCGGCAGCATGATGTATGGCCCATCAGGCACGCCATAGAACCCCAACGTCTGGCCAAAATCCTCGCTCTGGCGCGGCAGGCCCATCTTGGTCGCCGGGTCCCATAGCCCACCCACACCGATGATGGTATTGAACATCAGCCGTGCGGTGATCTCTGCCGAACGCTTGGCCTTGAGCTGCAGCACGCTGTTGAACAGGTTCGGCACATCGCCCAGGTTATTGAAGAAATTGCTCACCCCGGTGCGCACGAACCTGGGCGTCACGTACTGGTAGCCACCCACCAGCGGCAGCAGCACCCACTGGTCCAGGCGGTAGTTGAAGTGGTAGATGCGCCGGTTCAGCGACTCCAGCGGGTCGTATATGTTGAGCGCCGCCAGGGTGGAGCGCTCGAATTCGCGCTGGTCCAGGCCTGGGTTGAATTTCAGCTCGCGCAGCGGGTCGGTGAAGCCGTCGGCTTCGGGGGCCAAGGGTTCGGCGGTTACTTGAGGATCGGACTCGATCACGCTGGTGCGCGGCGCGGTTTCCGCGGCCAGGGCATTGCCGGCAACCAGCAGGGCGGTGGCGAAGAGGAATTTGTTAACCACGGAAGAACTCCAGCATGGCGTCGCTGTTGACGCGGTAGTTGAGGTTGCCGCAATGGCCGCCATGGGGGTACAGGGTCAGGCGCTCGCCGAACACCTTGCGCAGGAAGCCGATATCGCCAGGGCCGAGGATGACATCATCGGCATTGTGCATCACGGCGATTTTCGGGCTGTCGCGCAGGTAGTCCTCCAGCGCGTACAGGCTCACCTGGTTGACCAGTTGCAGGATGCTGTTGCCGTCGGTGCGGGCGCGCCACATCGGGATCACCTGCTCGGTCATGTAACAGTCGAAGTCGCACTGCAGGGCACGCTTGAAGAACGGCGTAAGGCTGCTGCCCTCGGTGATCGGGTACTTCGGCGGGATGATCAGGCCACGGCGGTTGATCAGGTCCGACGTGAAGGCGATGTCGGCCGCCGAGAAGCGGAACGAGGTGCCGATCAGCATCGCCATCTGTTCGTTGGACAGGTGCTGGCGCGACTGCTGGAAGTCATACAGCAGCGCCTCGTTGAGGTCGATGTAGCCCTTGTCCTGGAAATAGCGGGTGAGCTTTTCCAGCATCAGCTCATAGAACGTGGTGCTGCGGTCGATGCCTTTGACCTGGGTCTGCACCAGTTTGTCGAGGTTGTTGATCGAGGTGTACAGGTTGACCGGCGGGTTGAGCAGCAGCACACGCTTGAAGTTGAAGCTGCGGCGGGTTTCATCCAGGTGGCTGACGAACGCCGCGTCCAGCGCACCCAGGCTGTAGCCGGTGAGGTAGTACTCGCTGATCGGCAGGCGCGGGTGCTGGGCACGTACGGCTTGCATCACACGGTACATGTCTTCGGCGTCTTCCCGGCTGATGCCCGGGGTGGCGAAGCGCGAGGCGGCGCTCATGAAGTCGTAGCTGGTCGGCGACGACAGCTGAACCACGTGGTAACCGGCCTGGTAGAACAGTTTTTTCAGGTATTCGTTGATGGTGCTCGAATACGGCGCGCCGGTGCCGGCGATGATGAAGATCAGCGGCGCTTCATGGTCCTGGCGAGCCAGGCGGTACTTGAGCTTTTTCACTGCCCAGAAGTTGTCGGGCAGGGTGAATTCACGCTCCGGGCGCAAATTGAGGCTGTAGTCGCTCTGGTCGATCTCGTCGTCGCTGGGCAGCGTCGGGCGCTGATCGGGCGGCGTCGTGGCGATCGTCGCCTCGAACGGGTTGGTCAAGGGGAAGCCGTAGGTTGCGGCGTCGATGTCGCGCGCAGAAGCGGCCACAGCCATGAGCAGGCCGCCAAGAAGGGCGGCTAGGCGCCAATATCGAAGCATGTAATCCCCCAGAAAGAACGCGAGCAAGGTACTGCGCTACGCAGGCTAGGACCACAGGTGCCTTGGCAAAGTTGCCAAGTGCGGTGGCCTTTGGTGTGCTTGTTATCTGCAACATAGCTGCAGATTGTGATTTTGCCTTACAACCGGCCTTGGGCGATCATGGCTTGTTTCGATTACTGCTATTGGAGAACGGGATGTCTCGTACCTTGCCGGCTGCGCTGCTGTTGCTGTTTCTCGCCTTGTGGCTGGCTGCCAGTTACGGCGTGCGCTACGGGTTGATGGAAGATGCGCAGTGGGTCGGCCTTTGCGCCGTACCGGGTGAGCACTGGCAGTGCCAGGTGCGCTCGATGCTGGGGCTGGGGATTCACTTTCAGGTGATTGCCTGGGCCGGGCTTGCGCTGGCGTTGCTGGCGCAGGTGCTTGGCGGGCGCAGCGGTTGGTGGCTGGCGGTGTTGGCGCTGGTGTTCGGCCTCCCGGCGCTGGTGCTGTATACCGCCAGCATTGCTGTATTTGCGGTGGTGCTGGCGGGGTTACGGCTGGTACGGCAAGCGCGTCGCGCCTGACAGGGGCTGCCGTGCAGCCCATTCGCCGGCACCTGGGTATCAAGCCTTGCGCACCCGCAAACTCCGCCACAACGCCGCAGCCATCAGCACACTGACCACCGCCCATCCCCAGGCCTGCTGGTTCTCCAGCCCTTCCCGGTACAGCTGCGGCATCACGCCAGCCCCGACGATAAACGCCAGCAACGCCACCTCCGCCCGTGCTGCCACCACCGGGCGCAGCAGGTAAACCAGCGCCGGCAACGCCAACGCCGCGGTAGGGCAACTGCGATAACGCGGGTCGAACACCATCGCCAGCATGCTCACTGCCGCGGCAAAGCCTGCCGCCAGCAATAGCCACCCTGCGCGCGCCTCGAGCCAGGCAAACACACGCTCCCGCCAGCCAGCCCGGCGCGCCAACGCAAGTACCGCATGGGCCAGTACCATCAGGTTCAACCCCGCCAGCAACGCCGCCCACAGCCATTCCCCGGCAAACCTTGCGTGGGTCCGCATCAATTCGCCCCACAGCCCCAGGCAGCCAGCGCCAAACGCCGCCAGCAACGGCAACAGCAACGCCCCGGTCGCGGTGCCAGGGCGCCCAGCGAACACCAGCATCACTGCCATCAACACCGCGCTTGCCAGCAACCACTGGGGCCAGTAGTGCAGGTTGCTCACAGGGCCCTCGAGTACGCCTTTGTCCTGCCGGTCGGCATCGTACAGGCCCCAGTAGCCGCCCACCGCGCCTTCGCTGACGCGCTTCCACGGCTGGTCGAAGGCTTCGATCAGGTTGTAGTGCCAGCCATTGGCCTCGGCCATGGCGACGAAACCGCGGATGAAGCGTGCCTCGTTGGCCCGGCTGGGCACAGCCGTCTCGCGCTGGCGGCCTTCGCTGGGCCAGCCAGTCTCGCCGATGAAGATATCCTTGGGCGCAAAGCGCGAGCCGAACACCCGGCGCACATCAGCGACATGCGCCAGGGCATCGTCGATACCGCGCGGGTCGTCCTCCCAGTAGGGCAACAGGTGAATGGTCAGGAAGTCCACCGCTGGCGCCACCTGCGGGTGCTGTAGCCAGAACTCCCAGACATCGGCATAGGTCACCGGCACCTTGACCTGGCGTTTCACTTTGCCGATCAGCGCGGCCAGGCGCTCGCCAGTCACTTCCTTGCGCAGCAGCGCCTCGTTGCCCACGATCACCGCACTGACCACGTCCGGGTTGGCGTTGGCGGCGGCGATCAGCAAGTCCACTTCCTTGTCGGTATCGGCCGGGTTGGCATTGACCCAAGCCCCGAGCATCACCTTCAGGCCATGCTTGCGCGCCAGTGCCGGAATCGCTTCAAGCCCGGTCATGGAATAGGTGCGGATGCACTGAAAACGTTCGGCCAACAGCGCCAGGTCGGCGTCCATGCGCGCCGGGCGCAAGCGAAAAGGCTGGTCGAAAGGCGACTGGTCCTTGTCGAACGGGGTATAGGAGGCGCACTGCAATTTGTGCGTGGGGCTGGCGGCGTCCGGCAGCAGGATCGGCTTGCCGAGCGTGTACCAGAGCGCCCCAAGCCCTGCAAGGGCAAGCAGGCAGGCGAACAGGTACAGCGGCAGCAACAGGCGGGCAGGGCTGGGCATCAGGCGGTCCATCGTCAGGCGCAAAGCGTTAGATAGTAGCCCGGCGCCAATCCTTTGGCATGCAAGGATCGCGCAGAATGGTGCAGGCAGACGCCGCTAATGGCACAGTGCTGTCGCAAAGGCATCGGGTACAGGTCGCAGTGGGAGCAGGTCACGCTTTGTTGCAGGAACATCATGCAATCTCCGAGACCTGACGAGGGGATGCTTTGATGGCAACTTTGAAAAAAATGCGACGACTCCTGGGGGCGGGCACCGCCCTGGTACTGGCCATGAGCGCTGCACAGGCCATGGCCAAAGAAGTGAGCATCGGTTACGTGGATGGCTGGGCCGACAGCGTGGCGACCACCAACGTGGCCGCCGAAGTGATCAAGCAGAAGCTCGGCTACGACGTCAAACTGCAGGCCGTGGCCACCGGCATCATGTGGCAGGGTGTGGCCACCGGCAAACTCGACGCCATGCTCTCGGCCTGGCTGCCGGTGACCCACGGTGAGTACTGGACCAAGAACAAGGACAACGTGGTCGATTACGGCGCCAACTTCAAGGATGCCAAGATCGGCCTGATCGTGCCGGAGTACGTCAAGGCCAACAGCATTACCGACCTCAAGACCGACGAAAGCTTCAAGCAGAAGATCGTCGGCATCGACGCAGGCTCCGGGGTGATGCTCAAGACCGACCAGGCCATCAAGGACTACGGCCTTACCGGCTACAAGCTGCAGGCAAGCTCCGGCGCGGCGATGACCGCCGAACTGGGCCGCGCCTACGGCAAGCAGCAGTCCATTGCCGTGACCGGCTGGGTGCCGCACTGGATGTTCGCCAAGTGGAAGCTGAAGTTCCTCGAAGACCCCAAAGGCGTTTATGGTGCCGCCGAGACGGTCAACAGCATCGGCAGCAAGGAACTGGCGACCAAAGCGCCGGAAGTGGCCGAGTTCTTGAAGAAGTTCAGTTGGCAGTCCAAGGATGAGATCGGCGAGGTGATGCTGGCGATTCAGGAAGGCGCCAAGCCTGAGGCAGCGGCCAAGGATTGGGTGGCCAAACACCCGGACCGAGTCAAGGAGTGGACTGGCAAGTAACGAATCAAACTTCGCGAAGCGGGGCTGCTGTGCAGCCCTTCGCGACACAAGGCCGCTCCTACAGGCGTTATGCGCTGTAGGAGCGGCCTTGTGTCGCGAAAGGGCCGCACAGCGGCCCCGCTTTGTTACCTATTCTGCAAAACACCGTTGCATCTAAGACTAAGGTCGTCTGGTTGGCGTTCAAAGGCAGCATAAAGTGACGGTGTGGGTTCCATCCCCTATCTGTGCTGCTAGGACAAAAACAATGAACGACAGCATTTACCTCTCGATACAAAACAGCCCCCGCTTCAAGGAGCTGGTGACCAAACGCGAACGGTTCGCCTGGATTCTCTCGGCGATCATGCTCGGCCTGTACTGCGCCTTCATCCTCCTGATCGCCTACGGTCCTCATCTGCTGGGCGCCAAGCTCAGCCCTGAGTCGTCGATTACCTGGGGCATCCCCCTGGGCGTCGGCCTGATCATTTCGGCATTCGTCCTGACCGCCATCTACGTACGCCGCGCCAACGGCGAGTTCGATGAGCTGAACAAGGCCATCCTCAAGGAGGCGCAACAATGATTCGTCACACCAAAGCCTTGGCCGTACTGGCCTGCGGCGTTTTCGCACCCGCCGTGTGGGCAGCCGATGCCCTGACCGGCGAGGTGCAGAAACAGCCGCTGAACGTTGCAGCGATCGCCATGTTCGTGGCCTTCGTCGCCTTCACCTTGGGCATCACCTACTGGGCCTCCAAACGCAACAAGTCGGCAGCCGACTACTACGCTGCCGGCGGCAAGATCACCGGCTTTCAGAACGGCCTGGCGATTGCCGGCGACTACATGTCGGCAGCGTCGTTCCTGGGTATTTCCGCGCTGGTGTTCACCTCTGGCTACGACGGCCTGATCTACTCGATCGGCTTTCTGGTCGGCTGGCCGATCATTCTGTTCCTGATCGCCGAACGCCTGCGCAACCTGGGCAAATACACCTTTGCCGACGTGGCCTCCTACCGCCTGGGGCAAAAGGAAATCCGTACCCTGTCGGCCTCCGGTTCGCTGGTGGTGGTGGCGTTCTACCTGATCGCGCAGATGGTCGGCGCCGGCAAGCTGATCGAGCTGCTGTTCGGCCTGGACTACCATGTGGCGGTGATTCTGGTGGGTATCCTGATGTGCCTGTACGTGCTGTTCGGCGGCATGCTGGCCACCACCTGGGTACAGATCATCAAGGCCGTACTGCTGCTGTCCGGTGCCAGCTTCATGGCACTGATGGTCATGAAGCACGTGGGCTTCGACTTCAACACCCTGTTCTCCGAAGCGATCAAGGTGCACAGCAAGGGTGAGGCGATCATGAGCCCGGGCGGCTTGGTCAAGGACCCGATCTCGGCCTTCTCGCTGGGCCTGGCGCTGATGTTCGGTACCGCCGGCCTGCCGCATATCCTGATGCGCTTCTTCACCGTCAGCGACGCCAAGGAAGCGCGCAAGAGCGTGCTCTACGCCACCGGCTTCATCGGCTACTTCTACATCCTGACCTTCATCATCGGCTTCGGCGCGATCCTGCTGGTCAGCACCAACCCGGACTTCAAGGACGCCGCCGGCGCCCTGCTGGGCGGCAACAACATGGCTGCGGTGCACCTGGCCGATGCCGTGGGTGGCAGCATCTTCCTCGGTTTCATCTCGGCGGTGGCGTTCGCCACCATCCTGGCGGTGGTTGCCGGCCTGACCCTGGCCGGTGCCTCGGCGGTGTCCCACGACCTGTACGCCAGCGTATGGCGCAAGGGCAAGGCCAACGACAAGGACGAGATCCGCGTCTCGAAGATCACCACCATCGCCCTTGGCGTGCTGGCGATCGGCCTGGGTATTCTGTTCGAGAAGCAGAACATCGCCTTCATGGTCGGCCTGGCGTTCTCCATTGCCGCCAGCTGCAACTTCCCGGTACTGCTGCTTTCGATGTACTGGAAGAAGCTGACCACCCGCGGCGCCATGATCGGCGGATGGCTGGGCCTGGTGAGCGCAGTGACACTGATGATCCTTGGCCCGACCATCTGGGTGCAGATCCTCGGCCACGAGAAGCCGATCTACCCGTACGAGTACCCGGCGCTGTTCTCGATGCTGATTGCCTTCGTCGGTATCTGGTTCTTCTCGGTCACCGACAAGTCCAAGGCGGCTGAAAACGAACGCGCACTGTTCTTCCCGCAGTTCGTCCGCTCGCAAACTGGCCTGGGGGCCAGCGGGGCGGTTTCGCACTGACATAGAGCGCAAAAAACACAACGCCCCGCCAGTCGGGGCGTTGTGCATTGTGCAGTGTCATTTTGCCTTCGCTCGGAAATTTCCGAAGCTCCCTCGGAAGCTTCCTGATTATCCCGCCCCATGCTTCCCGAATACTTCTCCTCACCCGCCGGGCCACCCCGGCAGGCCTGTTACCTTCAAGGAGAAACCATTCGTGAAACGCACGTTACTCGCCCTTCCCCTGGCCCTGATGTTCGCAGGCGCCGCCCATGCCGTCGACCCGATCGAGAAGCAGGTGCAAATCGTCGCCCAGGTGCCCACCGATGCGTTCTACGTCGAGCCGGTGGGTGGCAACTGGATGAACGACCCGCAGGAAATGGCCTGGAATTCCTTTCAAGGCAAGCTCGACCCGATTCGCAAGCAACTGCAGGTCAAGAGCACCATCGGCCCGATCAGCGCCTACCTGGTATCGCCTGCAGTGATCGCCAACGGCAGCAACAACATTGGCCTGGACGTCACGGTCGGTGACACCGTGTTGCAAACCACCCCGGCCGAAGTGGTCAGTGCCACCCAGGCGGCACCGGGCGCGGTCATCGGTTTCCAGGTCGAGGCCCAGCCGGCGCCAGGCACCGGTTATGAGCCAGGCAGCTACCAGGGCCTGGTCAGCATGATCTTCGAAACCGCCGCCCCTTAAGGCTCCGTTCACCTCCAGTGCCTGCCCGGGCCCTCGTCAATGGTGAGGGGTGGGCAGGTCATGCCTGTAAGCGATACCCATGTCCCGACATTCCTCCTCCGCCGCCTTGCGCTGCTGGCTGCCACTGGCTGCCAGCATGGCCTTGTGGGCCGGCATGAGTCATGGCGCGGCCAGTGCCCTGGGGCCGGTCGCAGGCCTGCCGCGCGAGTTCGAGGCGCATTTCTTCGATGTGCCGTTGGCCGTACGGGTCGACCTGGACGGCCGTTACCTCGGAGATGCCATGGTGGTGCTCAGCCGCGACCAGCAGGTGCAGTTGCTGGAATTCACCGAAACCTTCGACAGCCGCGAGCCCGAGAGCCTGCGACGACGCTGGCGTGAGCGCCTGGCCGATGGCAGGCCCCTGGGCGACTGCCAGGCAGACTGCCCGGAAGGCTTGCGTGCGATTCATTACAGCCTGGCCAATTCGCAGCTGTCGCTGCTGACCGACCGTGCCGAAGTGGCCGCTACTGCCGAACGTTTTCATCGCCTGCCGGAGCAGGGCAGCCACGGCCTGTTGCTGCGCAACCAGCTCAACCTGGTCAATGATGGCGTCGCCACCAGTGGCCGCTACGCCTTGCAGGGCCAGGCCAGTGTCGGCCAGTGGACAGCCCTGGCCGACGGCCAGCTCGACCGCGGCAGCGACAGCCGCGAGGGCACCCGCTACCGGGTCGACCAGCTGTATGGCGAGCGCCTGGTCGAGGACCATTTCTACCGCCTGGGGTACTTCACCCCCAGCGCCCAGGGCCTGACCCGCCAACCCAGGCTGATGGGCGCCAGCCCTGACACGACCCTGGGCCTGATGTTCGGCAGCAGCGACAGCCTGCTCATCGACAGCGCCGCGCCCAGTGCCACGCCCATCCATGTCACCCCCAGCCGCCCGGCCGTGGCGCAGATCTACCGCAACGGTGTGCTGATCAACAGCCAGCCGGTGCAGCCAGGGTTGCAGACCCTCGATACCAAGGTGCTGCCCGGCGGCATCTACGAGGTCGAGGTACGTCTGGTCGAGGACGGCCAGGTCAGTTCGCGCAGCCAGGCATTCGTCTACAAGCCCGGCAACTGGCGCAGTACCGACGCACCTTGGCGTTACAACCTGTATGTCGGGCGCCAGAGCAGTGAGCTCAGCAATTGGCAGGCCATGCATGACGACACCCTGGCGGCGGGCGTGCTGGCCAACTACCTGCTGCACCCAAGGGCAATCGTCGGTGTGTCCGCTCAGCGGCTCGACGATGCCATGCAATACGGCACCACACTGGACTGGGATGTGCGCGACCGGCTCAAACTCTATGGCAACCTGTTCCAGGCCCAGGGCCATGGCAACGGCTTCGACCTGCAACTGATCCATGCCTACGCGAGCGGCTCGCTGGTCGCAAGCCACAGCCGCACCTGGCTGGCGCAGCCCGGCAGGGACTACCTTGGCAATGCACCCGCACGGCCATTCACCCGGCGCCAGACGCAATCATCGCTGTCCTTGAACCATCGCCTGGACCCTCGCAACACCGCCAGTGTGCGTGTGTCGCACAGCAGCGGCAGTGATGCCGGCACCGGCATCGATCTGGGGTGGGCCTATTACGGGCGTTTGTTTGGCTCTGACGCCAACTGGCGCTTGTCGCTGTTCGATCGCCCGGGCAACAGCGGTACCGGTGATGCGCGCAACCGTGGCATCAACCTGAGCTTGAGCATGAGCCTGGGCGACGGCGGCCGACGTTTGTCCGCCAGCGTAGGCAGCCGCACCTCGCGTGACGGCGGGCGTGACCTCAATACCTCGCTGGGCTATCGGCAGGATGTCGAGATCGGCCCATTGCGCAGCATTGGCGCCACCCTCAGCGCCGACCGCTACGGCACGGGGCTGGGGGCCGATACCCAGTTCGAGAACCCGTTCATGCAAGGTGACGCTTACCTGCAGCGCTCCTCCTACAACGGCGAATTCACCGGTGGCCTGAACCTGCAAAGCCTGCTGGCCGTGGGTGCCGGCAAGGCGGCAGTGAGCGGCCAGCCCCTGGGGCACCAGGCCGCGTTGATCGTCGATGTGGACACCGACATCGACGGCCTCAGGTTGCGTGCCGACGATGCCATGGGTGTCAACCTGCATGCCGGGCGCAACATCATCCCGGTCACCGCCTACAAGCCCGGGCATGTGCAGTTCGATTTCGACGGGAGCGAGGCGACCGCCGCCGTGATACAGCCATCGAGCGTTGACTACCACCTCAACCGCGGGGGCATCGACTACCGCCAGGTTCGTGTACTGCGCACCGTCACCGTGTTGGGGCGCCTGCTCGATGGCCAGGGCCTGCCGTTGCGTGGCGCACAGGTGATCAACCATGCCAGCCGCAGTGTCAGCGAGGCCGATGGCTTTTTCGCGGTGGAAATGAGCGAAGCGGCACCGACCCTGGAAATTCGCCAGCGCGGGCAACCGCTCTGTCTCGTACGCCTGGACCTGGAAGGCCTGACGCGTGAAGGCGACGTGCTGCTGGCCGGCGACCAACAGTGCCAGCCCGAGATTGCATCGCGATCTTCGTGAGTTTCGGAATTTTCCTACTGCTTTAGCCGTGGCCGACGGGTTGCGCACGGCAATACCCTTAATCAAATCACCAGGGAGCTTCGCCACATGAAAATGCTTTCTCTATCGGCCTTCGTCCTGCTGGCCATGCCACTGGCTGCCGTGGCCACCCCCGAACTGAACGTTGGCGGATTGTACGATTACCTCGACGGTGACAGGAGCACGCTGCTCAAGCGTGTGCGCAACAGCGGCGACAGCACGGCGTTCGTCAAGGTCAGCGTCGCCGAGCTGGTCTATGACGATGCCGGGGTGGCCCACGAAATCGACACCGACGGCCTGGCCCTGGAGCAGCGCGGCCTGGTCGCCAGCCCGGCGCGGTTGATCGTGCCGGCGCACGGCATGCAGGCCGTGCGCCTGTTGTACCGTGGCCCGCGGGACCAGGAGCGTTACTTCCGCCTGCGCTTCATGCCGGTGCTGCCGGAATTGGGTGACGGGTTTGCCGTGGACGAACAGGAGGCGGCGCAGTACCGCGACGGCCTCAGGGCGGGGGTAAACCTGCTGGCCGGCTATGGCTCGCTGCTGTTCGTACGGCCTGCGCAGGCGCAGTACCAGACTGCCGTGCAGCGCGAAGCAGGGGTGTTGAAGGTGGCCAACCAGGGCAACGCCACGGTGGTACTTGACCATTTCCGCCAGTGCCGTGCGCCAGGCCAGGAGTGCGAACCGGCCACCAAACACCATTTGCTGCCCGGACGCAGCCGGCAGTTCCCCGGCGACGCCAGCCGCGTGCACCAGTTCGAACTGCATGAAGGCCAGTTGCGCAGCGCCAAGGTGATGCAATGAAGGGCCTGTTCACCTGGCGCCCGGGCTGGCGGCTGCGAGGTGTACTGGGCGCTGCGCTGCTGCTTGCCGCGCCGCTGGCCAGTGCGCTCGATGTGACCATTTCAGCGCAGTATCGCGGCGGCGGCACTGGGCGTTTCGACAACACCACGCCGCCAGGCGGCCTGTGCAGGTGGTGGAGCAGTACCTGCCGGGGCCGCACCACGGTAACGTTGCCTATCACCTACGACAAGAAGACCACCAAGGGTGCTGCCGACCCGCGTGATGAGTTCTTCTTCAGCCTGCCGGCCAGGCGGCAAGTCGATGTCTACCATGATGCCACTGGTGATTCGCGGCAGTTGACCTTCGACTGGACCGCGATCAGCCAAACGGTGCAGACCTCCGGCAGTCTCATCAATCACCCGCTGTATCAGATGGTCCTCCATGGTGGCTGTAGCGGCTTTAACAATGTGGCGCAACATCGGCCTGCACAGGTCACCTATCTACTGGATATTGTCCAGCCGGCCTCACCGACGCCGTGTTGGGCCAATGGTCGCAACGCACCGGGCGGACGGGTGGAAATTGCCTCGGTGCATGAGACCAGCGTGGCCTACGCCCTCGACATCACTCCGCCTTTTCGCATGCCCAGCGGCACTTGGCGTGGCAGCGTGACCTACAGCATTGGCCCAGGTGGTGATTTCGACTTCGGTAATGATGTTACCGCCCTCAGTGGCGACAGCCTGACGGTCAACTTTGTTCTCGATGTTCAGCATGCTTTCATTTTTGAGTTCCCCCCGGGGTCGGACCGCGCAGTGCTGGAGCCACCCGGGGGCTGGCAGGCCTGGCTGGCCGGCGGCAAACCACCGCAGCGGCTCGCCCGCGACCTGCCGTTTCGGGTGTGGTCGACTGGCCCGTTCAAGGTCTACAAGCTCTGCCAGCACTATATCGATACCCGCTGCGCTGTGCGCAACGACACCGCAGACCAGGTGCCCGTCGAAATCACCATGAGCCTGCCTGCAGGCATCGAACACCAGGGTGCGCCGGTGCAGCGCCTGGCGTTGCCCAGTGGGCGCCTGGCTGCGCTGCAGTTCGATGCGGCCATGGCGACCTTGAACCGTCCCGGCCAGCTGCACTTTCAGGTCGCTCGGGATGACGTGCTAGGGATGCTCAAACATCCCGGCACCACCTATACCGGCCAGGCCACCGTGGTGTTCGATGCCCAGTTGTAGGCAGCGAGCAGAATCACAAAGGAGTGCATCATGCCCACAGCGCTGGTGGTCGACGACCACCCATTTATCCGTGCCACGGTCTGCCAGTTGCTGCGCCAGCAGCAGGTCGAAGTGGTTGGCCAGGCCGACAACGGCATCGATGCGGTGCGCCTGGTGCGCGAGCTGGCGCCGGATCTGGTGATCCTCGACATCGCCATGCCTGGCCTGGACGGGCTGGAGGTCATCAGCCGCATCCAGGCCTGCAGCCGTCCGAGCAAGGTCGTGGTGCTGACTTCACAGTTGGCCGTGGCCTACTCGTTGCGCTGCCTGCAGGCGGGGGCAGCCGGCTATGTGGCCAAGACCGATGACCTGGATGAACTGGGCAAGGCGGTACGTGCTGCGCTGTCGGGTTTTACCTACTTCCCCGCAGTGGCCTTGAGCTCGGTGCACAAACAGGACCTGCAGGCCACCGAGCCGCAGTGCATCGCCAGCCTGTCCAGCCGTGAGCTGATGGTTTTGCAGTACCTGGCCCGCGGCCTGAGCAACAAAGCCATCGGCGAGGCCATGCTGCTGAGCAACAAGACCATCAGCACCTACAAGACGCGCCTGCTGGAAAAGCTCAGGCTCAACTCGCTGATTGACCTGGCGGATTTCGCTCGCCGCAATCAGCTGATCTGAATTTCGCCCCGCGTGCCCTTACGTGCCTTGCTCCTGGCGTTGCTCTGTTTCGTGCTGACACTGCCAGCGCTGGCCAGGCCGCAGTTGCACGCGCGGGCCACCCTGGACGGGCCCCGCCACGAGCCCGATGAAGCAGGCATTCGCTGGTTGTGGGCGCGCCGCTCGCTGCGTTTGGGCGTGCTGGCCCAGGACAACCCGCCCCTCGACATCCTCGGCACCGGCAGCGCCTATGAAGGCATTACCGCTGATTACGCCGGGCTGCTGGGCGAACAGTTGAACCTGCAGGTGCAGGTGCAGGTTTTCGAAGCGTTCGCCGAGGCGCATGCGGCATTGCGTGCAGGCGAGGTCGACCTGCTCGGCTCGGTCACCAGCCGCCAGGCGCTGGACGCGGGGTTGCGGCTGTCCCGGCCTTACGCCGAGGATTGCCCCTTGCTGCTGGCGCGTGAGGCGCGTGGCCGTGAACGGGTCGATGACACGCACGGCCTCGACCTGGTGATGGTCCAGGGCTACCGCAGCCTGGAGCAGGTCCGCGACCGCTACCCTCAGGCACGTGTGCAAACCCACCTTTCTCCGTTCGATGCCCTGGCGACGTTGGCACTCGGGCATGCCGACCTGTACCTGGGCAATGCCTTGGCGGCCCGCTACGCGTTGGGCCGCGGCCAACTTGCCGGTGTCGAGGAAGTCGGCCACGCCGGGCTGCCCCGGCAGGGCATCGGTTTTGCCATGCTCAATGGCGATACGCCCTTGCCGGGGCTGGTCGATGCCGCCCTTGGCAACCTCACCGAGCGCCAGCACCAGCGCATTCGCGAACGGTGGAGCCCACTGGGCGCCGCCGCGCAGCGGCCAGTGCCGCTGCAGTTGAGCGAGGCCGAGCAGCGCTGGTTGCTCGACAATCCACGCGTGCAGGTGGCGATGGACGAGCAGCTGTTGCCGCTGAGCTTTCGCGATGGCAAGGGCCAATGGCGGGGCCTGAGCCTGGATGTGCTGCAACTGATCAGCCGGCGCACCGGGCTGCGTTTCGAGGTGCAGGCTGGCGGCACGCTGCAAGGCATGCTCGAACAACTGCGCGAGGGCGAGGTGCAACTGATTGCCGGCCTGCCGCGCAGCCCAGCCCTGGAGCGCCAGGTGTCCTTCAGCCGTGCTTACCTCAGTGCCTCGCGGGTACTGGTGACGCGCGATGCACCGCAGGCTCCTGGCAACCTCGAGCAACTGGCCGGGCGACCGCTGGCCCTGGTGTGGGGCAGTGCCCTGCATGAAATGCTTGGCCAGCATTATCCGCAGGTTGTGCCAATGGCCGTGGCCAGCCCCGTTGAAGCCTTGCGCGCCGTGGCTCGCGGCAAGGCGGCCGCCGCCGTGCTGACCCTCGATGACGCGCGAGCACTGATCGCGCGTGGCTACCCGGGCCAGCTCAAGATCAGCGCCAGCCTGCCGCTGCCGCCCGCGCATTTCGCCCTGGCCAGCGCCCGCGGGGCGGTTGAACTGCAGGGCATACTCGACAAAGCCCTGCTCAGCCTGTCACCGCACGAGATTGACGGCCTGGTGCGTCGCTGGCGCAACCCGATGATCGTCGCTGACGGTGTGTGGCAACGTTACCGCGGCCGTATCCTGCTGGGTTTTGCCACGGCCCTGCTGTTGCTCGGCCTGGCCTTGCTGTGGATCCGCTACCTGCGGCGCCTGCAGGTGCAATTGCGCCGTGCCAAGCGTGAGGCCGATGCCGCAAACCAGGCCAAGACCCAGTTCCTGACCACCATGAGCCACGAGCTTCGCACGCCCTTGCATGCCGTGCAGGGCATGCTTGAACTGGCAAGGCGCAAGGCCGAGCGAGGCGAGTTCGACCACCTGGCACTGGAGGTGGCCGACGAAGCGGCGCGTGGCCTGCTGGAATTGATCGGAGACATCCTGGACATCACCCGTATCGAGTCCGGGCACTTGCAGTTTGCTGCCCAGCGGGTTCGCCTGCGCGAACACGTGGGGCGGGTGCTGCAGTTGTTCGAGCAGCAGGCGCGCAGCAAAGGCCTGGCGTTGCGCCTGGTTACCCAAGGCCAGGTGGATGCCCAGGTCATGCTCGACCCGCTGCGCTTCAAGCAGGTGCTGGCCAACCTGCTGAGCAATGCCATCAAGTTCACCGAACACGGCGAGGTGACGGTGAACCTGTCGGCAACAGCGGTGGACGGCTACCTGGCGGTGGAGCTGACGGTGCGCGATACCGGTGTCGGCATTGCCGCAAGCGAGCTTGCGCACCTGGGGCAACCGTTCCGTCAGGCCAGCAACCAATGCCAGTCACCGCGCTGCAGCGCCGGCCTGGGCCTTGGCATCAGCCGCAGCCTGTGCGAGATGATGGGCGGCAGCCTGCACCTGCACAGCGTGCTGGGGCAGGGCACCGAAGTGAACGTGCGCCTGAGCCTGCCGCAGTTGAGTGCTGCCCAGCAACGGCCGGCGGCCGCTACCGGTGACACTCGTCACCCGCCCCAGCCGCTGCGCCTGCTGGTGGTCGACGACTATCCGGCCAATCGCCTGTTGCTGGTGCAACAGCTCGAATACCTCGGGCATCAGGCGTGCGTTGCCCAGGACGGTACCCAGGCCTTGCGCTTGTGGTTGGGCGAGCACTTCGACGGGGTGATCAGTGACTGCAACATGCCTCGGCTCAACGGCTACGCGCTGGCCCGCGCCATCCGCGAGCACGAGCGGCGCAGCGGCAGGCCCAGGTGCCAGGTGATCGGTTTGACTGCCAGTGCCACACAGGTTGAACGCCGGCGCTGCCGTGCAGCAGGCATGGACGCTTGCCTGTTCAAGCCTCTGGGGCTGGACGGCCTGGTTCGGGCCTTGGCCCGTGCCAGTCCTGCACTGCTGGACCTCGAGCACATCAGGCGGCTGGTGGCCGGCGACGAGGCTGCACTGCGAGCGTTGTTGGCCGACCTTCGTGCCAGCAACCTGCAGGACCTGCAGCTACTTGCGCAGGTGCCGGCCAATGCTGAGGCGCTGGCCATGCTGGCCCATCGGATAAAGGGAGGCGCCCGGATCGCTCGGGCAAGAGTGATAGTCGACCTGTGCGAGCGGTTGGAGCGCAGATGCCAAGCCAAACCGCCCGCACCGGGCGATATCGAGCAGGATGTGGGGGCGCTGCGCGAGGCCATGCTGCAGCTTGAACAGCAACTGGCCTTGCACGCCCCTGGTTCAAATCATGCCGAGCAACAACAACACCAGCAGAATCACCAACACCACGCCAATGATGCCGGATGGGCCATAGCCCCAGCTGCGCGAGTGTGGGAAGACCGGTAAGCCACCAATCAACAGCAGGATCAGGATGATGATGAGGATCGTGGTCATGACGGAGTCCTTGCGTGGTTAGGGGTCAAGAGCCTCGTACAGCTGGCCTCTTGTTAATTCGGACCGGCGCCGCTTGGCAAAGATTCCATTTGCCTGGTACTGACCGTTTGGTCATGCCCGCCCATTCACTACCCTGATGAACCCTCTCTGGCGCCAACGCCTTGATTAGACTGGGCTGACCACCCATCAGTACAAGGCCTGCCACCATGCACAAACGCATCATGATCACTGGCGCCGGTTCCGGCCTCGGCCGCGAGATTGCCCTGCGCTGGGCGCGCGAGGGCTGGCGCCTGGCGTTGGCCGACGTCAACGAGCCAGGCCTGCGCGAAACCCTCGAGCTTGTGCGCGGTGCCGGCGGCGAGGGTTTCGTCCAGCGCTGCGACGTGCGCGACTACAGCCAGCTGACCGCCCTGGCCCAGGCCTGCGAAGAGAAGTTCGGCGGTATCGATGTGATCGTCAACAACGCCGGTGTCGCCTCGGGCGGCTTCTTCGCCGAGCTGTCGCTGGAAGACTGGGACTGGCAGATCGCGGTCAACCTGATGGGTGTGGTCAAGGGCTGCAAGGCCTTCCTGCCGCTGCTCGAACGCAGCAAGGGGCGCATCATCAATGTGGCGTCGATGGCGGCCCTGATGCAGGGGCCGGGCATGAGCAACTACAACGTTGCCAAGGCCGGTGTGCTGGCGCTGTCCGAGAGCCTGCTGGTAGAGCTGCGCCAGCTGGAAGTGGCTGTGCACGTGGTGTGCCCGTCGTTCTTCCAGACCAACCTGCTCGACTCTTTCCGCGGCCCGAACCCGGCCATGAAGGTCCAGGTGGGCAAACTGCTGGAGGGCTCGCCGATCAGTGCGTCGGACATTGCCGACTACATCCACCAGCAGGTGGAGGCCGGTGAATTCCTGATCCTGCCCCACGAGGCAGGGCGCCAGGCCTGGCAGCTCAAGCAGCAGGCGCCACAGCGGCTGTATGACGAGATGGCAGAGATGGCGGTGAAAATGCGTGGCAAGGCCCAGGCGCGCGGATTGTAGTTCCGTCTGTAGGGCGAATTACCTGCCGATGTAGGCTTGTTCTGAATTGCTGCGAAGGCGTTGAGTCACCGAATATCCCCATGCACTCTCCGGTTTTCCCTGTTGCCGGAGGACCGGAACATGTTGGTCATTGGACGCGTAGTCGGCGAAGTCATCAACATTGGTGACGATATTGAGATCAAGGTGGTGGAAACACGCAATGGCATGGTGCGTTTTGGCGTGAGTGCGCCGCGTGAAGTGTCGGTGCACCGGGCGGAGGTGTACAAGCGGATCAAGGCGGGGGAGAAGCGCAAGGGCAATTCGGCTTGAGGTTGACCTCGCCGGCCGCTTCGCAGGTTTGCTCTGCGAAGCGGCCGATACCAGTCAGTCGAGCAGTTCGCGCGGCACATCATGCTTGGCCAGCAGTTGGCACTGTTGGCTTTCCGGGTCGAACAGGATGAACGCCTGGCCCTTGGCCAGCGCCTGGCGCACCCGCAGCACACGGGTTTCCAACGGTGTGTCATCACCATTGTCGGTGCCGTCGCGGGTGACGAAATCCTCGATCAGGCGCGTCAGGGTTTCGGCTTGCAAGTGTTCGTAGGGGATCAGCATGGGCGGCATTCAGCTTGGTAAAAGAATGCGCCCATGCTACGCCAAACCGGGCCGCTACGGCTCACTCCTTGTTCCCCACCAGGCTGTCGACGGCAGGCACCCGGGTATCGCTCTCCATCTGCGCATCGTGCTCCAACTGGTGGCTGAAGCGCTCCAGTGAGGCATTGGCCGGGTTGGAATCGCTTGCGAACACCGGCGGGCTGAGCAGGTAGCCCGACAACAGGCGGCTGAGCGCGGCCAGGCTGTCGATGTGGGTGCGCTCGTAACCATGGGTGGCATCGCAACCGAACGCCACCAGCGCCGTGCGGATATCGTGCCCGGCGGTGACCGCCGAATGGGCATCGCTGAAGTAATAGCGGAACACGTCACGGCGCACCGGCAGCTCCTGGTCGCCGGCCAGTTTCAGCAAGTGGCGTGACAGGTGGTAGTCATAGGGCCCCGACGAGTCCTGCATGGCCACGCTGACGGCGTGTTCGCTCGACGCCTGGCCGGGTGCCACCGGGGCGATGTCGATGCCGACGAACTCGCTGACGTCCCAGGGCAGGGCAGCGGCAGAGCCTGAGCCGGTTTCTTCGGTGATGGTGAACAGCGGGTGGCAGTCGATCATCGGCTGGCGGCCGCTTTCCACGACTGCCTTGAGGGCAGCCAGCAGCGCGGCCACGCCGGCTTTGTCGTCCAGATGGCGGGCGCTGATATGGCCGCTGTCAGTGAACTCCGGCAGCGGGTCGAACGCCACGAAGTCGCCAATGGCAATGCCCAACGACTCGCAGTCGGCGCGGGTGGTGCAGTAGGCGTCCAGGCGCACTTCTACGTGCTCCCAGCTGACGGGCATCTGGTCGATGGCGGTATTGAAGGCGTGCCCGCTGGCCATCAGCGGCAGCACGCTGCCGCGGAACACGCCGGTGTCGGTGAATACACTGACCCGGCTGCCCTCGGCGAAACGGCTCGACCAGCAGCCCACCGGGGCCAGGGCCAGGCGGCCATTGTCCTGCAATTGGCGCACGCTGGCGCCGATGGTGTCCAGGTGGGCCGATACGGCGCGGTCTGGTGAGCTTTGCCGGCCCTTGAGGGTGGCGCGGATGGTGCCGCGGCGGGTCAGCTCGAAGGGAATGCCCAGTTCGTCCAGGCGTTCGGCGACATAGCGCACGATGGTGTCGGTGAAGCCGGTCGGGCTGGGGATGGCGAGCATCTCCAGCAGGACGCGCTTGAGGTAGTCAAGGTCCGGCTCGGGGTATCGTTCAGACATGGGTACTCCTCGGGTAAAGCTGTGCTCTGGCGGGCCCTATCGCCGGCAAGCCGACTCCCACATGGACCGTGATGAGCCTTGTAGGAGCCGGCTTGCCGGCGATAGGGCCGTCATGGGTTCACGCCAACGCCCGGCTATGCGGGAACAGCAGGTCGACAAAGCGCTCTGCCGTTGGCTGCGGTTCATGGTTGGCCAAGCCGGCGCGCTCATTGGCCTCGATGATCACGTAGTCCGGCTGTTCGGCATCACGCACCATCAGGTCCAGGCCCACCACTGGAATTTCCAGCGCCCGCGCCGCGCGCACGGCCGCGTCGGCCAACACAGGGTGCAGGCGCTCGGTAACGTCCTCCAGCGTGCCGCCGGTGTGCAGGTTGGCGGTGCGGCGCACGGCCAGGCGCTGGCCTGCAGGCAATACGCTGGTGTAGTCGAAGCCGGCATCACGCAGGGTGCGCTCGGTCTCGTCGTCCAGCGGAATGCGGCTTTCACCGCCCGTAGCGGCCTGACGGCGGCGGCTTTGGGCCTCGATCAGCTCAAGGATGCTGTGTTTGCCGTCGCCGACCACCTGGGCCGGGTGCCGAATCGCCGCCGCAACCACCTCGAAACCGATCACCACGATGCGCAGGTCATGGCCCGGGTGGAAGCTCTCCAGCAGCACACGGCTGTCGAAACGGCGGGCGTGTTCTATGGCTTGGCTGACTTCCTCGTAAGTGGTCAGGTTCACCGCCACCCCTTGACCCTGCTCGCCATCCACCGGCTTGACCACCACCGCGCCGTGCTCGTCGAGAAACGCCAGGTTGTCGTCGGCATTGCCGGCCAGTTGCTGCACCGGCACCAGCAGGCCGGCGTTGTGCAAGGTTTGCTGGGTCAGGCGCTTGTCCTGGCAGAGGGTCATGCTGACCGCACTGGTCAGGTCGCTCAGCGACTCGCGGCAACGCACCCGACGCCCGCCCAGGCTGAGGGTGAACAGCCCGCCTGCGGCGTCGTCCACCTGCACCTCGATGCCACGGCGGTAGGCCTCATCGACGATGATCCGTGCATACGGGTTCAGCCCCGCTTCAGGGCCGGGGCCCAGAAACAATTGCTGGTTGATGCCGTTCTTGCGTTTGACCGCGAAGGTCGGCAGGTTGCGGAAACCGAGCTTCTCGTACAGCCGCTTGGCCTGGCGGTTGTCGTGCAACACCGACAAGTCCAGGTAGGCCAGGCCGCGGCTCATGAAGTGCTCGACCAGGTGGCGCACCAGCACCTCACCCACGCCAGGGCGGGTGCAATGCGGGTCCACGGCCAGGCACCACAGGCTGCTGCCGTGCTCGGGGTCATCGAACGCCTTGCTGTGGTTCAGGCCCATGACGCTGCCGATCACCGCGCCGCTGTCTTCGTCCTCGGCCAGCCAGTACACCGGCCCGCCCTGGTGGCGCGGCGTCAGCAGCTCGGGCTGCACCGGGAGCATGCCGCGTGCCTGGTACAGGGTGTTGATGGCCTGCCAGTCGCTGGCGCTTTGTGCGCGTCGGATACGGAAACCGCGAAACACCCGTTGCGCCTGGCGGTAGTCGGTGAACCACAGCCGCAGCGTGTCGGACGGGTCGAGGAACAGCTGCTGCGGTGCCTGTGCCAGCAGCTGTTGCGGGGCCGCCACATACAGTGCGATGTCACGCTCGCCGGGACGTTCCTGCTGCAGTGCCTCGGCCAGGCTGGCCGGGTCCGGGTAGGTGTGGCCTATCAGCAGCCGGCCCCAGCCGCAGTGCAGCGCACGCGGCTGGCTGTGGGGCTCGCTGCCATCGCCGGCCAGGCGCGCCTGCAGGCGCTCGTAGGACGGCGCCTGGCCACGCAGCAGGCGCTGACCGTAGGCGGTTTCATGGGCTTTCATCGGTCAGATTCCTTGTTCGCTGAGCCACAGGTTCAGCGCCGCCAGCTGCCACAGCTTGGAGCCGCGCAGCGGGGTAAGCTGGCCATGCGGGTTGCTCAGCAGGCGGTCTACCATGGCCGGGTTGAACAGCCCGCGGTCCTGGCTGGGGTCGGTGAGCAGTTCGCGTACCCAGTCCAGGGTGGCGCCTTGCAGGTGCTTGAGGCCGGGTACCGGGAAGTAGCCTTTCTTGCGGTCGATCACCTCATGGGGGATCACCCGGCGTGCGGCCTGCTTGAGCACTTGCTTGCCGCCATCGGGCAATTTGAAGCGCGCCGGGATGCGTGCCGACAGCTCGACCAGGCGGTAGTCCAGGAACGGTGTACGGGCCTCCAGGCCCCAGGCCATGGTCATGTTGTCGACCCGTTTGACCGGGTCGTCGACCAGCATCACCGTGCTGTCCAGGCGCAGCGCCTTGTCCACTGCCTCGGCCGCGCCCGGGCGGGCGAAGTGTTCGCGCACGAAGTCGCCGGCCACGTCGGTTTCCAGCAGCCACGGCGCTTGCACGGTGTCGCGGTACTCGGCATGGCTGCGGTCGAAGAATGCATCGCGGTAGGCGCCAAAGGCATCCTTGGCGCCGTCCACCTGCGGGTACCAGTGGTAGCCGGCGAACAGCTCGTCGGCACCCTGGCCGCTCTGCACGCCCTTGCAGTGCTTGGCCACTTCGCGTGACAGCAGGTAGAAGGCGATGCAGTCGTGGCTGACCATCGGTTCGCTCATGGCGCGGAACGCGGCCGGCAATTGCTCGATGATTTCGCTTTCGGCGATGCGCAGCTTGTGGTGGCGGGTGCCGTAGTGCTTGGCGATCAGGTCGGAGTACTGGAACTCGTCACCGCGTTCGCCGCCGGCATCCTCGAAGCCGATGGAGAAGGTCGACAGGTCATCCACGCCCACTTCGCGCAGCAGGCCGACCAACAGGCTGGAGTCGACGCCGCCGGACAGCAGTACGCCTACGTCCACGGCGGCGCGCTGGCGGATGCCGACGGCATCACGGGTGGCATCGAGCACACGGGTGGTCCAGCCTTCCAGGTCCAGGTCGCGCTCGTCCGGGTTGGGGCCGTAATGCAGCTGCCACCAGGTTTGGCGTTCGACTTCACCGTGGCGGTCGACGCGCATCCAGGTGCCGGGTTCGAGCTTTTGCACATTGGCCAGCAAGGTGCGTGGCGCCGGCACCACGGCGTGGAAGTTGAGGTAGTGGTTGAGCGCTACCGGGTCGATCATCGGGTCGATGTCGCCACCTTTGAGCAGCGCTGGCAGGGTGGAGGCAAAGCGCAGGCGCTCGCCGTTGCGCGACAGGTACAAAGGCTTGACGCCCAGGCGGTCGCGGGCCAGGAACAGGCGCTGGTTGTCGCGCTCCCAGATGGCCAGGGCGAACATGCCGTTGAGCTTGGGCAGCAAGGCCGCGCCCCAGGCGTGGTAGCCCTTGAGCAGCACCTCGGTGTCGCCGTCGGACCAGAAGGTATAACCCAGGTCCTGCAGCTCCTGGCGCAGTTCGGGGAAGTTGTAGATGGCACCATTGAAGGCCAAAGACAGGCCCAGGGTGTTGTCGACCATGGGCTGAGCCGAGCCGTCGGACAGGTCCATGATTTTCAGCCGGCGATGGCCCAGGGCAATCGGGCCCAGGCTATGGAAGCCCCAGGCGTCGGGGCCACGGGGCGCCAGGTGATGGGTCATGCGCTCTACCGCGGCGAGGTCTGCCGGGCGAGGGGCTTGGTCGATGGGGGTGAAACGCAACTCTCCTGCTAATCCGCACATAGGTCCTTACCGGTTTTTCCGTTGGGGAATCAGCGCCCCGGATTAGGGCGCCTGTAAGGAACTGACCTGGGGGATTTGCGAGAGTTTTAGACCAATCCGTTATAAGCAGCACTTTGTAATGCGGCCAATCGCCGGCTTGCCGGCGATTGGGCTGCACAGCAGCCCCTTCATTTACCCCGAATCAACTTGCGCAAGCCAAACCGGTTCGGATGGCATGCTTCAGCCACCGCCCGCGGCAGCGGCAATGGCTCGCCACTGACCCAGGCTGCAATCAGCTCACCCGAAAGCGGCGCCGTGATCAGCCCCCGCGACCCATGCCCGCTGTTCACATACAGCCCTTCCAGCCAGGGGCAGGGCACCTCGGGCACCTGCCGCGCGTCCTTGCCCAGGACTGCAAAGGCTTCGGCGAAGGCTGCAGGGTCGGCAACCGGCCCCACGATCGGCAAGTAATCCGGGCTGGTGCAGCGAAATGCCGCGCGCCCCTGCAACTGCTCAGGGGCAAGCGCTGGGACACCCAGGCGCCGGGCCAGGTCGCTGGAGATTTCATCCAGCATGGCCAGGTTGCCCTGGTGCTCGGCCACGGTCGGCGCCAGGTCATCGCTATGGAAGTCGAAGCTGGCCCCCAGCGTGTGCTCTTCACCCCTGGGCGGTGCCACATAGCCCTCGGCGCAGACTACGGTAGCCAGCGCCCGGCTGGCGTCGGTCACCGGCAGGCGGGTGATCTGCCCGCGGATGCGCTTGAGCGGCAACTGCGCACAGGGCCCGAAACGCTTCACGTCAGCCGCCCCGGCCAGCACTACCACTGGCGCGCTGGCCAGCAGCCGGTCGCCGGCCCAGGCTTGCCACAGGCCATCGGCCTTGCGCAGTGCGAGCACATCGTGATGGGCCAGCAGGCGAATGTTACGGTGCTGCAGTTGAGCGTTGCACAGTGCCGGTGGGTGCACCCAGCCGCCTTCGGGGTAGAACAACCCGCCGGCAGGCAGCGCGACACCGGCAATCGCCTCGGCTTCACTGCGCTGCACGGCACGCAGCAAGCTGCCCTCGAAGGCGTCGGCGAGCTTGCCCTGGCGTTCGGCTTCCTTGCTGTCGAAGGCCAGTTGCAAAACCCCGCACGCATCCCAGTCCTGGCCGCGCTGCAGTAGTTCAAGCTGGCGCCGTGTATAGCCGAAGCCGGCCAGGATCATCTGCGACAAAGCCGTGCCGTGCGCGGACAGCTTGAGGTACAGCACGCCCTGGGGGTTGCCGGAGGCTTCGCGGGCCGCTGCGTCGTGACGCTCCAGTAGGGTTACCTGCCAGCCGCGTGCAGCCAGGCTGGCAGCGCTGGCACTGCCAGCGAGCCCTGCGCCGATCACCAGGGCCTCGCGTGGGCCTTCAGGCGCAGTTGGCCGCGCGTACCAGGGCGCCGACGTGGGCGCGTTGGGCGGGCCGGTGTACTCACCGCTCATCACCTCCCACTTCTTGCCGATGCCAGGCACCTTCTTCATGGTGAAGCCGGCCTCGATCAAGCTGCGGCGAACCCAGCCGGTGGTGGTGAAGGTGCCCAGTGCGGTGCCGGCATGGGACAACCTGGCCAGTTGCGTGAACAGCTCGGGTGTCCACATGTCGGGGTTCTTCGCCGGGGCAAAACCGTCGAGGAACCACACGTCGATGCGTGCGTCCAGCTGCGGCAGTTGCTCCAGCACATCGCCGATCAGCAGGGTAAGGGTGATTCGGCCCTGGTCGAAGGTGAACTGCTGGAAGCCTTGGTGCACCGCGACGTACTGGCGCAAAAAGGGTTCGGTGAACGCCGCCAGCTCCGGCCACAGGCGCATAGCCCGGGCCATGTCGGCATGGCCCAGGGGGTACTTCTCGACGCTGACGAAATGCAGGCGCGCGTCGGTGTGGGCTGTTTCGGCGAACAGTTGCCAGGCGCAGAAAAAATTCATGCCGGTGCCAAAGCCGGTTTCGCCGATCACCAGGCAGGCGTGGGGCGCCAGGTTGGCGAAGCGCTGGCGCAGGCGGGTTTGTTCGAGGAACACATGCTGGGTTTCGGCAATGCCCTCGTTGATGGCGAAGTACACATCGCCGTATTGCCGCGAATGGGGGCGGCCCTGGTCGTCCCAGTCGATCTGGGCGTGCTGAAGGAGGGTGGGTGCGGGCATGGCTGGTTTCGCTGGAGGTGGGGAGCTGCAAGCTGCAAGCTGCAAGAAAAAGCAGATGGTGGCACGGCCCGCGTTTTCTTGCAGCTTGAAGCGTGCCGCTTGCCGCCAGGATTCCGCTAATCTTGCTTATCCATTGAAGGAGCCAGTGCATGTTCGAATCCGCCGAAATTGGCCACAGCATCGACGACGATACCTTTGAGGCAGAAGTGCCCGCGCTGCGCGAGGCTTTGCTCGAAGCCCAGTACGAACTCAAGCAGCAGGCGCGCTTCCCGGTGATCGTGCTGATCAATGGCATCGAAGGCGCCGGCAAGGGCGAGACGGTCAAGCTGCTCAACGAGTGGATGGACCCGCGCATGATCGACGTGCTCACCTTCGACCAGCAGACCGACGAAGAGCTGGCCCGGCCCCCCGCCTGGCGCTACTGGCGGGCGCTGCCGCCAAAGGGGCGCATGGGCGTGTTTTTCGGCAACTGGTACAGCCAGATGCTGCAGGGCAGGGTGCATGGGCAGTTCAAGGATGCGGTGCTCGACCAGGCCATCACCGGTGCCGAGCGCCTGGAGCAGATGCTTTGCGACGAAGGTGCGCTGATCATCAAGTTCTGGTTCCACCTGTCCAAGAAACAGATGAAAGCGCGGCTCAAGTCGCTCAAGGACGACCCCTTGCACAGCTGGCGCATCAGCCCGCTGGACTGGCAGCAGTCGCAGACCTACGACCGTTTCGTGCGTTTTGGCGAGCGGGTGTTGCGCCGTACCAGCCGTGACTATGCACCGTGGCATGTAGTTGAAGGGGTCGACCCCAACTACCGCAGCCTGGCCGTTGGGCGCATCTTGCTGGAAAGCCTGCAGGCCGCACTGGCCGTTAACCCCAAAGGCAAGCACCAGGGCAACATCGCGCCGCTGGGGCGCAGCATCGATCAGCGCAGCCTGGTCGGCGCGCTGGACATGACCCTGCACCTGGACAAGCAGGACTACCAGGAGCAACTGGTGACCGAGCAGGCTCGCCTGGCCGGCCTGTTGCGCCACAAGCACATGCGCCGGCACTCGCTGGTGGCCGTGTTCGAGGGTAATGATGCAGCAGGCAAGGGCGGGGCGATTCGCCGGGTGGCGGCAGCGCTGGACCCGCGCCAGTACCGTATCGTGCCGATCGCCGCCCCTAGCGAAGATGAGCGTGCGCAGCCGTACCTTTGGCGGTTCTGGCGGCACATTCCGGCACGCGGCAAGTTCACCATCTTCGACCGCTCCTGGTACGGCCGGGTGCTGGTGGAACGCATCGAAGGGTTCTGCACCCCGGCCGACTGGATGCGTGCTTACGGCGAGATCAATGATTTCGAGGAGCAGTTGGTGAACGCCGGCGCGGTAGTGGTCAAGTTCTGGCTGGCGATCGACCAGCAAACCCAGCTGGAGCGTTTTGAAGAGCGCGAGCAGATCCCGTTCAAGCGCTACAAGATCACCGAGGACGACTGGCGCAACCGCGACAAGTGGGACCTGTATGTGGATGCAGTGGGGGACATGGTCGACCGCACCAGCACCGAGATCGCACCATGGACCTTGGTCGAGGCCAATGACAAGCGTTGGGCGCGGGTGAAGGTGTTGCGCACCATCAATGAAGCCCTGGAAGCGGCGTTTGCCAAACACAAAAAATAGTCAGCCGCCATGCCGCAGGGGAATGACCTGATGAAATCTTTTCCCGCCTTTTTTCCCCGTTGGCAGGTAGCAAGCCTTTAGAATCGAGGCACCCTACAACGGGCTCGACCGAGGACTTTATGCACATCACATCCGGACGCCGGAGCTATGGACTGGCCCTGGCGCTTCTGACCGCACTGCTGTGGGGCATCCTGCCAATCAAACTCAAGCAAGTGTTGCAGGTGGTCGACCCGGTGACCGTCACCTGGTTCCGCCTGCTGGTGGCCGGCGGCCTGCTGTTCGCCTGGCTGGCAGCCAAGCGCCGCTTGCCTTCGTTCGGCAAGCTCGGCGCCAAAGGCAAAGGCCTGGTGGCTGTGGCCGTGTGCGGCCTGATGGGCAACTACGTGCTGTACCTGATCGGCCTCAACCTGCTGAGCCCCGGTACTGCGCAATTGGTGGTGCAGATCGGCCCGGTGCTGCTGCTGGTGGCCAGCGTGTTCGTGTTCAAGGAACGCTTCAGCCTGGGCCAAGGCCTGGGGCTGCTGGTGCTGCTTGCCGGCTTCGGCCTGTTCTTCAACCAGCGCCTTGAAGAGCTGCTGACCTCGCTGGGCACCTACACCACGGGCGTGCTAACCATCCTGCTGGCCACCAGCATCTGGGTGTTCTATGCCCTGAGCCAGAAGCAGTTGCTGACGGTGTGGCATTCGCAGCAGGTGATGATGGTGATCTACCTGAGCTGCGCCGCGCTGCTGACACCCTGGGTGCACCCGCTGGAGGCGTTGCAGTTGACGCCCCTGCAAGGCTGGCTGCTGCTGGCCTGCTGCCTGAACACGCTGGTGGCCTATGGTGCTTTTGCCGAGGCACTGGCGCACTGGGAGGCATCGCGGGTGAGTGCCACGCTGGCGCTGACGCCACTGGTGACCTTTGTGGCGGTGGCATTGGCGGCCTGGATGTGGCCTGCGTATGTGCAGGCTGAAGACATCAATGCCCTGGGCTATGTAGGCGCAGTGACCGTGGTGCTGGGGTCGACGCTGGTGGCCCTGGGGCCTTCTTTGGTGGCTGGGTGGCGGGCGAGAAGGGCGCGTTTGGCTCAGGTTGGTTGAGAGCCTGCCAGGGCCCTATCGCCGGCAAGCCGGCTCCACAAAACCCCTGTAGGAGCCGGCTTGCCGGCGATGGGGCCGCAGCAGCCTACCGATCAATCAGCCCTTGCCACCAGGCGCCAGCATGTTCTCCGGCCGCACCCACTCATCGAACTGCTCATTGGTCAGGTACTTCAATTCCAGCGCCGCCTCGCGCAGGGTCTTGCCCTCGCTGTAGGCCTTCTTGGCAATCTCCGCCGCTTTGTCATAGCCGATATGCGGGTTGAGCGCGGTCACCAGCATCAGCCCGCGCTCCAGGTGCGCCGCCATCTGTTCGGTATCTGGCTCGATCCCGGCCACGCAGTGCTGCTGGAAGTTGCGGCAGCCATCAGCCAGCAGCGTGATCGACTGCAGCAGGTTATGAATGATCACCGGCTTGAACACGTTCAACTGCAGGTGCCCCTGGCTGGCGGCAAAACCGATGGCCGCGTCATTGCCCAGCACCTGGCAGGCCAGCATCGACAGCGCTTCGCACTGGGTCGGGTTGACCTTGCCTGGCATGATCGAGCTGCCCGGCTCGTTGGCCGGCAGGCGCACCTCGGCCAACCCGGCGCGGGGCCCGGAGCCGAGCAGGCGCAAGTCATTGGCGATTTTCATCAAGGCCACCGCCAAGGTCTTCAGCGCCCCCGCCAGGCTGGTCAGCGGCTCGTGGCCGGCCAGGGCGGCGAACTTGTTCGGCGCGGTGACGAACGGCAGGCCGGAGAGGGCGGCCAGTTCCGCAGCAATGGCTTCGGCGAAACCCTGCGGGGCATTGAGCCCGGTGCCCACGGCAGTGCCGCCCTGGGCCAGTTCGCACACCGCCGGCAAGGTGGCGCGGATGGCGCGCTGGGCATAGTCGAGCTGGGCAACGAAGGCCGACACCTCCTGGCCGAAGGTGATGGGCGTGGCGTCCATCATGTGCGTGCGGCCAGTCTTGACCAGTTTATGGTGGCGCGCCGACAGCTCGGCCAGCCCCGAAGACAGTTCGGCGATCGCCGGTAGCAGTTGCTCGTGCACCGCCTGTGCTGCGGCAATGTGCATGGCGGTGGGGAAGCAGTCGTTGGAGCTTTGCGAGCGGTTGACATGGTCGTTGGGGTGCACCGGCGCCTTGCCGCCGCGGCCTTTGCCGGCCAGCTCGTTGGCCCGCCCGGCAATCACCTCGTTGACGTTCATGTTGCTCTGCGTGCCGCTGCCGGTCTGCCACACCACCAGCGGGAACTGGTCGTCGTGCTCGCCGTCGAGCACTTCGTCGGCAGCCTGCTCGATCAAGCGGGCGATGTCGGCTGGCAGGTCGCCATTGCGGTCGTTGACCCGTGCTGCGGCTTTTTTGATCAGCGCCAGGGCGTGCAGCACCGGGAGCGGCATGCGTTCCTTGCCAATGGCAAAGTTGATGAGCGAGCGTTGGGTCTGCGCGCCCCAGTAGGCGTGCTCCGGAACTTCGACCGGGCCCAGGCTGTCTGTTTCGATACGGCTCATGCTGCGTTCACTCCCTTGTCAGTCAGAATCAGCAGTTTAGGCCCCCATGCGATCGAGCGGTTCAATCGCTCGTCGTGCCACTTGAGCGCTGCACCCTGGCGGGAGCAGAATGCTCATCTCTGAGGTACCGCCTCCCCCTCCTTGAAGGATATGCAATGACCCGTCTCCGTGCCCTCTGTGCTGCCGTCGCCCTGGCCTGTGCCAGCGGCCAGGTACTCGCTGCCACCGCCAGCCACAACGCTGCCGCCGAGAAATTCCTGACCTTGGCCAACGCTGACAAGCTGGGCACCCCGGTGTACATGCAGGTCCAGCAGATGTTCGCCCAGCGCTTCGCCCAGACCAAGGCCCCGGCCACCAAGCAGTCGGTGCTGGAAAGCTACCAGGCCAAGGCCAACGCCGCGCTGGACAGCGCCATCGGCTGGAACAAGCTCAAGCCGAAGATGGTCGACCTGTACACCCAGACCTTCACCGAGCAGGAGCTCAAGGACCTGGTGAAGTTCTACCAGTCGCCGCTGGGCAAGAAAGTCTTCAGCCAGATGCCCAAGGTCACCCAGCAGTCGGCCCAGCTGACCCAGCAAAGCCTGGAGCCGGCAGTGCCGGTGGTCAACAAGCTGCTCGAAGACATGACCAAAGAGCTTGACCCCAATGCCGGCAAGGCCGCCCCGGCCAAGAAGTGAGTAATACCCGATGACCATGCAGCAACGCATCGAGCAGCAGCTGGCCGCCCTGGCGCCGCAGCACCTTGAAGTGCTCAACGAAAGCCACATGCACAGCCGTGGCCAGGAAACCCACTACAAGGCGGTGATCGTCAGCGAGCAGTTTGCCGGGCTCAACAGCGTCAAGCGCCACCAGAAGGTGTACGCCACCATGGGTGAACTGATGGGCCAGATCCATGCCCTGGCCATCCACACCTACACCAGCGAGGAGTGGGCGAAGGTGGGTGTTGCACCCGCGTCGCCGGTGTGTGCAGGTGGCGGCAAGCACTGAATCCTTTTTGGCGTTCTGGTACAATTTGCTACATCCGGGGGGCCGCTTTGCGGCCCTTTCGCGACACAAGGCCGCTCCTACAGGGGTTATGTATTCACCTGTAGGGCGGCCTTGTGTCGCGAAAGGGGCGCAGAGCGCCCCCCAGCTTTTTGTCAAACCCGGTCCGCCCCTTACGAGGGCAACCACCTGGAGATTCAACGCAATGACCCAACCGATCGTCGTGGCGGCGCTGTACAAGTTCGTCACCCTTGAAGACTACGTAGAGCTGCGCGAGCCCTTGCTCAAGGCCATGCTCGACAATGGCGTCAAAGGCACCCTGCTGCTGGCCAACGAGGGCATCAACGGCACCGTTTCGGCCACCCGCGAAGGCATCGATGGCCTGCTCGCCTGGCTGCGCAGCGACCCGCGCCTGGTCGATGTCGACCACAAGGAATCCTACTGCGACGAGCAGCCGTTCTACCGCACCAAGGTCAAGCTCAAGAAAGAGATCGTCACCCTCGGCGTGCCGGGCGTGGACCCGAACAATGCCGTTGGTACCTACGTCGATCCCAAAGACTGGAATGCCCTGATCAGCGACCCGGAAGTACTGCTGATCGACACCCGCAACGACTACGAAGTGGCCATCGGCACCTTCAAGGGCGCAATCGACCCCAAGACCGAGACCTTCCGCGAGTTCCCCGAGTACATCAAGGCCAACTTCGACCCCAGCAAGCACAAGAAGGTCGCCATGTTCTGCACCGGCGGCATCCGCTGTGAAAAAGCCTCCAGCTACATGCTCGGTGAAGGCTTCGAGGCGGTCTATCATCTTAAGGGCGGCATCCTGAAATACTTCGAGGAAGTACCCCAGGAAGAAAGCCTGTGGGACGGCGACTGCTTTGTCTTCGACAACCGCGTCACGGTGCGCCATGACCTGACCGAAGGCGAGTACGACCAGTGCCATGCCTGCCGCCACCCGGTCAACGCCCAGGACCGAGCGTCCGAGCACTATTCGCCAGGCGTGAGCTGCCCGCACTGCTGGGACAGCCTGAGCGAAAAGACCCGGCGCAGCGCCATCGACCGGCAGAAGCAGATCGAGCTGGCCAAGGCCCGCAACCTGCCGCACCCGATCGGTTACAACTACAAAGCCGAGGCCTGATTGCATGACTGCCCGCCTGCTCTATGTGATGGACCCGATGTGCTCCTGGTGCTGGGGTTTTGCACCGGTGGCCCAGGCCCTTATCGCCCAGGCGCGTGAAGCGGGCGTGGCCACCCGGGTGGTGCCGGGTGGGTTGCGCCGCGGTGCCAGCCCGCTGGACGCCTCGACCCGCAAGTACATCCTCGAGCATTGGCAGGCGGTGGCCGAGGCCACCGGGCAGCCGTTCGCGTTCGAAGGTGCCATGCCCGATGGCTTCGTCTACGACACCGAGCCTGCCTGCCGCGCCCTTGTAGCCGCCCGCGAACTGGACGCCGAGCGCGTCTGGCCGCTGCTGGCACTGATCCAGCGTGGGTTCTACCAGCAGGGCCTGGACGTCACCACCGCGCCGCAGCTGGTCGAGCTGGCCGAGCAGGCCGGGTTCGATCGCGCAACCTTCGCCGAGGCCCTGCTGCGTGCCGACGTGCGCGCTGCCACTGCAGCCGATTTCAGCTGGGTACAGGACCTGGGGATTGCCGGCTTTCCAACGCTGCTGGCTGAGCGCAACGGCCAGCTCGCCCTGTTGACCAACGGCTACCAGCCGCTGCAAAGCCTGCAGCCCTTGCTTGGCCGCTGGCTACAGCAGGCCGCCTGTGCTTGACCTGCCAGGGTCGCCCGACCCGGTGCCAGGGAAGCCCGCTGCTGTGCCTGACCGGCTGAGCTGGGCGCAAATCCGCCGCTTGGCACTGCACCACAAGAAACACCTCTGGGCCGCCAACCTGGTGGCCGTGCTGGCGGCCTGCTGCAGCGTGCCGATACCGTTGCTGCTGCCCCTGCTGGTCGACGAAGTACTGCTGGGCCACGGCGATGGCGCGCTGAAGTTCATGAACCACCTGCTGCCCAGCGGTTGGCAGGTGGCGGCCGGTTATATCGGCCTGATGCTGGTCGTCACCCTGTGCCTGCGCGTGGCCGCGCTGGGCTTCAACGTGGTGCAGGCCAAGCTGTTCGCCGGCCTTGCCAAAGACATCGTCTATCGTCTGCGCATCCGCCTGATCGAGCGGCTCAAGCGTATCTCGCTCAAGGAGTACGAAAGCCTGGGCAGTGGCACCGTGACCACGCACCTGGTCACCGACCTGGAAACCCTCGACAAGTTCGTCGGCGAAACCCTGAGCCGCTTCCTGGTGGCCATGCTGACCCTGACCGGCACGGCGGCGATCCTGATCTGGATGCACTGGCAGCTGGCCTTGCTGATCCTGTTGTTCAACCCGCTGGTGATCTACTTCACCGTGCAGTTGGGCAAGCGCGTCAAACACCTTAAAAAGCTCGAAAACGACAGCACCTCGCGGTTCACCCAGGCGCTGGCCGAAACCCTGGATGCCATCCAGGAAATCCGCGCCAGCAATCGCCAGGGCTACTTCCTCGGCCGCCTGGGCCTGCGTGCCCGCGAAGTGCGCGATTACGCCGTGGATTCGCAATGGAAAAGCGATGCCAGTGGCCGTGCCAGTGGCCTGCTGTTCCAGTTCGGTATCGATATTTTCCGTGCTGCGGCCATGCTCACGGTGCTGTTCTCCGACCTGTCGATCGGGCAGATGCTGGCCGTGTTCAGCTACCTGTGGTTCATGATCGGCCCGGTCGAGCAGTTGCTCAACCTGCAATATGCCTACTATGCCGCAGGCGGCGCCCTGAGCCGGCTCAACGAGTTGCTGGCGCGTGATGACGAGCCGCAATACCCGGCTGCCCGCGACCCGTTTGCCGGCCGTGAAACGGTTGGCATCGAAGTGCGCGACCTGCGCTTCGCCTATGCCGACGAGCCGGTGCTCGAGCACCTGGACCTGTCCATCGCCCCGGGCGAAAAGGTCGCCATCGTCGGCGCCAGTGGCGGCGGCAAAAGTACCCTGGTGCAATTGCTGCTGGGCCTGTACAGCGCCCAGGCCGGGACCATCCGTTTTGGCGGTGCCAGCCTGCAGGAAATCGGCCTGGAGACCTTGCGTGAAAATGTGGCAGTGGTGCTGCAGCACCCGTCACTGTTCAACGACACGGTACGCGCCAACCTGACCATGGGCCGCGACTGCACGGACGAGGCCTGCTGGCAGGCGCTGCGCATCGCCCAGCTGGACGCCACCATTGGCGCCTTGCCGCAAGGGCTGGACAGCGTGGTCGGCCGCTCTGGTGTGCGCCTGTCCGGCGGCCAGCGCCAGCGCCTGGCGATTGCCCGCATGGTCCTGGCCGAGCCGAAGGTGGTAATCCTCGACGAGGCCACCTCGGCGCTGGACGCCGCCACCGAGTACAACCTGCACCAGGCCCTGGCGCGCTTTCTCAGTGGCCGTACCACGCTGATCATCGCCCACCGCCTTTCGGCGGTGAAGCAGGCCGACCGTGTGCTGGTGTTCGACGGCGGGCACGTGGCCGAGGATGGCGGCCACCAGCAGTTGATCGCCGAGGGCGGCTTGTATGCCAAGCTGTACGGGCATCTGCAGCAGACCTGACCCAAGCGGCAAGCTTGAAGCTTGCCACTCAAAATTCCCTCCACACAGATGGCAAATGGCCTACGCTGAGCTTGTCTGGTTGGTTCGAGCCTTATCTGCTCTGTGACAGGGACTTCATGAAGGGACATCGCACACTAGAGGCGCCAAGGCTGCTGGGTATCATCTGGCCCTTCATCGCCGTTGTAGTCTTCCAGGTCCTGTTGGGCAGCTTCAGCCTGTACGCGCTGTCGGCTGTGCGTGCCTATGTCGCTGGCGAAAGCCTGTGGTCCAAGGCACAGAAAGACGCCATCTATTACCTGAACCTGTATGCCGATACTGGCGATGAACGCACCTACCAGCGCTATCGTCAGGTCATCACTGTGCCCCACGGTGATCGGCAGATGCGTGAGGTGCTCGACCTGCCTGATCCAGACCTTGATGTTGCGCGCCAGGCCGTTTTGCAAGGCGGCAATCACCCCGACGACGTCGACCGTATCATCTGGTTCTACCGCAATTTCAGCCAGATCAGCTATGTGCAGGCGGCGATCGCCTACTGGAATGTCGGTGACGATTACCTCAAGCAACTGGATGTGTTGGCCAACGAGATGCGCGAGGGTTTTGCCGGCGGCCAGGCCGGCCCGCGCCAGGTCAGCCAATGGCGCGCCCGCATCGTCGCCATCAACGAAGGCGTGACCCCGGCAGCCAAAGCCTTCAGCGATGCCCTGGGCGAGGGCTCGCGCATGCTGTTGCGCGTGCTGTTGGTCACCAACCTGCTCACCGCGCTGTTCCTCATCACCTTTGCCTGGCGCCGTTCGAGCAAGCTGCTGGCCCAGCGCCAGGCCTTCGCCAGCGCCCTGCAGGAAGAAAAGGAACGCGCGCAGATTACCCTGCAGGCGATCGGCGATGCTGTGATCACCACCGATGTCGATGGCAGCATCGGCTACATGAACCCGGCGGCCGAGCAACTCACCCATTGGCAGGCAGGCCAGGCCCTGGGCCTGCCGTTGACAGCGCTGTTCAGCCTGGTGGACGAGCAGGCCCAGAACGACAGCAGCACCTTGCTCGAACAGGTGCTCAGCGGCAGCCTCAAGGGCGGCGCCGAGCATGCACGGTTGATCCAGCGCCTGGATGGCAGCACGGTTTCGATCAACCTGGTGGGTTCGCCCATCATCAATAACGGGCAGGTGGCGGGCATCGTCCTGGTGCTGCATGACATGACCCAGGAGCGCCAATACATCGCCAACCTGTCCTGGCAGGCTACCCATGACGCCCTGACCGGCCTGGCCAACCGCCGTGAATTCGAGTACCGCCTGGAGCAGGCACTGAACGACCTGGTGCGCCAGGGCGGGCGGCATTCGCTGATGTTCCTTGACCTCGACCAGTTCAAGCTGGTCAACGATACCTGTGGGCATGCCGCCGGTGACGAATTGCTGCGGCACATCTGCGCCGTGCTGCAATCGGTGCTGCGCGAAGGCGACACCCTGGCGCGGCTGGGGGGTGATGAGTTTGGCGTGCTGCTGGAAAACTGCCCGGGCGAACAGGCCGAGCGCATTGCCGAAAACCTGCGCCAGGCGGTGCAAAGCCTGCACTTCGTATGGAAAGGCAGGCCGTTCGTCACCACTGTGAGTATCGGCCTGGTGCACATGGCGCAAGCCCCGGCCACGCTGGAAGCCTCCCTGCGGGCAGCCGACATGGCCTGCTACATGGCCAAGGAGAAGGGCCGCAACCGTATCCAGGTCTACCATGCCGATGACAGTGAACTGTCGATGCGGTTTGGTGAAATGGCCTGGATACAGCGCCTGCACGTCGCTCTGGAGGAGAACCGCTTCTGCCTGTATGCCCAGGAAATCGCCGCGCTCACCGCGCTTGAAGGGCCAGGCCATGTCGAGATTCTGTTGCGCCTGCAAGACGAAAGCGGCCGCACCATCCTGCCTGACAGCTTCATCCCGGCGGCCGAGCGCTATGGCCTGATGACCGCGATCGACCGCTGGGTGGTGCGCAATGTGTTCCAGGTCATACGCCAGTGCCTGGATGAGGGGCGCGAGGGCCCGCTGTCGATGTGTGCCATCAACCTGTCGGGGTCGAGTATCGGTGACGACAAGTTCCTGGAGTACCTGCGGCGCCTGTTCGTCGAATATTCGATTCCGCCACGGCTGATCTGCTTCGAGATCACCGAGACCAGTGCCATTGCCAACCTCGGCAGTGCCATCCGGTTCATCAATGAATTGAAAGGGCTGGGTTGCAAGTTCTCGCTGGATGACTTTTGTGCCGGAATGTCGTCATTCGCTTATTTGAAACATTTACCCGTCGACTTCTTGAAGATCGACGGAAGTTTTGTCAAAGATATGCTGGATGATCCGGTCAACCGGGCCATGGTCGAAGTCATCAATCACATCGGCCACGTCATGGGTAAACGGACCATTGCCGAGTTCGTTGAAACTCCGTTGATCGAGCAGGCCTTGCAAGAGATCGGCGTGGACTACGCCCAGGGCTATCTGATCGAACGACCGCAGGTGTTCACTTGCGACAGTCTGCAGCGCCAACGGATTGCTGCACGGCCCCTGCTGCATCGGGCGCCTGGAACCTTTCGCTGAAGTAGCGTTGGTAAATCACAGGGATCAAGGAGCTGAAAAGTGATTGATGCATTCGTCCGTATCGGGCCTTTGATGGACCCGGCCAGTTACCCCCAATGGGCCCAGCAACTGATCGAAGATTGCCGCCCGGGCAAGCGTCGGGTGGTGGAGCATGAGTTCTACCAGCGCCTGCGCGATGGCCAGTTGCGCCAAGCCACCATACGCCAGTACCTGATCGGTGGCTGGCCGGTGGTCGAGCAGTTTTCGTTGTACATGGCCCACAACCTGACCAAGACCCGCTATGCCCGCCACCCGGGCGAAGACATGGCGCGGCGCTGGCTGATGCGCAATATCCGCGTGGAGCTCCACCATGCCGATTACTGGGTGCACTGGTGCCATGCCCATGGCATTCACCTGCACGAGCTGCAGTCCCAGGAAGTGCCCGCCGAGCTCAATGGCCTCAATGACTGGTGCTGGCGAGTGTGTACCACCGAGTCGCTGGCCATTGCCATGGCGGCTACCAACTATGCCATTGAAGGGGCGACGGGGGAGTGGTCGGCGGTGGTCTGTGCTGAAGACACCTACGCCATGGGCTTCCCGGAGGACCAGCGCAAGCGCGCCATGAAGTGGTTGAAGATGCATGCGCAGTATGACGATGCGCACCCGTGGGAGGCGCTGGAGATCATCTGTACCCTGGCTGGCGAAAACCCGACCTTGGGGTTGCGCAACGAACTGCGCAAGGCGATCTGCAAAAGTTATGACTGCATGTACCTGTTCCTAGAACGGTGCATGCAGCTGGAGGGCCGCCAGCAAGGGCGCATGCGCCCGACCTTGGCTGCGGGCTGAATGCCTGGGGCTGCTTTGCAGCCCTTTCGCGACACAAGGCCGCTCCTACAGATTTGATGCCGGATTCAACGGCACCGCTGTAGGAGCGGCCTTGTGTCGCGAAGGGCCGCAAAGCGGCCCCATCGGTTTCAAGCCCTACTGAGCGTTAAAGGCCTGCCCGTTCACCCCAGTACTGTCCGGCCCCATCAGGTACAGGTACACCGGCATGATCTCTTCAGGCAGCGGGTTGTTCTGCGGGTTCTCGCTCGGGTAGGCCTGGGCCCGCATCGCCGTGCGGGTAGCCCCGGGGTTGATACTGTTGGAGCGCACCGGTGCCACACCTTCCAGCTCGTCTGCCAGAGTCTGCATCAGGCCTTCGGTAGCGAATTTGGACACGCCATAAGCGCCCCAGTAAGCCCGGCCCTTGCGCCCGACGCTGCTGGAGGTGAACACCACCGAGGCGTCCTCCGACAGCTTGAGCAGCGGCAGCAGGGTGCTGGTGAGCATGAACGTGGCATCGACGTTGATGTGCATCACCCGCATGAAATTGTCGCCTGAGAGTTGCTCCAGCGGCGTGCGCGGGCCGATGATCGAGGCATTGTTGAGCAGCCCGTCCAGGCGGCCGAACTGTTCCTCGACCATCACCGCCAGTTCGTCGTACTGGTGGGGCAGGGCGGTTTCCAGGTTGAACGGGATCACCACCGGCTGCGGGTGGCCGGCGGCCTCGATTTCATCGTAGACCTCGTTCAGGTTGGCTTCGGTCTTGCCCAGCAGCAGCACAGTGGCGCCCAAGGCGGCATAAGCCTTGGCGGCCGCTGCACCGATGCCACGGCCGGCGCCGGTGACCATGATGACACGGCCCTTGAGCAGGTCGGGGCGGGCGGTATAGTCGAACATGCGTTTGTCCTTGAGTTGAAGCTTGCAGCTTGCCGCTAAAAGATCAGCACCCGCACAGGGCGCTGTCGAGCACCTTGCGCAGTTCCAGCGGGTGGTCCACCACCACGTCGGCGCCCCAGTTGTTCGGGTTGTCTTCAGGGTGAATATAGCCGTAGCGAACGGCCGCCGTGCGCGTGCCGGCATCGCGGCCCGACTCGATGTCGCGCAGGTCGTCGCCGACGAACAGCACGCTGGCCGGGTCCAGGTTCAGGGTCTTGCAGGCCAGGATCAACGGCTCCGGGTCGGGCTTGCTGTTTTTCACGTGATCCGGGCAGATCAGCAGTGCCGAACGCTCGGCCAGGCCCAGGCGCTGCATGATCGGCTCGGCGAAGCGGACCGGCTTGTTGGTCACCACGCCCCACAACAGGTTGCCCCGCTCGATATCGGCCAGCAATTCGCCCATGCCGTCGAACAGCTTGCTGTGCACCGCGCAGTCACGCTGGTAGCGCTCGAGGAACTCCAGGCGCAGGGCCTCGAAACCTTCATCCTGCGGGCTCATGGCGAAGGTCGCGGCGACCATCGCCCGCGCGCCGCCGGAAATCACATCGCGGATCAGCTTGTCGTCGATGGCCGGCAGGCCGCGCTCGGCGAGCATGGCCTGGCAAATGGCGATGAAGTCCGGCGCCGTGTCGAGCAGGGTGCCGTCCATGTCAAAAAGTACCGCTCGCAAACGCATGCTCATTCCTCGCGCAGGGTCTGGATCATGTAGTTGACGTCCACATCGCTGCTGAGCTTGTAGTGCTTGGTCAGCGGGTTGTAGGTCAGGCCGATGATGTCCTTGACCTCAAGGCCGGCCACGCGGCTCCAGGCACCCAGCTCGGAGGGGCGGATGAACTTCTTGAAGTCGTGGGTACCGCGCGGCAGCATCTTGAGGATGTATTCGGCGCCGATGATGGCCAGCAGGTAGGCCTTGGGGTTGCGGTTGATGGTCGAGAAGAACACCTGGCCACCCGGCTTGACCATGCGGTAACAGGCGCGGATGACCGAGGACGGGTCGGGCACGTGCTCGAGCATTTCCAGGCAGGTGACCACATCGAACTGCTCTGGCATCTCTTCAGCCAGGGCCTCGGCGGTGATTTGCCGGTACTCCACCTCCACGCCCGACTCCAGCTGGTGCAGCTGGGCCACGGCCAGGGGCGCTTCGCCCATGTCGATGCCGGTGACGGTGGCGCCGCGCAGGGCCATGGCTTCGCTGAGGATGCCGCCGCCGCAGCCGACGTCCAGCACCTTCTTGCCAGCCAGGCTGACGCGCTCGTCGATCCAGTTGACGCGCAGCGGATTGATGTCGTGCAGCGGCTTGAACTCGCTCTCGCGGTCCCACCAGCGGTGCGCCAAGGCTTCAAACTTGGCGATTTCGGCGTGGTCGACGTTGCTCATTGAACAGTCCTCTGAAACTTCTACGAATTGCGCCGGAGTATACCCGAGCGCCCAAGGCTGTTGGTCGCTATAATCGTCCGCTTTTGATATGCGAAAGTCAGGGAGAGGTGATGCGCGAGCGACTTATGGCGGCGGAGAAGGTGACCGGTATCCGGTGGCACCACGGCGCCTTGCACCTGCTCGACCAGCGCCTGCTGCCTTCGCAAGAACGCTGGCTGGCCTGCGACAATGTTGCGCAGGTGGCGGCGGCGATCCGCGACATGGCTGTGCGGGGTGCGGCGGCCATCGGCATTGCTGCCGCCTATGGCCTGGTGCTGGCCCTGGAAGAGCGCCTGGCCGAGGGCGGCGACTGGGAAATGGACCTGGAAGAGGATTTCCTCAGCCTGGCCGAAGCGCGCCCTACGGCCGCCAACCTGTTCTGGGCGCTCAACCGCATGCGTGAGCGCCTGCAGCGCCTGCGCCCAGGCGAGGATGTGCTGGCCGCGCTGGAGGCCGAGGCCGTGGCCATTCACGAAAGCGACCGTGAGGCCAACCTGACCATGGCCCAGCAAGGCATCGAGCTGATCCGCCGCCACCAGGGCAGCGAGCAGGCCCTGCTGACCTACGGCAACGCCGGTGCCCTGGCCAGTGGCGGTTTCGGTACCGCGTTGGGGGTGATCCGCGCAGGCTTTCTCGAGGGCATGGTCGAGCGCGTCTATGCCGGCGAAACCCGGCCCTGGCTGCAGGGTTCGCGCCTGACCGCCTGGGAGCTGGCCAATGAAGGCATTCCGGTGACCCTGTGCGCCGATTCGGCGCTGGCCCACCTGATGAAAAGCAAGGGCATCACCTGGGTGGTGGTCGGCGCCGACTGCATTGCCGCCAACGGCGACGTGGCGAGCAAGATCGGCACCTACCAGCTGGCGGTGAGCGCCATGCACCATGGTGTGCGGTTCATGGTGGTGGCGCCCAGCACCAGCATCGACCTCAACCTGGCCACAGGTGAAGACATCCCGCTGGAAGAGCGTGATGCCGACGAATTGCTGGATTACGCCGGCACCCGCGTGGCGCCGCAGGTGGAGGTGTTCAATCCGGTGTTCGACGTGACCCCGGCTGACCTGATCGATGTGATCGTGACTGAGAAGGGCGTCGTTGAACGGCCGGATACCGCCAAATTGGCACAATTGATGTGCCGCAAACGCCTGCATTGACCGTTTGGGGTGGGGGGAGAGGGAGTGTGTGAGGCTGAGCGCCGGCAATCCGGCATCAGCGCCAATCACGTCAACAAATCCCACAAAACCCCCTTCCACCCCCTGCGCCATATCTCCCCACCGCTACTGCCTTTGTGATAACATCCGGCAGTTTCCAAGACCGCCCATGACGGCGGCCTTCATTGCGCAGATCCATGGCACAACTCATTGATTTGTCGTAAGTCGTCGCACCCTTATGCGCTGCGGCGGCGAGCTTCGTTCGGCCCTTGATGGAGCTGCGAAGTTTCACCAGAAAAAGGAATCAGGCTTCTCATGGGCGAACTGGCCAAAGAAATCCTCCCGGTCAATATCGAAGACGAACTGAGACAGTCTTACCTCGACTACGCGATGAGCGTGATTGTCGGGCGAGCGCTGCCCGATGCACGTGACGGCTTGAAGCCCGTGCATCGTCGCGTTCTCTTTGCGATGAGCGAACTGGGCAACGACTGGAACAAGCCGTACAAGAAATCCGCCCGTGTGGTCGGTGACGTGATCGGTAAGTACCACCCGCACGGCGACACTGCGGTCTACGACACCATCGTGCGTATGGCCCAGCCATTCTCGCTGCGCTACCTGCTGGTCGACGGCCAGGGCAACTTCGGTTCGGTCGACGGCGACAACGCCGCAGCGATGCGATACACCGAAGTGCGCATGGCCAAGCTGGCCCACGAGCTGCTGGCCGACCTGCACAAGGAAACCGTCGACTGGGTGCCCAACTACGACGGCACCGAGCAGATCCCGGCGGTCATGCCCACCCGCATCCCCAACCTGCTGGTCAACGGTTCCAGCGGTATCGCCGTGGGCATGGCGACCAACATTCCGCCGCACAACCTCGGTGAAGTCATCGACGGCTGCCTGGCGCTGATCGACAACCCGGAAGTCACTGTCGACGAACTGATGCAGTTCATCCCCGGCCCCGACTTCCCGACTGCCGGCATCATCAACGGCCGCCAGGGCATCATCGAGGCGTACCGTACCGGCCGTGGCCGCATCTACATGCGCGCGCGCTCCGAGATCGAAGACATCGACAAGGTCGGTGGCCGCCAGCAGATCGTCGTCACCGAGCTGCCGTACCAGCTGAACAAGGCGCGCCTGATCGAGAAGATCGCCGAGCTGGTCAAAGACAAGAAGATCGAAGGCATCACCGAGCTGCGCGACGAGTCCGACAAGGACGGCATGCGCATCGTCATCGAGCTGCGCCGCGGCGAGGTGCCGGAGGTGGTGCTCAACAACCTCTACCAGCAAACCCAGCTGCAGAGCGTGTTCGGCATCAACGTGGTGGCACTGATCGACGGCCGCCCGCGCGTGCTCAACCTCAAGGACCTGCTCGAAGCGTTCGTCCGCCACCGCCGTGAAGTGGTCACGCGCCGTACCGTGTTCGAGCTGCGCAAGGCCCGTGAACGTGGCCATATCCTTGAAGGCCAGGCGGTCGCGCTGTCCAACATCGACCCGGTCATCGCGCTGATCAAAGCCTCGCCGACGCCGTCCGAAGCCCGGGAAGCGCTGATTGCCACTGCCTGGGAATCCAGTGCCGTGCAGGTCATGGTCGAGCGCGCCGGCGCCGATTCCTGCCGCCCTGAAGACCTGCCCGAGCAATACGGCCTGCGCGATGGCAAGTACTACCTGTCGCCGGAACAGGCCCAGGCGATCCTCGACCTGCGCCTGCACCGCCTGACCGGCCTGGAGCACGAGAAGCTGCTGGCCGAGTACCAGGAAATCCTCGAGCAGATCGGCGAACTGATCCGCATCCTCAGCAGCGCCGAGCGCCTGATGGAAGTGATCCGCGAAGAACTCGAAGCGATCCGCGCCGAATACGGCGATGCGCGCCGCACCGAGATTCTCAACGCCAGCCACGACCTCAACTACGGCGACATGATCCCGGAAGAAGAGCGCGTGGTGACCATCTCCCACGGTGGCTATGCCAAGACCCAGCCGTTGTCCGCTTACCAGGCCCAGCGCCGTGGCGGTAAAGGCAAGTCGGCGACCGGCGTGAAGGACGAGGACTACATCGAGCACCTGCTGGTCGCCAACAGCCACGCCACCCTGTTGCTGTTCTCCAGCAAGGGCAAGGTGTACTGGAAGAAGACCTACGAGATCCCTGAGGCATCCCGCGCCGCGCGTGGCCGCCCGCTGGTCAACCTGCTGCCGCTGGAGGAGGGTGAGCGCATCACCGCCATGCTGCAGATCGACCTCGAGGCCCTGCAGCAGAGCGCCGACCCGGATGAAGAGCTGGAAGACGGCGACGAGGGCGTGATCGAAGGCGAAGTGGTCGAAGTAGAAGAAATCGACGAAGAAGACGGCGACACCCCTGAGTGGGTGGCCGAGCCGACCGGCGCGTACATCTTCATGGCCACCGCTTCCGGTACCGTCAAGAAAACCCCGCTGGTGCAGTTCGCCCGTCCGCGCTCCAATGGCCTGATCGCCTTGAAGCTGAAGGAAGGCGACACCCTGATTGCCGCGGCAATCACCGACGGCGCCAAGGAAGTCATGATGTTCTCCGACGCCGGCAAGGTGATCCGCTTCGCCGAGAGCGTGGTGCGTGAAATGGGCCGTACCGCCCGTGGTGTGCGCGGCATGAAGCTGGGCAAGGGGCAGCAGATCATCTCGATGCTGATCCCGGAGTCTGGTGCGCAGATCCTTACCGCGTCCGAGCGTGGCTTCGGCAAGCGTACCCCGCTGTCCAAGTTCCCGCGCCGCGGCCGTGGTGGCCAGGGCGTGATCGCAATGGGCACCAAGGGGCGCAATGGCCTGCTGATCGGTGCTATCCAGGTGCAGGAAGGTGAAGAGATCATGCTGATCTCCGACCAGGGCACGCTGGTGCGCACACGGGTTGGCGAGGTATCCAGCCTGAGCCGTAACACCCAGGGCGTGACCCTGATCAAGCTGGCCGCAGACGAAACGCTGGTAGGCCTGGAGCGTATCCAGGAGCCTTCCGAGGAAGAACTCGACGAACTGGTCGGGGCGGACGAGGAGGGCGTGGAGCTCGATACGCCGGAAGCGGCGGACGATGACAATGCGGGCGCCGAAGAGGCACCGCAAGAGTAAGCAAGCGCAACAACCCGAACGGGGCGACCAAGGTCGCCCCGTTTGACTGATTACAGCAGGCAACAGCAGGACCTGCCTTTTTTTTGGGGCGGCCTTGTGTGGTGAAAGGGTCGCCTGGCGGTCCCAGGGTTAAGCAGCGCAACAAGCATCGCGGGGGCTGCTGCGCAGCCCTTTCGCGACACGAGGCCGCTCCTACAGGGGTGCGCGGCCTGCAACAAACGATTTTGTTCTATTTGGCAGAGCGAGAGTGGATGTGAGCAAACGAGCCTTTAACTTCTGCGCAGGCCCTGCCGCGCTTCCTGAAGCTGTCCTGCAGCGCGCCCAAGCCGAAATGCTGGACTGGCATGGCAAGGGCTTGTCGGTGATGGAAATGAGCCATCGCAGCGACGATTACGTGGCCATCGCCGAAAAGGCCGAGCAGGACCTGCGTGACCTGCTGTCCGTCCCCTCCAACTACAAAGTCCTGTTCCTGCAGGGCGGTGCCAGCCAGCAGTTCGCCGAAATCCCGCTGAACCTGCTGCCGGAGAACGGCACTGCCGACTACGTCGAAACCGGTATCTGGTCGAAAAAGGCCATCGAAGAAGCGCGCCGTTTCGGCAACGTCAACGTCGCCGCCAGTGCCAAGCCATACGACTACCTGGCCATCCCTGGCCAGAACGAGTGGCAACTGACCAAGAACGCAGCGTACGTCCACTACGCCTCCAACGAGACCATCGGCGGCCTGCAGTTCGACTGGGTGCCGCAAACCGGTGACGTTCCGCTGGTGGTCGACATGTCCTCCGACATCCTCTCGCGCCCGATCGACGTGTCGCAGTACGGCCTGATCTACGCCGGCGCGCAGAAGAACATCGGCCCGAGCGGCCTGGTGGTGGTGATCGTTCGCGAAGACCTGCTGGGCCACGCCCGCAGCAGCTGCCCGACCATGCTCGACTACAAGGTCTCGGCCGACAACGGTTCGATGTACAACACCCCGGCCACCTATTCCTGGTACCTCTCGGGCCTGGTTTTCGAGTGGCTCAAGGAGCAGGGTGGCGTCGACGCCATGGAGCAACGCAACCGCGCCAAGAAGGACCGCCTGTACGGGTTCATCGACGCCAGCGAGTTCTACACCAACCCGATCAGCCACAACGCCCGTTCGTGGATGAACGTGCCGTTCCGCCTGGCCGATGAGCGCCTGGACAAGGCCTTCCTGGCCGGCGCCGATGCCCGTGGCCTGCTCAACCTCAAGGGCCACCGCTCGGTGGGCGGCATGCGCGCTTCCATCTACAACGCCCTGGGCCTGGACGCTGTCGAGGCGCTGGTGGCCTACATGGCCGAATTCGAGAAGGAGCACGGCTGATGTCCGAACATGAGCTCAAGGCGCTGCGCGTACGCATCGATAGCCTCGACGAGAAAATCCTCGAGCTGATCAGCGACCGCGCCCGTTGCGCCCAGGAAGTGGCCAAGGTCAAGACCGCCTCGCTGGCCGAAGGCGAGCAGCCGGTGTTCTACCGCCCTGAGCGTGAAGCTGCCGTGCTCAAGCGCGTGATGGAGCGTAACAAGGGGCCGCTGGGCAACGAAGAGATGGCGCGGCTGTTCCGCGAAATCATGTCGTCGTGCCTGGCCCTGGAAGAGCCGCTGAAAATCGCCTACCTGGGGCCTGAAGGCACCTTCACCCAGGCCGCGGCCATGAAGCACTTCGGCCACGCCGTGATCAGCCGCCCGATGGCTGCCATCGACGAAGTGTTCCGCGAAGTGGCGGCCGGCGCCGTCAATTTCGGCGTGGTGCCGGTGGAAAACTCCACCGAGGGTGCGGTCAGCCACACCCTGGACAGCTTCCTCGAGCACGACATGGTGATCTGCGGCGAAGTCGAGCTGCGCATCCACCATCACCTGCTGGTGGGCGAAAGCACCAAGACCGACAGCATCACCCGCATCTACTCGCATGCCCAATCGCTGGCCCAGTGCCGCAAGTGGCTGGACGCGCACTACCCGAACGTGGAGCGCGTGGCGGTGTCGAGCAATGCCGAGGCCGCCAAGCGGGTCAAGGGCGAGTGGAATTCGGCGGCGATCGCCGGCGACATGGCCGCCAACCTGTACGGGTTGACCCGCCTGGCCGAGAAGATCGAAGACCGCCCGGACAACTCCACGCGCTTCTTGATGATCGGCAACCAGGAAGTGCCGCCGACCGGTGACGACAAGACCTCGATCATCGTTTCGATGAGCAACAAGCCAGGTGCCCTGCACGAACTGCTGGTGCCGTTCCACGACAACGGCATCGACCTGACCCGCATCGAGACCCGCCCGTCGCGCAGTGGCAAGTGGACCTACGTGTTCTTCATCGACTTCGTAGGCCACCACCGCGACCCGCTGATCAAGGCCGTGCTGGAGAAGATCAGCCAAGAGGCTGTGGCGCTGAAGGTACTGGGCTCGTATCCAAAGGCGGTGCTTTGATTCAAGGTTGTTGGGGGCGCTTTGCGCCCCATCGCGACGCAAGGCCGCTCCTACAGGCGTCTGCAATCCCTTGTAGGAGCGGCCTTGTGTCGCGATGGGCTGCAAAGCAGCCCCCTGCGGTCCCAAAGACTGTCCTGATTTCTGAACAGGGTTCGAACCAGTGGTAAATGCAGCAAAAAACAACCCCGCACCGCTCATCGGCCGCCTCGTCGTCGTAGGCCTGGGGGCAGGGCTCGTATCCAAAGGCGGTGCTTTGATTCAAGGTTGTTGGGGGCGCTTTGCGCCCCATCGCGACGCAAGGCCGCTCCTACAGGCGTCTGCAATCCCTTGTAGGAGCGGCCTTGTGTCGCGATGGGCTGCAAAGCAGCCCCCTGCGGTCCCAAAGACTGTCCTGATTTCTGAACAGGGTTCGTACCAGTGGTAAATGCAGCAAAAAACAAACCCGCACCGCTCATCGGCCGCCTCGTCGTCGTAGGCCTGGGCCTGATCGGCGGCTCCTTCGCCAAAGGCCTGCGTGAAAGCGGCCTGTGCCGCGAAGTGGTCGGCGTCGATCTGGATGCCCCTTCACGCAAGCAAGCTGTGGCCCTGGGTGTGGTCGACCGCTGCGAAGAAGACCTCGCCGCCGCCTGTGTCGGCGCCGACGTCATCCAGCTGGCGGTACCGATCCTGGCCATGGAAAAGCTGCTGTCGCGCCTGGCGCAACTGGACCTGGGCAGCGCCGTCATCACCGACGTCGGCAGCGCCAAAGGCAATGTGGTGCGTGCTGCGCGTGAGGTGTTCGGCGACCGCCTGCGCCACTTCGTGCCCGGCCACCCCATCGCCGGCTCCGAGCAGAGCGGGGTAGAGGCCTCCAACGCCACCCTGTTCCGCCGCCACAAGGTCATCCTCACGCCGCTGCCCGAAACCGACCCCGCCGCCCTGGCCCTGGTCGACCGCCTGTGGCGTGCGCTGGAGGCCGACGTGGAGCACATGCCGGTCGAGCGCCACGACGAAGTGCTGGCCGCCACCAGCCACCTGCCGCACCTGCTGGCCTTCGGCCTGGTCGATTCATTGGCCAAGCGCAATGAAAACCTTGAGATCTTCCGGTACGCTGCCGGTGGTTTCCGCGATTTCACCAGAATCGCTGGCAGCGACCCGACCATGTGGCATGACATCTTCCTCGCCAACCGCGAGGCTGTCCTGCGCACCCTGGACACTTTTCGCAGCGACCTCGACGCCTTGCGCGACGCGGTCGATGCAGGGGACGGGCACCAGTTGCTGGGTGTATTCACCCGCGCTCGGGTTGCCCGCGAGCATTTCAGTAAAATCTTGGCCCGCCGGGCCTATGTGGACGCTATGAACGCCAACGATCTGATTTTCCTGGCCCAACCGGGTGGCCGCCTGACCGGGCGAATCCGCGTACCGGGCGACAAGTCGATTTCCCACCGTTCGATCATGCTCGGCTCCCTGGCCGAAGGCACGACCGAAGTCGAAGGCTTCCTCGAAGGTGAGGACGCCCTGGCGACCCTTCAGGCTTTCCGTGACATGGGGGTGGTCATCGAAGGCCCGAACCACGGCCGCGTGACCATCCACGGTGTTGGCCTGCACGGCCTCAAGCCACCGCCCGGGCCGATCTACGTGGGCAACTCCGGCACCTCCATGCGCCTGCTCTCGGGCCTGCTGGCCGGCCAGTCGTTCGACGTGACCATGACCGGCGACGCCTCGCTGTCCAAGCGCCCGATGAACCGCGTGGCCAACCCGCTGCGCGAAATGGGCGCGGTGGTCGAAACCGGCCCGGACGGCCGCCCACCGCTGACCATCCGTGGTGGCCACACGCTCAAGGCGCTGACCTACACGCTGCCGATGGCCAGTGCCCAGGTCAAATCCTGCCTGCTGTTGGCCGGCCTGTACGCCGAAGGCAAAACCACCGTTACCGAGCCTGCGCCCACCCGTGACCACACCGAGCGCATGCTGCGCGGCTTCGGCTATGCGGTGGAGTCCAACGGCCCGGTGGCTTCGCTGCAGTCCGGCGGCAAGCTCACCGCCACCCGCATCGAAGTGCCCGCAGACATCTCCTCGGCTGCGTTCTTCCTGGTGGCAGCATCCATTGCCCAGGGCTCGGAGCTGGTGCTCGAACATGTCGGCATCAACCCGACCCGCACCGGTGTCATCGACATCCTGCGCCTGATGGGCGGCGACATCACCCTGGAAAACCAGCGTGAAGTCGGCGGCGAACCAGTGGCTGACCTGCGTGTGCGCGGTGCCAAGCTCAAGGGTATCGATATCCCTGAGCACCTGGTGCCGCTGGCCATCGACGAATTCCCGGTGCTGTTCGTGGCTGCTGCCTGTGCCGAAGGGCGTACCGTGCTGCGTGGCGCCGAAGAGCTGCGGGTGAAAGAGTCCGACCGTATCCAGGTAATGGCCGACGGCCTGATCGCCCTGGGCGTGAAGTGCGAGCCGACCCCCGACGGCATCATCATCGACGGCGGCCAGATTGGCGGTGGCGAAGTGCATGGCCACGGCGACCACCGTATCGCCATGGCCTTCAGCGTTGCCTCGCTGCGCGCCAGCGCGCCAATCCGCATCCATGATTGCGCCAACGTCGCCACCTCGTTCCCCAACTTCCTCGCGCTGTGCGCCGAGGTGGGTATCCGCGTGGCAGAAGAGGGCAAGTCGTGAATCTGCAAGCGCCGGTCATCACCATCGATGGCCCGAGCGGCTCGGGCAAGGGCACCGTCGCAGGCCTGTTGGCGCGCGAACTGGGCTGGCGGCTGCTGGATTCCGGCGCGCTTTACCGCCTGCTGGCGTTCAACGCCAGCAACCACGGTGTCGACCTGACCAACGAAGAGCTGCTCAAGGCCCTGGCCGCCCATCTGGATGTGCAGTTCATCGCCGCCGAGCCGGGTAAGCTGCAACAGATCATTCTCGAAGGTGAGGACGTCAGCAATGTCATCCGCACCGAGACGGTCGGTGCCGGTGCGTCGATGGTGGCGTCCCTGCCGGCAGTGCGCGAAGCCCTGCTGCAGCGCCAGCGCGCCTTCCGCGAAGCGCCGGGCCTGATCGCCGATGGCCGCGACATGGGCACCGTGGTGTTCCCGGATGCGCCGCTGAAGGTGTTTTTGACCGCCAGTGCCGAGGAACGTGCCCGTCGCCGCTACCTGCAGTTGAAGGGCAAAGGCGAAGATGTTAGTCTGTCGAGTCTGCTAGATGAGATTCGTGCGCGCGATGAGCGCGACACCCAGCGCGCAGTGGCCCCGCTCAAGCCGGCGGCCGATGCCATTCAGCTGGACTCCACGGAGCTGTCCATCGAGCAGGTGCTGCACCGTATCAGGAGCGAGCTCGCCCAGCGCGACTTGGTCTGATCGTCAGGAAAGCAGGCAGGGGCACCAGTCAACGTCCTGCCCGCTTTCCTTTACTTAACGAAACCCACATTGTCTGGAGTGTGGCGATGGGCGTCTGTTTCGCCCGAATCTACAGGAATTAAAATGAGCGAAAGCTTTGCAGAACTCTTTGAAGAAAGCCTGAAAACCCTCAATCTTCAGCCGGGTGCGATCATCTCCGGTATCGTTGTCGACATCGACGGCGACTGGGTTACCGTACACGCTGGCCTGAAGTCCGAGGGCGTCATCCCGCTCGAGCAGTTCTACAACGAAGCTGGCGAGCTGACCATCAAGGTCGGTGACGAAGTTCACGTTGCGCTGGACGCGGTCGAAGACGGCTTTGGCGAAACCAAACTGTCCCGTGAAAAAGCCAAGCGCGCCGAGTGCTGGATTGTTCTGGAAGCAGCTTTCGCCGCCGAAGAAGTGGTCAAGGGCGTTATCAACGGTAAGGTTAAGGGCGGCTTCACTGTCGACGTTAACGGCATCCGTGCGTTCCTGCCGGGCTCCCTGGTTGATGTCCGCCCTGTGCGCGACACCACCCACCTGGAAGGCAAAGAGCTGGAATTCAAGGTCATCAAGCTGGACCAGAAGCGCAACAACGTTGTCGTTTCCCGTCGCAGCGTGCTGGAAGCCGAGAACTCCGCCGAGCGCGAAGCCCTGCTGGAAACCCTGCAGGAAGGCCAGCAAGTCAAAGGTATCGTCAAGAACCTCACCGACTACGGCGCATTCGTGGACCTGGGCGGCATCGACGGCCTGCTGCACATCACCGACATGGCCTGGAAGCGCATCAAGCATCCTTCCGAAATCGTTAACGTTGGCGACGAAGTCGACGTACGCGTTCTGAAGTTCGACCGTGAGCGCAACCGCGTTTCGCTGGGTCTGAAGCAGATGGGCGAAGATCCGTGGGTTGCTATCACTGCGCGTTACCCAGAAGGTACCCGCGTACAGGCTCGCGTTACCAACCTGACCGACTACGGCTGCTTCGCTGAGCTGGAAGAAGGCGTTGAAGGCCTGGTACACGTTTCCGAAATGGACTGGACCAACAAGAACATCCACCCGTCGAAAGTCGTTCAGGTTGGCGACGAAGTGGAAGTCATGGTTCTGGACATCGACGAAGAGCGTCGTCGTATCTCCCTGGGCATCAAGCAGTGCAAGTCCAACCCATGGGAAGACTTCTCCGGCCAGTTCAACAAGGGTGACAAGATCACCGGTACCATCAAGTCGATCACCGACTTCGGTATCTTCATCGGCCTGGACGGCGGCATCGACGGCCTGGTTCACCTGTCCGACATCTCCTGGAACGAAACCGGCGAAGAAGCCGTACGTCGTTTCAAGAAGGGCGACGAGCTGGAAACCGTCATCCTGTCGGTTGACCCAGAGCGCGAGCGCATCTCCCTGGGCATCAAGCAGCTGGAAGACGATCCGTTCTCCAACTTCGTTGCTGTCAACGACAAGGGCGCTATCGTCAAGGGCATCGTGAAAGAAGTTGACGCCAAAGGCGCCATCGTCACCCTGGCCGACGACATCGAAGCCACTCTGAAAGCTTCCGAAATCAGCCGTGACCGCGTTGAAGACGCGCGTAACGTTCTGAAGGAAGGCGAAGAGATCGAAGCCAAGATCATCAGCGTTGACCGCAAGTCGCGCGTGATCAGCCTGTCGATCAAGTCGAAAGACGACGCTGAAGAGCGTGAAGCCATCCAGAGCCTGAAAAACGCTCCGGAAGCGGCTGCCGATACCACCATGGCTGCGCTGCTGCGCGAAGCAATGGCCAAGCAGAACTAAGTTCTGTTTGATCGGTGTAAAAAAGGGTGGCCTTCGGGCCACCCTTTTTTTATGCCCAAAATCTCCTCAAGCCTGACCCTATCCCCTGTAGGAGCCGGCTTGCCGGCGATGGCCTGCAGAGCAGGCCCAAGCTTATTTCCTAACACTCCATTCTTGAATTTTTTTATTAAGTCAAGAACCACCCTGTTCAAATCCCTCCGAGCGTGCTACAAACTGATTAAGCAATGATCTAGCTGCTTGATAACGAAGGGAAAAATATGACGAAGTCGGAGCTGATCGAACGTATTGTCACCCATCAAGGGCTGCTCTCGTCCAAGGATGTGGAGCTGGCCATCAAGACCATGCTTGAACAGATGTCCCAATGCCTGGCCACCGGAGATCGCATCGAGATCCGCGGCTTTGGCAGCTTCTCTTTGCACTATCGCGCTCCACGCGTAGGGCGCAACCCCAAGACCGGCCAGTCGGTCGAACTGGAAGGCAAGTTCGTTCCGCACTTCAAGCCCGGCAAAGAGCTGCGTGATCGCGTCAATGAAGAAGAGCACGAGCACCCCTGACCGATGAAGGAGCCAGTCTGATGCGTAACCTCAAGCGCGCCCTGGCGGCGTTGTTCGTGCTGCTGCTGGCGGCGGTGGTGCTGTTCTTCGTGCTGGAGAACCAGCAGGCCGTGGCGCTCGTGCTGTTTGGCTGGTCGGCGCCCGAGTTGCCGGTTGCGGTACCGGTGCTGGCGGCCCTGGTAGTAGGCCTGGCGATTGGCCCGCTGTTGGGCGCCTACGGCGTACAGCGCAGCAAACGCAAGATTCGCGCCTCGGCCAGGCAGGCAGCGCTGGAAGGTAAGTGATGAATAATCCTACTTCCATTTAGGAATCCCTCACCTGTGCATGCGCCTTTGGAAATGAAGTAATACCTGCTTCATTTTTCCTGCCCAGGCGAGCGTGCAGCAGTATGGAATATCCCAGCCTTTCCCATCACGGTGGCACCCGCGGTGTAACCGGTTCTTGTCACCAGCTTCACCTTGATGAAGCGCAAAGCCTGCTGGTCGATTGTGGTCTGGAGCAAGGTGCAGATGCTGCGCCAGGCGCCGAATTCGCACCGATCGGTTTCGATATCGGCGGTATCCAGGCGTTGATCATTACCCATGTCCACCTCGACCATGTCGGCCGCATCCCCGCCTTGCTGGCTGCGGGTTTTCGTGGGCCAATCCTGTGCAGCGAACCCTCGGCGAAGCTGCTGCCCCTGGTGCTCGAGGATGCCTACAAGCTCGGTATCAGCTCGGACCCGGTTCAGGTAGACCGCTACCTCGCCTTGTTGCAGCGGCTGGTGGTCGCCCTACCTTTCGAACAGTGGCACACCGTGGTCGAAGGCCAGGGCGTGGCCTGTTCCGTGCGCCTTCAGCGTGCCGGGCACCTGCTCGGTTCAGCCTATGTTGAATGCGATGTGCGCTATCCGGGCGTAGAACCCAGCACGCGGGTGGTGTTCTCGGGCGACTTAGGCGCCCCTTGCAATCCGTTATTGCGCGCCGTTCAGCCGCCAGAGCGCGCGGACGTTCTGGTGCTGGAGAGCACCTATGGCGACAGGCTGCATGCGCCCCGCGACGACAGGCAGCAGCGGCTGGAGGCGGTTATCGACCGCGCGCTGGCGGACAACGGCACCATCCTCATTCCTGCTTTCAGCCTGGGGCGTACCCAAGAGCTGCTGTACGAGATCGAGGACATCCTCCATCGCAAGTCCATACTCAATCAACGCAAGGTGAGCGAGGCGAGCGCGCCAGAGCTGGGGGTGAACTGGTCCCGCTTACCGATCATTCTCGATTCGCCACTGGCGCAGCGCATAACCAAGGCCTATTCGGAGTTGCACGCATACTGGAATGCCGAAGCCAGGCAGCGGCTCGGGGAGGGCAGGGACCCGCTCGGCTTCGGTCAGCTGCTGTGCGTTGATACCCATGCCAAGCATCAGCAGGTGGTCAACTACCTCAAGAGCACGGGGCGGCCAGCCATTGTCATTGCCGGCAATGGCATGTGTTCCGGCGGGCGGATCGTCAACTACCTCAAGGCGATGCTCGGTGATCCGCGGCATGAGGTGGTGTTTGTGGGGTATCAGGCAAAAGGTACGCCGGGAGCGGTTATCCAGGCCTGTGAAGGTGGGGAAGGCTTTGTTCAGGTTGATCTGGATGGGCATATGTATGAAGTCAGGGCCAAGGTTTTTAGCCTTGGTGGTTATTCAGGGCATGCGGACCAGGCAGGTTTGATTGAATATGCTGTCGGCATGCCCGATGCCCCGCAAAGAATTCTATTAGTGCATGGAGAAAGTCGCGCAAAAATTGCACTGGCCGATGCTTTGAGGCGTCGTTTCAGTAACCTTATGCATCGTCCCGATATGGTTATCCCAGAATAAACAAGCTTCACGAAACTTCGACGGTATGTGTTGTCCCATGCCGTCGCGCAGCGTGTTTCTTGGTCTTTACACATGCTGGCAATGTGCCCCGTGGGCCGATGGCCCGCAAGATCCAAGGGGAGCTACAAAGAAAAATCTCTGGTATTCTACAGGCCGATGCTTGCGTCTTGAGCCTATGGATGGCCAGGAAATTAACACGCTAGGCGTACTTTTTAGCGCCGTTGCGCTCGTTCGTGACGGCGGTCAGAAATAAGACACATGCAGGTTCCCTGAGGTTGATAACTTCAAGGTGCCGTTAAGGACTCGAATATGGAATTGATCCCGGTAATTCTTTCCGGTGGCGTTGGCAGCCGTCTGTGGCCAGTATCCCGTGAGGCTCACCCCAAGCCGTTCATGACGCTGCCAGACGGGCAAAATCTTATTCAGAAGACTTTTCTGCGCGCTGCCCGTCTGGACGGCGTGGTTGAAGTGCTCACCGTTACCAATCGTGAACTGCTGTTCAAGACTGAAGACGAATACCGGACCATCAATACCCAAGGCCATGCACAAGGCTATATTCTTGAGCCTTTTGGCCGCAATACCGCTGCAGCGGTAGCTGCCGCAGCTTTGCAATTGCACCAGAGCCATGGCCCGCAGGCCCATATGCTGGTCCTGGCTGCCGACCACCTGATCCAGAACGAAGAAGCCTTCTGCGAAGCGGTAGCCAAGGCGATGAACCTTGCTTCGCAAGGCTGGCTGGTGACGTTCGGTATCAAACCTCAGTATCCGGAGACCGGGTTCGGCTACATCGAAGCGGCCGCTGGTGGCGCGCTGGAAGGTGGCCTGAAGGTCGAACGCTTCGTTGAGAAGCCTGACCTTAAAACCGCAGAGTCCTATGTAAAGGCCGGCAACTATTTCTGGAATGCGGGCATGTTCTGCTTCCAGGTCGGTGCCGTGATCGAGGAGTTCAAGGCCCACGCCCCGGACGTGCTCGATGCCGTTGCGCAAACCCTCGAAGCCTCCCGCCGCTCGAGCTCCAAGGGTTACAGCTGCCTGGCACTTGATGCCGACAGCTTTGCCAGTGTGCCCGACATCTCCATCGACTACGCCCTGATGGAGCGTTCGCAGAAAGTCGCAACCATCCCGTGCGACATCGGCTGGAGCGACATCGGCTCGTGGAACGCGGTCAGCGAGCTGACCCCCCCGGACGAGAACGGCAACCGCTTCGAAGGCGAAGTGATGGCCTATGGCGCAAGCAACAACTACGTCAACTCCGAAGACCGCCTGGCTGCTCTGGTCGGCGTTCAGGACCTGCTGGTGGTCGATACCCCCGATGCGCTGCTGATTGCGCACAAGGACCACGCCCAGGACGTCAAACACATCGTCAAGCGCCTGAAAAGCGACGGCCACGCTGCCCACCTGCTGCACCAGACCGTGCATCGCCCGTGGGGTACCTACACCACGCTCGAAGACGGCGAGCGCTTCAAGATCAAGCGCATCGTGGTCAAGCCCAAGGCGTCGCTTTCGCTGCAGATGCACCATCATCGCAGCGAACACTGGATCGTGGTCAGCGGCATGGCAGTAGTGGTCAACGATGACCAGGAGCTGATGCTCAACACCAATGAGTCCACCTTCATTCGTGCCGGCCACAAACACCGTTTGGAAAACCCAGGTGTCATAGACCTGGTCCTGATCGAAGTGCAGAGCGGTGACTACCTCGGCGAAGACGACATCGTCCGCTTCGAGGACAAATACGGTCGTTGCAACGCCTGATAGCAGGCCTTCCCATCGGCCCGTGAGCGCCTCGCCGAGGCCACGGGCCGATTTTCATGCGGCTATTCAATCGCCGACCATCCCCTTCCAGACGGTGGCTGCCCAGGCGGCGCCGCATCGAGAGAGATGTATGTACGCACCTATCCAGACCCGCTGTTTCAAAGCCTATGACATCCGCGGCCAAGTGCCGACCGACCTCAACGACGACATTGCCTACCGCATTGGCCGCGCCCTGGTGGCCCAGCTGGGCGGGCGCAGTTACGTGGTCGGCCGCGACATGCGCCTGGAAAGCCCCGGCCTGTCCCGTGCCCTGATGAAGGGCCTGACCGAAGGCGGCGCCGATGTGATCGACATCGGCCTGTGCGGTACCGAAGAAGTCTACTTCGCCACCAGCCATTACCAGGCCGATGGCGGCATCATGGTCACCGCCAGCCACAACCCCAAGGGTTACAACGGCATGAAGCTGGTGCGCGAGCAGTCGCGTCCGATCAGCGGCGACACCGGCCTGAACGACATCCGCCAGCGTGTCGAAGCCGGCGACCTCGGCACCCAGGCCGCCACCCCTGGCAGCGTGCGCGAGGCGTTCGACAAGACCGCTTACATCGACCACCTGCTGACCTACGTCAACTTGTCGGCCCTCAAGCCCCTCAAGGTGCTGGCCGACCCGGGCAATGGCGCCGTGGGCCCGGTACTGGAGCTGCTCAAAGCCCGCTTGCCGCTGGCCATCACCATCATCAACGGTGAGCCGGATGGCAACTTCCCCAATGGCATTCCCAACCCACTGCTGCCAGAAAACCGCGACCTGACCCGTCAAGCCGTGCTCGACACCGGCGCCGATATGGGTATCGCGTTCGACGGCGACTTCGACCGCTGCTTCTTCTTCGACAACCAGGGCCGTTTCATCGAGGGTTACTATGTTGTCGGCCTGCTGGCTGAAATGCTGCTGGCCAAGCACCCCGGCAGCAAGATCATCCATGACCCGCGCCTGACCTGGAACACCATCGAGCAAGTCGAAGCAGCGGGCGGCATCGCCATCCAGAGCAAGACCGGCCACGCCTTCATCAAGGAGCGCATGCGCGCCGAAGACGCGGTGTATGGCGGCGAAATGAGCGCGCACCACTATTTCCGCGATTTCGCCTACTGCGACAGCGGCAATATCCCGTGGTTGCTGGTCGCCGAGCTGATGAGCGTCACCGGCAAGAGCCTGGCCCAACTGGTAGACGAGCGCATTGCCGCCTTCCCGTGCAGTGGCGAGATCAACTACGAGGTGGCTGACGTTAAGGGCAGCATCGATAAGATTCTTGCCTTCTATCTGTCCCATAATCCTCGCGTTGACCGCACCGACGGAATCAGTGTTGAATTTAGTGCTTGGCGTTTCAGTCTGCGAGGCTCCAATACCGAGCCGTTGTTGCGACTTAATGTAGAAAGCCGTGGCGATCAAGAGGAAGTAAAAAGTAGGGTCGAAGAAATTTCTCGTTTAATTAGTGGTTGGTCATATTCCGTATGATCAAAGGAGGTGTAGAGCTATCGTCGCTTTATTGTTCCTCTAGTTATTGAGCGAGCATTTAGCAGCAGGTTGGGTTCTATTCCGGACAAGCTTGAGCTATGTAAGTATCATTGCCCGAGACTGGCTGTCTTTACTGTGCTGTGGGCCCAAACTGTCGAGGTGAGCATTGAGCTGAATTGTAAGAGAGGTTGGAGTGACTGCTAGTTAGCATAGGGCTTGCGCGCGTGCCTGCAGTTGTCTGTGTTTGTTCGGGTTGTAAGGATTGAGCTATGCTGACCTGGCCGAGTTGTAAAGTGCTAGCCGCACCGTGGTTGCTGCTTAAGGGGTAGAAGGCCATGGCGCCTCATTGATTGAGGTCGCGCAGCACTAGCTGCCAATTATTGCTCTGATATTCCCGTATTTCGAGGTTTGCCTGGGGGGTTGCTGCTTTCTTGGGGTCGGATTATCTAGCTCTGATGTTCGTGCTGTTTGGGGCGGGTAATCATACGCTTTCGGCATGAGATGCCTTCGCCACATTGGGGTGAAAATGTGGCCGGCTTCACGTCGGATTTTGAGTGCGCCGGAATCAATATGCTGACACGGCAAGCCACTGCTGTCAGAAAAAGATCAGCGAGGCGTCGCACTGAGTGAGGCCGACCTGTTCGATTGATGGGCAATTACCTAAAATAGCCAATTCCTTCAGTACAGCTATGCCGCACTGAAGGAACTGATACCGTTGATCAAGCACACGCTAGCTGTCAGAGTGATGAAGCCGTGCGCGAAACCTTCCGGAATCCATAACTGTTGCTTGTTTTTTGCCGATAGCACTGCCCCGACCCATTTGCCGAATGTTGACGATGAGCGGCGAATGTCCAATGCCACGTCGAAGACTTCGCCCTGGACTACGCGCACCAACTTGCCTTGGGCATGGGGCGACAGTTGGTAGTGTAGGTGGCGCAGAACACCCTTCGCCGAGCGTGGGTGGTTGTCCTGAGAGCGAAATCTGGCTGCAAGCTAGTGACTTCGCTGAAGACTCTGGCGTTGAAGCTCTCATAGAAAAGGCCGCAGTCATCACCGAATACTTTGGGGGTGAAAGAATGACTTCGGTGATTGCCAAAGGTATTGCACGCATCAGAAAATCTTCAACTCAAGTAGATTACGTAGGTATTGTCCGTATCCGTTTTTCAGCAGGGGCTGGGCCAAACGTTCGACCTGTTCTGCGCTGATCCAGCCAGCGCGATATGCGATTTCTTCGGGGCAGGCGATTTTCAGGCCCTGACGACGCTCTATAGTTGCTATGTACTGGCTGGCATCCAGCAAGCTGTCGTGAGTGCCTGTGTCCAGCCAAGCATAGCCACGGCCCATGATTTCGACTTTCAGCTGTTTTTGCTGCAAGTACAGGTTGTTAAGGTCGGTGATTTCCAGCTCGCCGCGAGTAGACGGTATCAGTTGTTTAGCGAGGTCGACAACTTGATTGTCATAGAAGTACAGGCCGGTTACGGCGTAACTGGACTTAGGCGACTTTGGCTTTTCCTCGATTGACAATACGCAGCCATGCTTGTCGAACTCGGCCACGCCATAACGCTCTGGATCCTGAACGTGGTAGGCAAACATAGACGCCCCAGCATCCTGGCGGTCTGCTTTCAGCAGAAGTGCCTGGAAATCATGGCCGTAGAAAATGTTGTCGCCTAATACTAGAGCGGACGGATCATTGCCGATGAAGTCGGCGCCGATCGTGAATGCTTGCGCCAAGCCGTCAGGGCTCGGTTGCACGGCATAAGTAATATTCAGACCCCATTGCGCGCCATCGCCCAGCAATTGCTCGAAGCGCGGCGTGTCTTGAGGTGTAGAGATGATAAGGATGTCACGAATACGTGCCAGCAGCAGCGTACTGAGCGGGTAGTAGATCATGGGTTTGTCGTATACCGGCAGAAGCTGCTTCGATACCGACAACGTGGCGGGGTGCAGGCGGGTGCCTGAACCTCCTGCCAGGATAATTCCTTTGCGCGCCATTAGCAGTCCTTAGAGCTGGATTTCGTCCAGCATACGTTGCACGCCTTGCTGCCAAGGCGGCATCTTCAGATTAAATACTTTCTCGTTTTTAGCCAAATCAAGGCGCGAATTGCGCGGCCGCAAAGCTGTGGCGGGATAATCTTCGGTGCTGATTGCCCTCACTTGGTCGGCGGCTAACTTCAGCGCGCAACCACGGCTGCTGGCATAACCGAGCACAAGCTGCGCGAAGCCGTGCCAGCTGGTTTCGCCGGCTGCGGTAAGGTGGTAGGTGCCGGCACGATGATTGGAATCCGCTAGGCTGAAAATTTGTCGGATGATGTAAGCTGTCACGTCTGCGATGAGCTCTGCGCCTGTTGGTGCGCCGAATTGGTCAGCGACTACGCTAAGTGAGTCGCGCACCTTTGCCAATCGCAGCATGGTCTTGGCGAAGTTGTGGCCCCAGGCGGCGTATACCCAGCTGGTGCGGAGAACGACAGCGCGCGCGCCGCTCTTTGCGATGGCCGTTTCGCCATCTCGCTTGGTGCGGCCATAAGCTGACAGCGGGCTGGTTGGCGCCTCTTCGGTCCACGGGGTTTCACCGCTACCGTCAAATACATAGTCAGTGGAGTAGTGGATCAACCAGGCGCCGATAGCCGCCGCTTCGCGGGCCAGTACCCCTGGCGCTTCGGGGTTGATGCGCGCCGCCAGTGCCTCTTCGGACTCTGCCATGTCTACCGCGGTGTAAGCTGCTGCATTGACGATGACGTCCGGTTTCAAAGTGCGGACTGTTGCTGCGAGTGCTTCCAAGTCATTTAGGTCACCGTTTAGGTGAGAGCTGGATTGCCGGTCCAGGGCGACAACAGTGCCCAAAGAGGCAAGGGAGCGCTGAAGCTCCCAGCCTACTTGCCCGTTTTTTCCCAAAAGAAGAATTTTCACTGTTTGCCTATATCGTACTGCTGCGCAACCCAGTCACGATAGCTGCCATTCATGACACCCGCTACCCACTGCTGATTATTCAGATACCACTCAATAGTCTTGCGAATGCCAGTTTCAAATGTTTCTGTAGGCTTCCAGCCGAGTTCACGCTCAATCTTGCGTGCATCGATAGCATAACGACGATCGTGGCCTGGGCGGTCAGTTACATAAGTGATTAGCTCGCCGTACTGAAGGACCGGCTTACCGGTCTGTTGGTTGAATACGCCACGCTGTGCGGCAGGTGCCATTACGTCAAGCAGGCTACATAGCGTCTTTACGATGTCGATATTGGACTTTTCGCTCCAGCCACCAATGTTATATGTCTGGCCGCATCTCCCAGCCTCAAGAACGCGGCGAATGCCGCTGCAGTGGTCCTCTACATACAGCCAGTCTCGGATCTGGTGGCCGTCTCCATAGACTGGCAGTGCTTTTCCTGCCAAGGCGTTGACGATCATCAGCGGAATCAACTTTTCCGGAAAATGAAACGGTCCGTAATTGTTGGAGCAGTTAGTGGTTAGTACAGGCATGCCATAAGTGTGGAAATATGACCGAACCAGGTGATCGCTGGCCGCCTTGCTGGCAGAGTAGGGGCTGTTGGGCGCATAGCTCGTGCTCTCGGTAAAGGCTGGTTCACCGGCAGCCAATGTGCCATAGACCTCATCAGTGGAGACGTGCAGGAAACGGAAGGTTGTCTTTGCAGCTCGATCTAGCTTGTTCCAGTAGCTGCGTGCGGCTTCAAGTAGGCGGAAAGTCCCTACCACGTTAGTTTCGACGAACGCTTCCGGGTCCGCGATGGACCGGTCAACGTGTGATTCGGCGGCGAAATGAATCACCGCTCTCGGGTTGTGTTCTGCAAAAAGCCGGGTGAGTAAGGAGGTATCGCCGATGTTGCCTTGGACGAACTCATGCTGTTCGTTGCCGTTCAGCGATTGCAGGTTGGCTAGGTTGCCGGCATAGGTTAGCGCATCGAGATTCAGCACCTTCTCGTCAGTATGGGTGCACCACTCGAGAACAAAGTTGGAGCCTATGAATCCGGCGCCGCCTGTGACAAGTATCATGCGTTCCCTCCATTTAGTGGCTTCGGTGTGTGGTGTATTATCGCTGGATTGGTGTCGCTAAGGGAAGGGCTTGATGAGAGGGCGTTGTCGTAATCAAGGCTGAATCTGTTGCTGGGGTTCGTTCGTGCTAGGTCCTGAGCAAAATTAGGGTGATAGGGGTGTTCGTTGAGGTGTTAAAGCAAGAGTGTAAGCATTCGCAGTTGTAAAATCTCTAATTGGAAGCTTTTGGTTTTTTATGTGTGCTTGATGATTTTTTTCATTGGCTTTTGTGCGGAGGTGGTTAGGGTGGCAGGCCTTAATTTGGGCAAGAAATTGGTGGCTACTTTATTTTACTGGGAGTGCTGGGTGCCCGCGGCGTGTCGTTGTTTCGAGGCGCCGTCGTTGATGTCGTCCTGATTCACGTCCCCACTTCGAACCAAAACAAGGACACTAAGTGCAATCCAGAGATGAACCAAGCGTAAGCGAACGGCCAGCACACCTTGCGCAAGCAAGGCCAGAATCCACTGACGCGGTAGCAGGCCCTCCTCACTGGTCTTGTGTCGGTAACGCTTCCCTAGGGATGGTCTGAAGTAGCCATGTATTTCTGGCTGACTTCAGCCCCCGCCGGTTTTGAAAGCGGCGAATCGATCAAAACCGATCAGGTTACCCGCTCATTTCTGTGTTTTTACCCGCCACGAGCACCTCGCGGCAGCCATTTCCTGCATTACAGGCGCACCTCTCCCGTATTGCTCAGTAAGTGTCGGCGTGCCATCCACAGGTTCGACAGCGCAAACCGTGTCACCAGTTGCACGGTGTTCTTCGCTAGACCACGGAAGCGCGTCTTCACATAACCGAACTGCCGTTTGATCACCCGGAACGGGTGCTCGACCTTGGCGCGCACTTGGGCCTTGGCCTTCTCGATCTTGCGCTTGGCTTTGTACAAAGGGCTGCGCTTACCCAGCTTCTTGTATGTACTGCGGCGGGCGGCAATCTGCCAGATGACCTCTCGGCCTTCATGTTCAGGGCGTTTCTCGACGCCGGTGTAACCCGCGTCGGCGCCGACCATGTTTTCCTCGCCGTGCAGCAGTTTGTCGACTTGGGTGATATCCGCCACATTGGCCGCCGTGCCCACCACGCTGTGCACCAGACCCGACTCATCATCGACACCGATGTGCGCCTTCATGCCGAAGTAGTACTGGTTACCCTTCTTGGTCTGGTGCATTTCTGGGTCGCGTTTGCCGTCCTTGTTCTTGGTCGAACTCGGCGCATTGATCAGCGTGGCATCGACAATGGTGCCTTGGCGCAACGACAGGCCTTGATCACCCAGATAGCCATTGATCACGGCCAGGATGCCAGCAGCCAGCTCGTGTTTCTCCAGCAGACGAAGGAAGTTGAGGATCGTGGTTTCGTCGGGAATGCGCTCCAGCCTCAGTCCGGCGAACTGGCGCAGGATGGTGGTCTCGTACAGCGCTTCCTCCATCGCTGGATCGCTGTAGCCAAACCAGTTCTGCATCAGATGTACGCGCAGCATCGCCATCAACGGGTAGGCCGGACGGCCACCATCACCTTTCGGGTAATGTGGCTCGATCAGGACAATCAAACCCTGCCACGGCACCACCTGATTCATCTCGATCAGGAACAACTCTTTGCGGGTCTGCTTACGCTTGCCGGCGTACTCGGCATCGGCGAAGGTCATTTGCTTCATCGGAAAACTCGGCGGGTGATTCCGGGCGTTTTGCCAAAATCAGGAAGTCTTCTTCAGGATTTTCCTAGGACTTGCCCGCTGTTGCTGGCTAGTGAGCTTGGCTAGGGAGAGTAGAAAGTGCGTGGCCTGCCAAAGAAGGTAGGTCTAGCCGATCAAGGTACGGAGATGCTCAATTGTTCGGGCGGAAAAGGTCGGAGCTCAGTTGGTGGTTTTCCCAGATCTGTCGAAGTCGTGGTAATCGATCTGAATCGATTTGGGATCGGTTAGCGCGATGGGCTTAGGGTGATACTAGCGCTTTCATTCCAGCAGCAGTGTGCTCCTGGCGCATCTGGTGGATCACCTGTTTGATGCCATCTGTGGTTTTCGATGTGGCAAGCCATGAGGGTGTGCAGGGTCCGCATAATGGGTTTTTGCTGGCTATGGCCGCAGGTCGCATGCTGCTACAAATTTGGCTTGCCCGTGCGTCCTAGGTCTCGAGTTGCGAGGAGCAACCCATGTGCGGTGCGTTTCGGCAAGGTCGCTAAGGAATTGACCTGATCGCCGGCCAAGCTGGCATCGTGATGAACTTTTCATTTTTAATTGAACGCTGCTATTGGTATGCTCCGGCGCTTGTCTAGCAGATACCCCATGGCAGCTCGAAATCTATGCGTGGCACTCATGAAAACAGCTTGCAGGCCGCCTTAAAGGCGTGTAGGTCCAGTTTTATCTCGGTTGGTTTTTTCAGCCTGTTCGTCAACGCCCTTATGCTTGTCCCGACGTTCTACATGTTACAGGTATATGGTCGAGTTGTTACAGGCGGCAACCTTACCACCCTGATGATGCTCACCATTATCATGGCGATCTTAATGGTCACCATGGGGGCGCTGGATTTCATTCGTTCGCGCATCATGGTGCGGATCAGCACCAAGCTGGATGTTCTGCTCAGTCGCGACGTGTACAAGGCGAGCTTTCGTCGGGCGTTAGAAAGCGGCGGCATGGATGCGTCCGCACAGTCGCTTAACGACCTGACCAACCTGCGTCAGTTTCTCACCGGCAACGGTTTGTTCGCCTTTTTTGATGCCCCGTGGCTGCCAATTTACATCGCCGTAATGTTCATGTTCCACCCCTGGTACGGCTGGGTGGCCATCGCGAGTGCCCTTGTGCTGCTTTTGCTGGCCTACGTGAATGAACGAGTCACCAGCAAGGCGCTGGGCGAGGCCAACAGGCAGAATGTTGGTGCCACCCTTTATACCACCAAGAACTTACGCAATGCCGAAGTCATCGAGTCGATGGGTATGCTCGGTACCCTCATGGAGCGCTGGACCCGTCGTCAGCGGGTCGTGCTGCAGTTGCAGTCTGAGGCCAGTGACAAGGGCGGTGCCATCAGTGCAATTTCCAAAACCTTCCGCATGCTGATCCAATCGCTGATTCTCGGCTTGGGTGCCTATCTCGCGGTGGACCATCAAATTAACCCTGGCCTAGTCATTGCAGGTTCTGTGCTGCTGGGGCGTGCCCTTGCGCCGATTGACCTCATCATCGGCAGCTGGAAGGGCTTCATATCTGCACGTACCCAGTACGATCGTCTGAACGAAGTGCTGGCGGAGCAGCAGGCAGAGCCTGCGCGCATGAGTTTGCCATTACCGCAGGGCGATGTGTTGGTTGAAAACTTGGTGGTTGGTGCGCCGGGCAACAAGAATCCCATCATTCGCGGCGTCAGCTTTGCCGTGCCTGCTGGCGCGTGCGTTGGGATTATTGGCCCGAGTGCGTCAGGCAAATCGACGCTTGCCCGTGCGTTGATGGGGGTGTGGCAGCCACAGCATGGCGTTGTCCGTCTAGATGGCGCGGATATTGGCAACTGGAACAAGGAAGAGCTCGGGCCACATTTGGGCTACCTGCCGCAGGATATTGAGCTGTTCGAAGGTAGTATTAGCGAGAACATCGGACGCTTCGCCGAAATCAATGCCGAAGCAGTGGTCAAGGCAGCTAAGATCGCCGGAGTGCATGAAATGATCTTGCAACTGCCCGACGGCTACGACACGGTGATCGGAAGTGAAGGTGTCAACCTGTCTGGCGGACAGCGCCAGCGCATCGGCCTGGCCCGAGCCTTGTACGGCTCGCCCAAGCTCATCCTGCTCGATGAGCCGAACTCCAACCTCGACGAAGTCGGTGAACGCGCGCTCGCTCAGGCCATCCGGGTGATGAAGCATGCTGGCTCGACGATCTTTGTCATTACCCATCGCACATCGATCCTTGCGCTACTGGATCGCCTGCTGGTTATGAGCAATGGCGGTATTGGCATGTATGGTCCGCGCGAGCAAGTTATGGAAGAGCTGAACAAGCAACAACTTGCGGCTCAGCAACAACACGCGCAGAGCGCAACCACAGGCGCGTCAATTGCCTGACAGGTAGAGATTAATGACCCCCCCTTCACTGAGTTTTAAATCCGACAACTTCGCGGGTCTGCCCGTTTCTGACCTGAAGATTCGTCGTTTCGGCTATGCCGTTATTCTAGTGGTGTTTGGTATCTTCGGCGGTTGGGCTGCTTTTGCTCCTATCGATGGGGCGGTTTACGCCCCTGGCGTAGTGACTGTTCAGACTTACCGCAAGACCGTCTCGCATCTCGAAGGTGGCATCGTCAAGGATGTCCTAGTGCATGATGGCGACATGGTCAAGAAAGGTGATCCACTGATCTTGCTCGACGAATCCCAGCTACGCGCCGAGTATGACGTCAACCATAACCTACTGATCGCCGCGAGAGTCATGGAAGCGCGCCTGGTCGCTGAGCGTGACGATCTCCAGGCCATTAATTTTAGTAGACTTTCCGAGTTCGATACGCCGCGCGCCAAGGAGGCTGAGGCTGGCGAAGTCCAGGTGTTCAACGCTAGGCGTGGTGCACGCCTTGGGCAAATCGCGGTGTTGCAGGAGCGTGTAGGCCAACTGCAGCAGCAGATCAAGGGTATCGAGTCCATGATCATCACCAAGGACAGCTTGGAAAAGTCCTATAGCAGCGAAATATCCGATCTCGATGAACTACTTAAGGAAGGCTTCGTAGACAAGCAACGACTGCTTGATTCTCAGCGCAAGCTCAACATGCTGCGCACGGAGGTGGCCGATCACCGCTCTACTATTACCAAGACCCGGCTACAGATCAACGAGACCCAGTTGCAAATCCTGCAGATCAATAAGGACTTTCAGTCCGAGGTCTCCAAACAGTTGTCTGAGACACAAACCAAGGTTTACGAGTTGCAAGAACGTACCGCAGCGCTGGTTGACCGGCTTAATCGCATTGTCATTCGTTCGCCTGACGACGGTATGGTCATTGGCATGACGGTGCATACCGTTGGCGGTACCGTACGTCCAGCTACACCGCTGCTCGATATCGTGCCATCCGTATCTGACCTGGTGGTCGAAGCTGAGGTGCCGACAAACGATATCAATCGCATTGCCATCGGCAGGAAGTCTGATATTCGCTTCAGTGCGTTCAATACGGCTACTACGCCGGTGATCGAAGGGGAGGTGGTCAATGTTTCTGGGGACCGCCTGACCAATGAAAAAACGGGCGTTTCATACTATCTGGCACGCGTCAAGGTTACTGCCGACGGCATGAAGAAGCTGGATAATCGCGAGCTCAAGCTGCTAGCCGGTATGCCCGCCGAAGTGCTGATTAAGACCGGTGAGCGAACCATGCTGCAATACATTTTGCAGCCGGCGCGTAATGCGATTGCCCAGTCGATGATTGAGGAGTGATTGTGCGTCGTTTGTATCCCTGCCTAATGGCAGGCATTCTGGTGATGCCTGCCCATGCCTCTGACCCAAAGACCGCCGAGCCGCCCACGCCGTCTTCCTCTAGTGTCAGCGTCAAGACCTACTCGACCGATCTGATCCAGCTCTATCGTGAATCACGCTTGGAGGACCCGCGAGTGCTGGCGTCATATTCAAAGGCGCAGTCGAGTAAGGAGCAACAGCGTGAAGCCCTCGGCGGCTTGCTGCCGCAGGTCCAGATGAATGCGGGAAAGAATCGCATCACCCAGAGCAATGAGTTGATTCGCCAGTCTTACAACAGCGCAAGCTATAGTGTCACTCTCAGCCAAGCCCTTTACAACAAGTCGGCATGGGAGAACTGGAAAAAATTCCAAAATCTGGCCAAACAGACTGAGTCCGAGTCCGAAGAGGCTCAGGCCGAGGCAACCGTCGACCTCGCGCAGCGGTATTTTGCTGCTCTGGCTGCTGATGATGAGTTGAGCTTGGTGCAGGCTGAATTGGGTGTCACGCAGAAGAATCTCGACCGGGTCAACGCGTTACTGGCCAAGCAGATGGCGAAAATTACTGACCAACTTGATATCCAGACTCGTGTCGATTCCCTCATCGCCCAAGAGGTGGACGCCAAGAACCAGGTGCGCTTGAGTCGTGCAGCGCTCTCGGAGATCATTGGTCGTCCGGTTCGGGAGCGTCTGAGTCGTGTGCGCAACGATGTCGAACTGCAGGTGTCCAGCCAGAGCTTGGAGGAGTGGGTGCAAACCGCTGTTACTGAGAACCCGCAAGTAAAGGCGGCTGAAAGCGCTCTGGGTGCTGCGGAAGCAGCTCTTCGCGGAGGGAAAGGCAGTCATTACCCTACCGTTAGCCTCAATCTCAGTGCTCAGCAGACCGACGAAGGCTACAACAACTCAGCGGTACCCCGTACCGACAGTTACGTGGCGGGTGTCAATGTACAAATCCCGATCTATAGTGGTGGCTCAACTTCTGCGCGTGTGCGGGGTCTCTATCAAGATCAACTGACTACGGAGCAACAGCTGATTGCCACGCGTCGGCAGGTCGCCAAAGAGACTACGAACGCCTACTTGACTGCCGACTCGAGCGTCGTAAGCTTGCGAGCCAATCGTAAAGCCTTGATTTCTGCAGAGAAATCGCGTATTGCCGCCGAGAAGGCGTTCGCCTATGGCGTAGTCAGTGCTGTCGATGTGCTAACTGCAACGCAGAACGAGTTCACGGTTCGTCGCGACCTGCTGAGAACGCAGTATGATTTCATCACCAACCTGTTCATTCTCAACCGCTGGGCAGGCAAGCTATCTTCTGAGAGCGTTGAAAGTGTTAATGCTTGGTTGAGTAGCGGTTATGAAGAGATTGTCCCTGATCGAAAAAACAATCAATGAATGCAACCTATAATGAGCGCCGCTATCACCACCGGTATAACAGGCCAGGATGAGGCTATCTGAACACCCGCTGTTGAAGAAAGGCTGGGGGACGGCGCTTAGCGCCGCAAATTAGCTAGGTCTGCGTCTACCTGCTCACGCTTCGTGATATAGAATGGGGCATTTGTTAGGAAGCGCTTTCGTCAGGGCGGATTGCCGATTCGTATCTGGCGGGCCGCGTTAGCTCGGCCCTGTGGTTTCCCGTCCGTTTCCCGTCGCCTCGCGTGGTGATAGACTTCGTTGATGCTTAACGCTTCCGGCCTAATCGAGTTGTCTCCTAGCGACCCCATTTGCGGCATCATGCTCTCGGTACCTATTCCGTTAGATGAGGGTCGCGCGTATCAGATCGCCAAAGGCCGCATCGCCGGTATCAAGGTTATGACAACAGTGTCCCCGCCGTTCATTGGCTCAAAGACTGGAAGAAGACGAGCTGACTGCAATGCCCGAGCATCAGGCAATGCTGTCGAGCGTTTTCAGTCCCGAAGAAGGGTCCTCTTTAAGCTTTGTGCAAACGGTCCTCAATAGGAATGTCTCACTTGAATAGCTCTATTCTAGAACTATGGCATGCTCGCCACTTCATCAGGAACTCAATTCGTAATGAGTTCATTGCCCGCGTAGTGCGTAGCCGGCTCGGTCTTCTTTGGATTGTTATTTATCCACTGGCTCAAGTAGTGATATATGCCTTCGTGCTTTCCGTGATTTTGGCCGCCAAGCTGCCGGGGCTAAATAGTACTTATGCGTATCCTATTTACCTAACAGCAGGCATCCTAGCCTGGAGTTTGTTTTCTGAAATACTCGGGCGTTGCATAAGTGTATTTATTGAAAACGGAAACCTCCTCAAAAAAATGGTATTCCCACGGCTCGCTCTACCAACAATTGTCTGTGGAAGTGCACTGCTAAATAACCTTGTCCTGCTTGCATCGGTCCTGCTCATTTTTTCCTTGCTGGACCATGCGCCCAGTTTTCAGTTGCTATGGTTGCCGGTACTGTTTCTCCTTGTGATAGGGCTGGCGCTCGGGTTAGGTTTGGCGCTGGGGTTGTTCAATGTGTTTTTCCGAGATATAGGCCAGGTCGCCACTATCGTATTACAGTTTGGCTTCTGGTTAACACCGATTGTCTACCATATCGATCTGCTCTCCGAGCATTACCGCGATTATTTATATCTCAACCCTATGACAGGGATTGTCCAGGCCTATCAGAGCGTTCTGGTGTATGGTCGCGCGCCTGATCTAGGGCTGTTACTTTACCCTGCAATTTTTGCGGCTGTGGCTCTTTTGTTCGCAGCGCTTCTCTATCGACGTGCCATCGATGAAGTGGTGGATGTATTATGACTGCTGCCTTGAATGTTGAGGGTATAGGTAAGTCCTTCAACAAGTATACCCGTGAAATCCATCGCCTGCTCTCCTGGTTAGGCGTGCCAGTGCCGTCGGTGCAGCATAAATGGGTATTGCATGACATCTCCTTTGCCTTGCAGCCCGGCGAGGCAGTTGGCCTCATTGGTCTAAATGGGGCCGGTAAGAGCACGCTGCTCAAGATCGTTACCGGTACCCTCAAGGCCAGTAAGGGGCAGATCCAAATCAATGGCCGTGTGGCGGCCATTCTTGAACTGGGTATGGGATTTCATCCAGATCTGACAGGTCGGCAGAATGTCTATCATGTTGCCGGCCTGATGGGGTTCTCTCAGGAACAGATCAATGGTTTTATTGATGCGGTTCATGCCTTTTCTGAAGTTGGCGATTACTTCGAGTTGCCAGTCCGGGTTTATTCCAGCGGCATGCAGGCGCGTTTGGCGTTTGCGGTAGCAACGGCTGAGCGTCCTGAAATTCTTATTGTGGATGAAGCGCTATCTGTTGGTGATGCTTATTTCCAACATAAGAGTTTTGATCGTATCCGCCAATTTACCCGCCAAGGCACCACGTTACTGTTGGTGAGCCATGACAAGCAGGCCATCCAGAGTATTTGCAATCGGGCTATTCTGCTGGATGGTGGAACTATTGCTATGGAGGGTGAGCCGGATGCCGTCATGGACTACTACAACGCACTCTTGGCAGCTCATCAGGATCAGCAGATAATCGCCGATCCCCAAAGCCGTGGTGCATTGCTTTCTGGCACGGGTGAGGTTGAATTTATCCATCATCATCTTTGCGACGATCAAGGCAATCCGGTGGAGGTCGTGGATGTCGGCCAGGTGGTACGCCTAAATGTTTCGGCACATGCGTACTTGGACATTCCAGACCTAGTGCTGGGCTTTCTGATCAAAGACCGCTACGGGCAAGACGTTTTCGGCACCAATACACGTCTGCTCGACGACATTTTTTACGACATTAAAGCTGGTGCCGAGCTGTCGTGGTCTTTTGTATTTCCCGCCAACATTGGGCCAGGTACATATTCGATTACCTTGGCATTGCACAGCATTGTCGGGCACATCGAGTGTAACTATGCCTGGCAAGAGCGAGCCTTGATGTTTGAAATTGTAAACCGTAGCCAAGCCGAGTTTGCCGGCGTTGCTTGGTTGGACGCGCATCTGGAGAGCAAACAACGACATGAGTGATGATTTTTATCGTGCGCTGGAAGAGCGCTTCCGAGCCTCCCGTGAAGTTATCCGCTCTCGCCTAGAGGGCTATACCCCCTTTATTGCTGCCCTGCGGCAGGCCAAGCCCATTCCCAAAGCATTCGATATCGGATGTGGGCGTGGCGAGTGGTTGCAACTTCTCATGGAGCATGGCCTAGACGCTCAAGGCGTCGATCTCGATGACTCGATGCTCGCGGCCTGTCAGGAGCGTGGTCTGAATGCCCGGAATCAAGATGCCCTGGAAGCGCTGCAGGGGCTCCCAGAGGCTAGCCTAGACCTAATTTCGGCATTTCATGTTGTTGAACACCTGACATTTGATTACCTCAGGGCCTTGCTCAAGGAGGCAAATCGAACGTTGAGCGAAGGTGGTCTGCTGATTCTCGAGACGCCAAATGCTGAAAATCTGATTGTAGGGACCACCAATTTTTACTTGGATCCAACCCACAAGTGTCCGGTACCAGCGCAGTTCCTAGAGTTTCTTTGTCAGTACTCCGGTTTTGCGCAAAGTAAGATTGTGCGGCTGCAGGAAGACCCACAGCTGAAGTCTGAAGAGGCTCATATTGGTCTCTGGCAGGTGCTGTACGGTGTCAGCCCTGATTATGCGATCGTTGCACGCAAGTGCGTGCCGACGGTAGGTGAGCGTGATGTTTTTGGCGAGCTATTCGCACAGAGTTATGGCTTGGAGCTAGCGACGCTTGCGCAGCGTCACGACCGTATGCTGCAGGAGCAGTTCCGTGCTCAAGGCGAATACATAGATCATTTGGCTAAGCTTAGCGCGGCCAACATAGATCATTTTGCCAAACTATGTACGGCCAACATCGAACGCATCGAAAAAGTCCAAGTTGAATTGCAGCTTATTTATAGCAGCCGCTCCTGGCGTATCACGCGACCAATGCGAGAGCTGGCCGATACCTTGCGTCATATGGACCGTGTGAATCTGAAGCGCACCTTGGCCATGCCTCTATTTACAGTGCTTGGTTATGTTAGCCGCAGACCGAAGCTGCTTGGAGTCTTACGTAAGGCTATCAAGGCGGTTCCCGGTCTGGAAAGGCATCTGCGTAAGGTAACCCAAGCATTGGGTCGCATGAGCCAACCTGTCCTGTCTGACCTGCTTCGCAGCTACTCGCCTCGTGTTTTGCAGTTGAGCAAACGGTTGCATAGGCTGCTTGAGTCCGCCAGCTCGTCGGTTGAGCATCAAACAAGCGGGCGACCTCGCTTGGCTTATGTTTCCCCGATGCCGCCAGATCGTACTGGCATCGCCGACTATAGTGCCGAACTTCTGCCGGCGCTGGCTCGGTATTACGACATTGATGTCATCGTCGACGGCGACGATGCCGCACAAGTGCAGGAGAGTCTTTTCCCGCTCCGCGAAGCGGCTTGGCTCCGACAGCATGCCTCACAGTACAGTGCGGTGCTCTACCACTTTGGCAACTCGCCATGGCACTGCTATATGGCCGAATTGATCGAAGACGTGCCTGGTATCATCGTCCTGCATGACTTCTACCTGAGTGGGCTGATCTGGTCGATGGAAAGCCGGCCAGGCTTTGGCGGCGTCAAGATGCGTGAGCTGTACTATAGTCATGGTTATGCTGCGCTGATTGAGGCACAAGTGGATGAGCGACAGGTCGCGGTGCGTTATCCATTCAACCGCAGCATTCTCGAAAAAGCCCAGGGTGTCATCGTGCACTCGGCGGTGTCAGTACGGCTTGTCGAGCAATGGTACGGCTCTCAAGCGGCTACCGATTGGACGCAGATCCCCTTGCTGCGTGAATTGGCTGCTTCGAGTGACGATGCTCGTCATTTCGCCCGAGAAGCATTGGGTTTGACTGATGATGCATTCGTCGTTTGCAGTTTCGGCATGCTTGGGGAAACCAAGCTCAATGATAAGTTGATTAGTGCTTGGCTCGCCTCAGACCTAGCTAGCGATTCACGTTGCCATCTGGTATTCGTGGGGGAGCTGGGGAGTGACGAGTATTGTGAGCGGGTGCGCAAGCAACTCGTCGACCAAGGTGAACGATCGCGGATTACCGTGACGGGCTGGGCAGATAGCTCAACCTTCAAGCATTACCTATTTGCAGCTGACCTGGCGGTGCAACTACGTAGCTTGTCTCGCGGCGAAACATCCGCCGCAGTGCTAGATTGCATGAATTATCGCCTGGCCACTATAGTGAATGCTAATGGTAGCATGGCTGATTTACCAGAGCAGGGCGTTTACCGTCTGCCCGATCAATTCGATATCGTGCAACTAGCCGAAGCGCTGCAGTTCTTGCGGCACGACGAGGCGGCGCGCACTGCGTTGGGGCAGCGCGCTCGCGAGTTCATTGAGCAGCAACACACCCCTCAGCATTGTGCGGCGCTTTATCACACGGCCATCGAGCAATATGCCCAACGCAATCGTCAGCGTGAGCAGGAGTTGGTGCAGGTGGTGTCCGCACAATCGCTGACGCCGGGAGAGAGTGGCGAGCTGCTCGGCTTTGCTGAAAGTATTCTACAGGGCACACCCGATCCACTTCGCCCACGACAACTGTTGCTGGATATCAGCGGCACCTGTGCCAAAGACCGACATAGCGGAATTGAGCGCGTTGCCAAGGCGCTGACGCTCGCATTGCTCAAGAATCCTCCCGCAGGAGTACGTGTTGAGCCAGTCTATTTGTCTAATGCCGGTGGGCGTTGGCATTATCGTTATGCCAATGCATTCACTAATCGCTTACTCAATCTGCCTGATGTCCTGACCGATCGGGCAATCGACTATAGCCCGGCTGACCAACTGATTGCCTTTGATATTTCCGGCAATGCACTGGTTCAAGCCAGTCAGGCGGGCTTGTTCAAGAGGATGCAGGCCAGTGGCGTCAACTGCCGGATGCTGGTACATGACCTGTTGCCGGTCACTCGCCCCGAGTTGTTTCCCCCTCAGGCCGACAGGCATTTCTCCGAATGGTTATGGCATGTAAGCATGCTTGATGGCGTTGTTTGCGTCACCGAGACCGTGGCCGGGGAGTTCCGCAAGTGGATGCAAAAAACACTGCCGCAAAGGATGGCTGATTTCACCTTCGACTACTCCCACCACGGTGCAGATCTGGCCAACTCGTCCCCTAGCATGGGATTGCCCGCCGATGCGCAGGCACTGCTGGCGATCATGGCGGAGCGCCCGACAGTGCTAATGGTTGGAACCCTGGAACCGCGCAAAGGCTATTTGCAGGCCCTAGAAGCGTTCAGCCTACTCTGGCGGCAAGACTTTGATGTCAACTTGGTGATCGTAGGGCGGGCGGGCTGGCAAGAGTTGCCCACTAACCAGCAACGCAATATTCCTCAGTTACTGGAGCGGCTTGCCAACCACCCAGAGAAAAGCCGTCGAATGTTCTGGCTCGACGGACCGTCTGACGAGTTTCTCGAGCGAGTCTACACGCAGGTCGATGGACTGCTAGCGGCTTCGGAGGATGAAGGCTTTGGCCTGCCATTGATCGAAGCGGGGCAGAAGGGGCTTCCGATCTTGGCTCGGGACATTCCAGTATTCCGTGAGGTAGCAGGCGATCATGCCTGTTATTTCCGCGCACAGGAGCCCCAGCAGCTAGCCGATGCCATTACCCAGTGGGTGCGGCAAGGTTTCAAGCCATCCTCCATTGGCATGCCTTGGCTTACTTGGCAGCAGAGTGCGGACAATCTCCAGCGCTTATTATTTAGGGGGACTTCAGAAGAGTGACTTAGCCAGCTGCTGCCTCTCGGGCGGCAGCGGCGCACTTACTGCAACAAGTTCGAAGGCAATGTAGCCTGGAAGTCAGTGTCCGTGGTATAGAGCTGAAACTTCGGGATAGCTTTTTTTTCGCCAAGTTTAGCGCTATTTTAAAAAATTTTTCGAGAGTCTCACCATGCGCCTTCCCCCGTTATTGTCTAGTACACACACACCGTACTACCCCTATATCGACGGCTTGCGAGCTATCGCTGTTCTCGCGGTTCTGATCTACCACCTCAATGGGCCATGGCTACCCGGCGGCTTCGTGGGTGTTGACGTATTCTTCGTCATCTCTGGGTTTGTGGTTAGTGCGTCGATAGCAAGCTTCCGTGGGCGTGGCATATTGCAGTTTCTGGCCTATTTTTATGCCCGCCGTATCAAGCGAATCTTTCCCGCTCTGATTATCTGCCTCTTGGTAACCGCCTATCTCACGGCCTTGTTCGTTCCTGCTTCATGGCTCAGTGCGGTGAACCAAAAAACCGGCCTGTACGCATTTTTTGGATTGAGCAACTTCATTCTGGCCCAGACTGGCCGTGACTACTTCGCACCGACCACTGAATACAACCCATACACCCACACATGGTCCTTGGCGGTCGAAGAGCAGTTCTACCTCGTCTTTCCGCTGCTGTTCCTGGCCTGGTTGAGTGGCCGTAAAGGTCGTATTCTGTCCATCGCCCTGTTTACGGCGGCAGGGCTCGCATCCTTAGTGTTTGCCGCTTGGCAGAGCGGTAGTAGCCCGACCGCAGCCTACTTCCTTACCCCCAGCCGTTTCTGGGAGCTGGCTGCGGGTGTCTTACTATTCCAGCTGACGCAACAGAAGTCGGCACACGACAATGTTTCTACGAGTCCGCTAAGAGGCGTGCTTGGCGCGCTCTCGTTGCTGTTACTGCTGGGGGGGCTGGTTTTCTCCTCCCCTGCGCATTTCCCTTTCCCTGGGGCTTTGCCTGCAGTTGCCGGCACCTTGGGCGTTATCTACTTTTTGCATCACTACCCCCAGCTACAGCGTTTGCACAAACTACTGGGTAGCGCCTCATTCGTCTATGTTGGTCGTATTTCCTACTCCCTTTATCTCTGGCATTGGCCCGTGTTCGTGTTTTTCCGGTGGACAATTGGTCTTGATACCCCCTTGTTGCGTACATTGGCGGTTATTGTCGCATTCGCATTGGCAATTGCGTCGTACACCCTCATCGAAAACCCGATTCGCCACTCACGTAGCCTGCGCCGCATGCCGCAAACAGCCATAATCCTGCTTGGTTTGGGATGCATCGGTGGCAGTTGGTGGGGGGCCAACCAGCTGTCGTTGAACCTCCATAAGATTTCCCTCAGTACTTTGAGCAAGAATCAGGACGAGTGGTATCCCCATGGTCCGTTTTTCAGTACTGACCATCCAGGGTGTTTGGCCGAACCCGAGTACCACACGGTAGGCGGCGGGTTGATGATGATCTACAAACCGTATAACTGTACGACGCCGCGCTCTCTTAATCCGCGCAGTATATATGTCATCGGCGACTCCCATGCCCTTGCCTACGAAGGCTTGTTCAAGCAGTACGCCATTCGTAACAATGTGCAGATCTTCGCCTACAATAATGGCGGTTGCCCTTTCGTCAGCCTCCAACCGTTTCGCGAAAACGACAATGCACAATGCCAACAGTATGCTAAGGCTTCTCTTGAGGACCTGCGTAAGCGGCTCAAGCCTGGAGATGTTTTGTTCCTAGCTTCGCTACGTCTTGCTCGCTTGTCGGACCAATGGGCGACCTTCGATGATGCAGCTGCGAGTGCACAGATGTTTGGGCCGAAGGCCGATGCAGGTCGCGACCGGGCCGTCATCGATGCCGTTGCCACGCTCAAAGCTTTCGCCGGAAATGGGGTGCAGATTGTTTTCGAAGGACCAAAGCCGCTGTTCAGGGCGCCGCCGTTCCGCTGTGCCGACTGGTTCAATCACGAAAATCCGATCTGCCGGCCTGGTTTCAGCGTGTCTCGAGACCTGTTGGAGAGTTTCCGCAAACCTGTGCTGCAGTCCTACGCGAAAATGATCGAGCAACTCCCGGGAGCGTCCGTATGGGATCCGTTCCCGGTTCTGTGTCCAGGCCGGGAGTGTGACGCCTACCGCGATGGCAAACCCCTGTTCCTAGATGGTGATCATCTAAGCGGGAATGGCAACATGGTTCTTCTGCATTCTTTCACAGAGTTTATGGAGCAGCGTCTACCCCAATCGGGCCGTCCTGAAATGGCTTCCCAGTTCTGATGATATGCGGCGATCCAATTGCCCGAGTTTTGCGCTCTGACAGTTGCTCTTTGTCGGCGCGGAGTAAGTGGGAAAGACAAGCAGATCCGCAAGGAACTGTTCCTGAACGAGATTGACCGAGTCTTACCCTGAATGGGTTCGGTTGCCCTGATCGAACCCCATTACCCGAAGGGCGAAGGCGGTCGTTCGGCGTATACGTTGATGGCGATGCTGCGGGTTCATTT